>JBDSOJ010000149.1:0-6739 GCA_039914895.1 Gaiellaceae bacterium
CGATCCAGACGTCGAAGAAGGGCGGGATCGCCGCCGCCACGATCTGGCCGGCGAGCTTGCGGCCCGGCCTGAGCACGCGGAAGTCGTCGATCGAGCCGACCACCGTCGCCACGGCCGCGCCGAGCAGGACGCCGCGCGTCTCGCGCCCGAGCTCGAGGAACGCGAGCGCCGGCACGAAGATGCCGAAGAAGATCGCGAGGCCGCCGAGCCGCGGGATCGGGTTCGGGTTCAGCCGCCGCGCCTCCGGCCGGTCGACGACGCCGAGCAGCCGCGCCATCCCGCCGACCGCAGGCGTCAGCAGGATCACGATCACGAACGCGGCGATCGCCCCGTAGAGAACCTCGGGACTGTCCCGAAGCGCATTCACGAGCGGTTATTTCGTCCCGTAGAGCCGGTCGCCTGCGTCTCCGAGGCCCGGCACGATGTACCCCTTGTCGTTCAGCTCGCGGTCGATCGCCGCGCAGACTATGTGGACGTCCGGATGCTCGTCGTGCACACGCTCGATCCCGACCGGGGCCGCAACGATGCAGATGAGCGTGACCGAACGTGCCCCCGCCGCCTTGACGGCCGCCACCGCCGCGGCGCTCGAGTTGCCGGTCGCGAGCATCGGGTCGAGGATGATCGCGTCCCGCTCGGAGAGGTCGTCCGGAAGCTTCACGTAGTACTCGACGGGCTGCAGCGTCTCCTCGTCCCGGTAAAGGCCGATGAAGCCGACGCGCGCACTCGAGATCAGCGAGAGGACGCCCTCGAGCATCCCGAGGCCCGCCCGCAGCACCGGGTTGACGGCGACCTTCTTCCCGGAGATCCGCTGCGCCTGCATCCGCTCGAGCGGCGTCTCGATCTCGACCGGCTCGGTCGACAGATCCTTCGTCGCCTCGTAGGTGAGCAGCAGCGTCAGCTCGTTGACGAGCTTGCGGAAGTGGACGGTCGGCGTCTCCTTGTCGCGGAGGTAGGAGAGCTTGTGCTGCACGAGCGGATGCGTCACCTCGGTGACTCTGCGGCTCATGCGTAGGTCGTGTAGCCGCGGAAGCCCGGGTAGAGCGGCCGCTTCGCGCAGAGCGCCTCGGCGCGGTCGCAGAGCTCGCCCAGGTCGGCCTCGCCGGCACTTTCATGCTGCAGCGCTCCGGCGATGATCCGGCCCACCTCGCGGAAGTCCTCCTCGTCGAAGCCTCGCATCGTCGCGGCCGGCGTCCCGATTCGCACGCCGGACGCGACCGTGGGCGGCCGCTCGTCGAACGGGACGGTGTTGCGATTCACGGTCAGCTTCACCTCGTGTAGCCGCTCCTCGGCGTCCTTGCCCGTCCAGTCGGACCTGCGCAGGTCGAGCTGGAGCAGATGCGTGTCGGTGCCGCCGGTGACGACGTCGAGCCCGTTCCCGATCAACTCGTCGGCGAGCGCGTCTGCGTTCGCGCGCACCTGCTCCTGATAGGAGCGGAACGCGGCGGACGCGGCGATCCGGAAGCACGCTGCCTTCGCCGCGATCACGTGCACGAGCGGCCCGCCCTGCATGCCCGGGAAGACCGCCCGGTCGACCGCCTGCGCGTGCTCGCCCCGGCAGAGCACGAACCCCGCCCGCGGGCCGGAGAGAGTCTTGTGCGTCGTCGAGGTGACGATGTCGCAGTGCTCGACCGGGTTCGGGTGCAACCCCGCGGCGACGAGGCCGGCGAAGTGGGCCATGTCGCACATGAGCAGCGCATCGACCTCGTCCGCGATCCTGCGGAACTCGGCCGTGTCGACGGTGCGAGGATAGGCGGAGCCACCGCAGACGATCAGCTTCGGGCGGTGCTCCTTCGCGAGCTCGAGCACCTCGTCGTAGTCGACCAGCTCCGTTTCCCGCGAGACGCCGTAGTGGACGATCGTGTAGAGCCGCCCCGAGAAGTTGACCTTGAGCCCGTGGGTGAGGTGGCCGCCGTGGTCGAGTCGAAGCGAGAGGATCGTGTCGCCCGGCTGGAGGAGCGCGAAGTACGCGGCCATGTTCGCCTGTGCTCCGGCGTGCGGCTGCACGTTGGCGTGCTCGGCGCCGAACAGCTCCCTGGCACGGTCGATCGCGAGCTGCTCGATCTCGTCGACGACCTCGCAGCCGCCGTAGTAGCGCTTGCCGGGATAGCCCTCGGCGTACTTGTTCGTGGGGACCGAGCCGACGGCCTCGAGCACGCTCGGCCAGGTGAAGTTTTCGGAGGCGATCAGCTCGATCTGGTTGCGCTGGCGCTCGAGCTCGCGGGCGAGCAGCCGGGCGACGTCGGGATCGATCTCCTCCAGTCCCGCGGTGCGGAGCTGGTCGAGCGTTTCCTGGGCGACGGCCATTGCCGTTCCTCCTTCGCGGGGCGACTTCCCGATGCTAGAGCACCGACGCGACGGCCCGGAGCGCCTCCCCGGCCGGAACGGCACCTTCGCGCAGCACTCGAGGCTCCGCTTCCGTGAAGTCGATCACGGTCGAGGGCGTGCCGGGGAGCTCGCCGCCGTCGACAAGCGCGGCAGCTGCCGCTCGCAGCTCCTCGGGCACGTCGGCGAGCGTCCGGGGATCGCGGCCGCCGGGGAGGTTTGCGCTCGTGGCAACGAGCGCACCAACCCGCATCAGCACCTCGCGCCCGACGCCGTCGAGCCGGGGCACGCGGACGCCGATCGCATCCGGACGCGTGCCCACCAGCCAGGGGAAACGGCACGCCGGGTTCGGCAGAATCAGCGTGTACGGGCCGGGTAGCAGCGTCTCCGCGATCCGCTCCGCCTTGCCTCGGAGCTCCGGCACGCACTCGAAGAGCACCTCGAGGTCGGACGCCACGAGCGCAGTCGGCTGCTGCCCACCGCGTCGCTTCGCACGGTAGAGCAGACGGACGGGAGCCTCGGAGTACGGCGTCGCCGCCAGGCCATAGACGGTATCGGTCGGGACGATCGCGAGCTCGCCGCCGCGGATCGCAGCGACTGCGTCGTCGACGTCAGTCACGCCGGCCTTCGACGACGCGGTCGCGCCCGGCCAGATCGGGCGTCGTGATCACGTCGCCGTAGCCGAGCTCGGCGAGCAGCGCCGCCGTCGCGAGCGCCTGCCCGTCCCCCACCTCGAGCACGAGCCGGCCGTCGGGGACGAGCACGTCGATCGCCGCGCGCGCGACCGCCTCCGTCGCGCCGGTGCCGACGAGGGCGAGGTGCGGCTCGTAGTCGCGCACGTCCGCCATCAACGTCTCCACGTCGGAGGGCTCGACGTAGGGCGGGTTCGAGACGACGAGCTCGTACGGCCCGCCGGGAAGGCCGTTGCGCAGGTCGTGCTGGAGCAACCCGATCGCAAGCCCGGTTCGGCCCGCGTTCTCGCGGGCGAGCTCGAGCGCATCGGGTGAGACGTCGATCCCGGTCACGCGGGCGCCCGGATGCTCGTCGGCGATCGCCAGCGCGATCGCGCCCGTCCCCGTGCCGACGTCGAGGACGGCGGGCCCGTCGAGCCCGCGCAGATGGGCGAGGGCGCGCTCGACGACGATCTCGGTCTCCGGCCGAGGGATCAAGGCACGGCGGTCGACAGCCAGCGTGAGCCGGCGAAAGCCCCACTCGCCGAGGATGTAGGCGACCGGCTCGCGGCGCGCGCGGCGGGCGACGAGCTCGCGGTAGGCGTCCAGCTCCTGGGAGCTCAGAGGCCGGTCGAAGTCGGTGTACAGCTCGATGCGGCGGCGGCCGAGGGAGTGGGCGAGCAGCAGCTCGGCGTCGAGTCGCCCGGTCTCCGAGGTCTTGCCGAGGTGATCCGACGCGCGGCGCAGCACGTCGCCCAGGCTCAGGGTGGCCGCGCTCACTCCTCGAGCGCTCATTCCTCGAGCGCTCTGCGGCGATCCTCCGCCTGAAGCGCCTCGGTGAACTCCCCCAGCCCGCCCGGAAGCACCTTCTCGAGGTTGAGCGTCACCTTGACACGGTGGTCGGTGGCGCGGCTGTCGGGATAGTTGTAGGTGCGGATCTTCTCGGCGCGCTCGCCGGAGCCGATCTGCGAGCGCCGCGTCGCCGAGAGCTCGGCCTGCTGGCGCTCGCGCTCCGCCTCGTAGATGCGCGCGCGCAGGACGCGCAGCGCCTTGGCCTTGTTCTGGAGCTGCGACTTCTCGTCCTGCATCGCGACGACGATTCCGGTCGGCAGATGGGTGATCCGGACGGCCGAGTCGGTCGTGTTGACGCTCTGGCCGCCGGGGCCGGTCGAGCGGTAGACGTCGATCTTGAGGTCGTTGTCCTGAAGCTCGACCTCGAGCTCCTCGACCTCCGGCATCACCGCGACCGTCGCTGTGGACGTGTGGATGCGGCCCTGCGACTCGGTCTCGGGGACGCGCTGGACGCGGTGCGTACCGCCCTCGTACTTGAAGACCGAGTACGCGCCGTCGCCCTTGACGCCGAGCACGACCTCCTTGAAGCCGCCCCCGTCGCTCTCGTTCGCGGAGAGCAGCTCGGTCTTGAAGCCGCGGCTTTCGGCATAGCGGGTGAGCATCCGCAGGACGTCGCCGGCCCAGATCGCGGCCTCGTCGCCGCCGACGCCCTGGCGGATCTCGACGATCACGTCCTTCTGGTCGGCCGGGTCGGTCTCGACGAGGGCGAGCTTGAGCTCCTCCTCGAGCTCGGCGAGGCGCCGCTCCGACTCGGCCACGAGCTCCTTCAGCTCGGGATCGGCGAGCGACGCCTCGACGTCCTCCCGCATCACGCGCCATTCCTGGGCGAGCTTGTACGGGGTCTCGAGCTCCTTCAGTCGCCGCCCCACCTCCGCCGCCTCGCGCCGGTCGTTGTAGACCGAGGAGTCGGACATGCGCTCCTGCACCTCGGTGTACGAGCGCTCGAGATCGTCGATCAGCTTCTCGATCGGGGTGGTCATGATGGGACGATGCTAGCCACGCCCGCTCGAGTGCGCCCAGCCCGCAAGGCCGATTCGAGCGCCGCCGCGGCCGTCGTGCGGGCCGTCTTCGCCGAGTACGGATTCACCTGGGACGAGGACGGCTACCACGCCGACCTGCGCGACGTCGAGGCGGCGTACCCGGCGTTCTTCGTCGCCGAGCTCGACGGCCGGATCGTCGGTACGGCCGGGCTCTCGGAGCACGGCTCGCTCGAGCGGCTCTACGTCCTGGCCGACGCGCGTGGAACGGGTGCCGGCTCGGCTCTGCTCGCGGCGGTCGCCGACGAGGCGCGCCGGCGCGGCCACGACCGGCTCGAGATCTGGTCGGACAAGCGCTTCGAGGACGCGCACCGGCTGTACCGGCGCGCAGGTGCCCGCGTCGTCGGCGAGCGGGTCCACGACGACCCCGACTCGAGCCACGAGTGGGGACTGGCGCTCGAGCTCTAGGTGTCGAGCCCGGTGCCTACTCGAGCCCAGCGTCGAGCGTGAGCTCGGGGACGCCGGCGAGCGCCTGCGAAACCGGGCAGTTCTGCTTCGCGTCCTCCGCCGCCTCGCGGAAGGCGTCCGCGTCGAGCCCGGACACGCTGCCGCGAACAGTCAGCGCGATCTTCGTGATCCCGGTCCCGGGCACGAACGTGATCGTCGCGGAGGCTCGCAGCCGCTCAGGAGGGTTGCCCGCTTTCGCGAGGCCACCCGAAAGGGCAATCGACAAGCAGGCGGCATGAGCCGCGGCCCGAACGCGCCCGAGCCGACCTCGTCGATCGTCCCGGGACCGCTCATCAGGTCGCCCTTCCACGTCACCGATGCACGCCGATCCGCCACCGTTCCTCCTAACTCTCGAGTTTGGCGCGGACGCTGACGGAAGCGCTCGCGCGAATGAGGTTCGAGAGGGTGCAGCCCTCGTCGGCGGCACGCACGGCGCGCTCGAAGCCGGCGTGGTCGATCCCCTCGGCGCGGCCGCGGGCGTCGATCTCCGAGGCGACGACCCGATGCCCCTTGCCTGCGACCTCGTCGATCGTCACCGCACAGGTCACGTCGAGGCCCTGGACCGTCCCGCCTGCCTTCGCGATCTCGCCCGCGAGCGAGGTCACGTAGCAGCTCGCGTGCGCGGCGGCGAGGAGCTCCTCGGGGCTCGTCTTGCCGCCCGGATCGCCGATCCGCGAGGGCAGGTCGACTGGCAGCTGGAACGCCCCGCTGCCGGCGTTCACGACGCCTGACCCCCGCGAGAGCGAGCCTTCCCACGCGACCTCCGCCTGCCGCTGGATCCTGGGCACTAGGCCATGACCTCGACCTTGCGCTCCTCCGGCGTGATCCCACCCTCACGGCGGAGCACCTCCTGGAGCGCGCGGATCGAGACCTCGATCTGGTCGAGCGTCGGCGGCCGAGTCGTCAGCCGCTGCAGCCAGAGCCCGGGCGCGAGCAGCGCCATCAGTACGGGGTTGCTCTGATGCTTGCCGGCGAAGCGGATCAGCTCGTAGGCGATCCCGGCGATCACCGGCAGCAGCAGAATCCGGCTCAGGATCAGCCAGTACCAGGCGGGCTGCCCGACGAACGCGAACACGAAGATGCCAATCACCATCACCCAGAGCAAAAACGCTGTTCCGCAACGCGGATGGAGCAAGCTAAATTTCTGCACGTTCTCCGGCGTCAGCTCTCCGCCCGCCTCGTAGGCATTGATCGCCTTGTGCTCGGCCGCGTGATACTGGAAGACGCGGCGCAGGTCGGGGAGGAGCGAGATCAGCAGCAGGTAGACCAGGAAGATGGCGACGCGGATGGCGCCCTCGATCACGACGAACGCTCCGGTGGTGTCGATCGGCAGCCAGCTCGTGATCAGCGCCGGCGTCACCTTGAAGAGCATCAACGCGAACCCGATCGCGATCGCGAACGAGAAGAGAA
>JBDSOJ010000155.1:0-5263 GCA_039914895.1 Gaiellaceae bacterium
GACGAGGGTCCCTCCGGCGGCGAACGAGCGCGCCATCGCATGGCACGCAAGCCCGAGCGCGTCCGCGTTCTCGTCGAGGAAGGAGGCGAGCACCCGCTCGCGCTCCTCGATCTTCCTGACCAAACGCCCAGCGTTTGGCGTCATTCGATCGCGCTCGCCCGCAGCTCTGCGAGCTCCTCCTCGTACGGATCGCCGAGCCGCTCGAGGAACTCCCGGGTCGACCGCGCCTCCTCCTCGTCGATCTTCGACATGGCGAAGCCGACGTGGATCAGGACCCAGTCGCCGACGCCGACGGCGTCCGGCCCCTCGGAGAGCAGGCCGATGTTGACGTTCCGGCGCACGCCCGAGACCTCCGCCTTGGCGATGTGGTGCTCGCGGTCGACGAGCTCCACGATCTGAGCGGGGATCCCGAGGCACATCGCGGGCCCCCGCTAGAGCGACTCGGACGCGGGCCCGACTACGGGCTCCATCACCGGCTCGGAGGCCGCAGCGCGCTGCGGCCCGACGATCCCCTCGAGCGCCCCGGCGACCTGCTCCAGGGCGCCGTTGATCTCACCGAGTAGCGGGCCGATCGGCGCGGTCTGCTTCTCGATCGCGCGCACGCCGAAGGTGACGAGTCCGAGCGTCTTCGAGACCTTGCGCAGGGTCGAGGCGATCAGGACGAGGTAGACGGCAAGGACGACGACGAGCAGGACGAGCTCGACGAGCGTGGCGATGATCAGGACGGTCTTCACGGGTGGCTCCTTTCGGCGAGTCGGGCGTGCTCACCCAGCTCGGCGAGGAGGTCGCCGCCGCGGGCCTTGGTGGTCTGGAGGAGATGCGTCGTCTGAGTGTTCTGGGCGACGAGCTTGCCCGCAGTCCAGATCGCGGTCGCGCCGGTCTCCACGTCGTTCACGGTCCGCCGGAGCAGCTCGAGGAGCGTCCAGACGACGACCGCAACGACGAGCCCGACCGCGATTCCGAGCCCCCAGGCCAGCTCGACGCCGTTCGAAAGGGCGAGCAGGCCCATCAGGCTTTCCCAAGCTTCTGCAGGTAGGCGACGGCGAGTCCGGGGACGGCCGTCGCGAGGTCGCGCGTCCGGACCGCCTCGTCGACCCCGTCGAGGTTGCGCGTGATCCCGAGGCCGGCGTCGAGGATGTCGCGGGAGTAGCGCTCGATCTCGAGGGCGGGCCGCATGATCTTGCTGAAGAGCAGGACGACGACGCTCGCGACCACGAGGCCGAGCGCAAGACCGATCCAGGCCAGCACGATCACGTCCCGGACACCTCCTTGCGGACGGCACCGAGGTCGCGGGTGATCCGCATGAGGTCGTGGTTCGTGGATGCGACGTCGAAGAGCGCCGCCGTGTTCGCCTGGGCGCCGTCGAGCGCTGCGACGATCGCGCCCGCCTGGCCGACGATCCGGCGGCCGAGGAGGATGATCGCGATCAGGAGCGCGGCGACGAGCGCGATCACTACCGCTCCGAGGACGGAGCCGATCACCCACCACCCTGTCGTCGAGACGGCTACCACGCGCAGCCTCCAGGCCTCTGCATGCATTCCGCACTTACCGGGCACAGCCTAACGCATGGGCAGGGCCGACATACGCCGGGATGCCGCCCGGGGCGTCGTCGCGGCGATGGCGATGACCGGTTTCAGACGGCTGTCGGTCGGGCTCGGCCTGCTCGAGGAGACGCCGCCCGAGGTCATGGCCGAGCAGGCAAAGGTCTTCCGGCCCGCGCTCGAGCGGGTGCCCGAGCGCCTGCGGGGCGAGGCGGTGGAGCTCGGACACTGGCTCTACGGCGCTGCCGCCGGAGCCGTTTACGGCGCCCTGGTGCGGCCGCGTCTCCGCGGGCGCTGGGTCGGTCCCGCATACGGCCTCGCGATCTGGGCCGCGTTCGAGACGGGCCTCGTCCCGTTGCTCGGCCTCGAGCACACGGAGGAGCGAAAGATAGTCTCGCGGCTTCTCGTTGCCGCCGACCACATCCTCTACGGCGTCATCGTCGCCGGGGAGAGCGTCGACTAGCCCTTGTCGCGGATCAGGCTCTGCGCGTAACGAGCCAGTGTCTGCGCCTGGGTGAGGTCGACGCCGTGCACCTTTTGTGCATGCTCGACCGCCTTCGCGAGCACCTCCTCCTCGGTCTCGCCCTCGATCTTCGCCCGACAGACGACGCCGCCGTGGCTGCACTCGAACGTCTTCGTCATCCAGCCTCCTCACCGATTGACTTGGTAGGTTAGCGTCCGCAGTATGCCGGACACATCTACCGGGTAGTCCGCAGCGCGAGCGAGGGGCGAAGGGTGGCGACGAAGGTGACGAAGCAGACTCCGGCCGAGAAGCTGCTCGATCTGATCGGGCCGGTCGACCGCTACCACGACCACGCAGCGAACGGCGATTTCGGGATGCCCGCCCGGATGACAATGGAAGACTATCTCGAGCCGGTGGCCCATGCCGGGCCCGCCTCCCGCCTCGGGCCGCTCGAGAAGGTGCACGCGTTCTGGTTCGCCGGGATGAGCTGCGACGGCTGCACCGTCTCGGTGACGGGCGCACAGGCACCGAGCGTCGAGAGCCTGCTCCTCGGGGCCCATCCCGGCCTGCCGCGCGTGATCCTCCACCACCCGGTCGTCAACATCGAGTCGGGCCCCGCCTACCTGCGCGCCCACGAGGACGCCCTCAAGGGCGAGCTCGACGCGCCCTACGTGATCATCCTCGAAGGCTCGATCAGCGACGAGACGCTCGTCCACTCGCTCGGCGGCTACTGGTCGGGGCAGGGCGAGGAGCCTTGGGGCCCGGACGGCGAGCTGCGGACCGTCTCGACCGACGAGTGGGTCGCGCGCCTCGCTCCGGGCGCCGCCGCCTCGATCGCGATCGGCACGTGCGCCACCTGGGGCGGAGTCCCAGCGGCCCACGGCAACCCGACGGGCGCAATGAGCCTGATGGACTTCCTCGGCAAGGAGTACCGGAGCGCGCTCGGCGTCCCCGTCGTGAACGTCCCGGGCTGCGCGCCGGTCGGCGACAACTTCACCGAGACCGTGGCTGCGATCCTCTACTTCCTTCAGGGCTTCGGCCCCCTCCCGGAGTTCGACGAGCTCGGCCGCCCCGCCTGGCTCTTCGGCGAGACCGTCCACCGCCACTGCGTCCGCGGCGCCTACTACGAGGAGGGCTCCTTCGCCGACGAGTTCGGCGACAAGGAGTGCCTCGTCGAGATCGGCTGCTGGGGCCCGGTCGTCAACTGCAACATCACCTCGCGCGGGGCGATCAACCACGCGGGCGGTTGCATGAACGCCGGCGGAGCCTGTATCGGCTGCACGATGCCCGGCTTCCCGGACAAGTTCACCCCCTTCCACAAGGCGCCGCCGGGATCGCACTTCTCGACGCTCGCCTCGACTGCCGTTGGCCGAATCGTCAGGCCGCTGCGGATGTTCTCGAACGATCATCTAAACCGCGAGGTGCGCTGGGACGTCGAGGGAGAGGTCCCGAGCGGCTGGTCCGCCGAGCGCGCCGAACCGGGGACGCTGAGCAAGGCAGGGCACAAGGTCTACGACGCGATTCGGCGGCACGGGGACGCGGGCAAGGACTCGGGCGGCGAATGGGGCAAGACCAAACGAGAGGATTCCTGACGTGTGCTTCAAGAACCTGCCGGTCGAGTTCGACGCTAACGGCGCTGCGCGGCTCGTCGGCGGAATCCCCGATCCGTATTCGGTGACCGTGACGCGGCCCGAGGTCGCGATGACGGACGCCGAGCGCGAGGAGCAGATCAAGCGGCTGACTGCGCGGAACGGTCACATCAAGGATCTGAACATGGACCCGGTGACGCGGGTCGCAGGCGCGCTCGCCGTCAACGTCGTCGCCGATCTCGACAGCGGCCGCTACCTCGACGCGCGCTCCCAGGCGACGCTCTTCCGCGGCTACGAGGTGATCCTGATGGGCCGCGACCCGCGCGACGCGATCTTCATCTCCTCACGCGCCTGCGGCGTCTGCGGCGGCGTCCACGCACACTGCTCGGCCTACGCGATCGAGATGGCGATGGGGCTCGAGGTGCCGCCGCTCGGGACCGTGATCCGGAACATGCAGGAGTCGGCGGAGATGGGCTACGACAACCCGCTCCACCTCTACCTGCTCGCCGGGCCCGATTACTCGGAGGCGGTCGTCAAGGCCGTCAACCCTGAGCTCTGGCCGAAGGCGAAGGAATGGAAGTGCAAGGGCGTCGAGCACCACGGCTTCAAGACGATGGCCGAGCTGATGACCGCGCTCAACCCGCTGACCGGCTCGCTCTACCGCGAGGGGCTCGAGTTCACCCGGATCTCGCGCGAGATGTTCGTGATCCTCGCCGGCAAGTACCCGCACCCGCAGACCGTGGTCCCAGGTGGGGTCTCCTCGACGGTCTCGCTCCAGACGCTGAACGAGTACCACTCCAAGCTCGGGCGGATCTTCGACTACGCGAAGCGGATGCTCGCGGTCTGGGATGAGATCCCGGACTTCTTCTACACCTGCGACGAGCGCTACAAAATGGTGGGCGCGCGTCCGATGAGCCTGATCGACACCGGCTTCTGGGATGACCCGCACGCCTACAACTCGAGCTACGCGGACTGCAACGACTGGGGTGAGCGCCGTTGGTCGACCCCCGGCGTCGTGATCGACGGCGAGCTCGTGACCACGCGGCTCACGGACATCAACATCGGCTTCGAGGAGTTCGTCGAGCACTCCTACTACGAGGAGTGGGCCGGCGACCGCTATGCGACCGACCCGCGCGGCGACCCGATCAGCCCGTACCACCCCTGGAACAAGCAGACGCTGCCGAAGCCCGGCGAGAAGAGCTGGAAGGACAAGTACACCTGGGCCTGCACCCCGCGTTGGGATCGGAACGTCGTCGAGGCCGGTGCCTATGCGCGCCTCTTCATGACCTCGATGGCGCAGAAGCAGCCGGCGAACGACTTCATCGAGACGACTGGGCGGAGCATGAAGCTGAACGTGCCCAAGGGCCTCACCCCCGAGATGCACTGCGAATGGCACGTCCCGGAGGTCTGGAACGCGTTCGAGCGGAACCGCGGCCGCGCGTACCACTACGTCTTCTCGCAGCTCGTCGGGCTCGCGAGTTTACTCGAGGCATACAAGCTGTTCAAGCAGGGCGAGCGGAAGGTCGCTGCGATCCCGCCGGACGAGCTGGAGCGGCACATCCCGAAGGACGAGCGCGTCGGCGTCGGCTTCTGGGGTGCCGGACGCGGCTTCCTCTCGCATCACCTCGTGATGGATCACGGGAAGATCGTCAACTACCAGATCTGCACGC
>JBDSOJ010000160.1:0-4479 GCA_039914895.1 Gaiellaceae bacterium
CGGCCTCGGCGGACGCGCCCGCGAGCAGGAGCGAGAGCGCGGACGCGACTGTGGCGATCATCCGCGCAGATCGCGGAAGGTGACGGAGTAGCGGAGCTCCTTCGTCGGTGGAACCGAGTGGACGACCGAACGGAAAGCGAGCTCGTCAAAGCCGGCGAGCAGCCGTCGCTCCTCGGCCTCGTCGATCAGCTCCGGCTCCAACACGAGCCCGCTCGGCATCTCCCCCGCCACGCGAGCAGTGTGCCCGCGACCGTCCCGACGGCGCGGACGAGCCGACTTTGTGTTGTTTCAACACAAGCGCTCTTCGGGCTCGACCCAACGGCCTCGCGGCGCGGAAAAGGGCCGAACGGAGAAAGCTTGTGTTGATTCAACACAAGCTCCGTCTTTCTCTAGGATTCGCGCATGGCCGTCAGCACGAAGCCCGTACTCGACCCGCTCGACTTCCTCGCGATCGACTCCCTCCTCGACGACGAGGAGCGGGCGATTCGCGACACCGTGCGCGCCTTCGTACGGGAGCACGTGCTGCCCGACGTCGGCGACTGGTTCGAGCAGGGAATCCTGCCGCGCGAGCTGATCGCCGAGCTCGGCAAGCTCGGCCTCTTCGGGATGCACCTCGACGGCTACGGCCTCCCGGGCGCGAGCGCCGTCGCCTACGGGCTCACGTGCCTCGAGCTGGAGGCGGGCGACTCCGGCGTCCGCAGCGCCGTCTCCGTGCAGGGGTCGCTGGCGATGTTCTCGATCTGGAAATGGGGCTCCGAGGAGCAGAAGCGACGCTGGCTGCCGCCGATGCACACCGGCGAGGCGATCGGCTGCTTCGGCCTGACCGAGCCGGACGCCGGCTCCGACCCGGCGTCGATGCGCACGACCGCGCGCCGCGACGGCTCCGACTGGATCCTGAACGGCGCCAAGATGTGGATCACGAACGGCACGATCGCCGACGTCGCCACCGTCTGGGCGCGCACCGAGGACGGGGCGATCAACGGCTTCCTCGTCGAGCAGGGAACGCCCGGCTTCACGGCGCCCGAGATCCACAAGAAGCTCTCGCTGCGCGCCTCCGTCACGTCGGAGCTCGTCCTTGCCGACGTGCGCGTGCCGGAGGAGAGCCGCTTCCCCGAGATTGACACTCTGCGCGGCCCGCTCAGTTGCCTGAACGAGGCGCGCTACGGAATCGTCTGGGGCGCCGTCGGCGCCGGGCGCGCCTGCTTCGAGGCCGCGCTGGAGTACGCGAAGGAGCGGATCGTCTTCGACAAGCCGATCGCGGGCTACCAGTTGACCCAGCAGAAGCTTGCCGAGATGGCGCTCGAGCTGAACCGCGGCCTGCTCGTCGCGCTCCACATCGGCCGGATGAAGGACGACGGGACGCTCCGCCAGGAGCACGTCAGCCTCGGGAAGATGGGCAACGTCCGCGGCGCGATCGAGGTCGCCCGCTCGGCGCGCACGATCCTGGGCGCGAACGGGGTCACGCTCGAGTACCCGGTGATCCGCCACGTCAACAACCTCGAGTCCGTGCTCACCTATGAGGGCACGCACGAGGTGCACACGCTCGTCGTCGGCCAGGCGCTGACCGGTGAGAACGCGTTCAGGTAGCTAACTCTCGCCGTCCCAATAGTCGACGTTCGAGTCGAGCTTGAAGAGGCGCGGCGGGTCGGCGTCGTTCCCGGGCCACGTGGCGATCTTGCCGCTGTCCGGATAGACCGCGAGCTGCGGATCGCCCTTCGTCGACGCGATCAGGATCCGCACAGCCTCATCCGAGTCGTTGCGGACGAGATGAGCGCCCCCGGGTCCTTCCGGGAAGCAGATGACGTCGCCGGCACGCAGCTCGTGCTCGCCGTCCGGCGCACGCAGCGTCGGACGGCCGGCGACGACGAGCAGCCACTCTTCGGCGCCGTACTCGTAGTGGTACGGGAACGTTCTCTCGCCCGGCTGCAGCTCGTACAGGCTCGCGCCGAGCTTCTGCGCGCCGAGCATCGGGCCGAGCCGGGCCGCGCGCCAGGTGAAGCCGGGCGGTTCGGTGCGCTCGTCGTCGAGCTCGCCGTCGAAGAGGTTGTAGCGCTGCACCGGGCGCCTATTCTCCCACGGTGCGCCTCGTCGCGGCAATCGCGGTCGCCTTCGGCCTCGCCGTCCCGGCGGCCGCCGCACCTCCCGGCGCGGGCGTGCTCATCCCCGGCCGTAGCCTCGGCGACGTCGAGCTCGGCGCGACGAAGGCAGAGGTCGAGCGGCTCTGGGGCCGCGCCTACGGCGTCTGCCGCGGCTGTCCGCGCGAGACCTGGTACTTCAACTACTACGCCTTCCAGCCGCGCGGGGCCGGAGTCGAGTGGCGAGACGGCCGCGCGGTCGCCGTGTTCACGATCTACCAGCCGCTCAGCTGGCGGACGCCGAAGGGCCTGAAGCTCGGTGACGCGGCCTCGCAGATAACCGGCAGCTACGGGCCGATGAAGCGGCAGGACTGCGCCGGCTATTCCGTCTACCTGCTGGCGGGACGGAACGCGACGACCGCCTTCTACGTGCTCGGCGAGCGACTCTGGGCGTTCGGGCTCTCGCGCCCTTCGGTTCCGCTCTGCCGCTAGCTGCTCGGCTCAGACGGCGGCTGCTGCGCTGTCGCGCGTGAGCCCGCCGCAGACGAGGGCGACGACGGTTCGCTCGGCACGCGCCACCTCTTCGTCGCCGTCCGGCAGCTGCCCGAGCACCCAGCCGGTCAGGATCTCCTCGAGCCCGCCGTAGAAGATCCAGCTTGCGAGCCGCGGATCGACGTCGTCGCGGAAGGAGCCGTCGGCCTGGCCGCGCTCGATCACGCGCTGGATCGCCCGGAAGCCGGCGCCGATCTCGTCCACCTGACTCTGGAGCTGTGGGCTGCGAGCGACCTCCCGCACCATCACGCTGACGAGATCCGGCCGGTCGCGCCAGGCGCGCAGGAGCGTCTTTGCGATCGCGGCCAGCTGGGCGAGCGGCGGCTCGTCCGAGTCCTCGATCCGCGCGAACGCCTCGAGCAGCTCGCTCCAGTTCTCCCGGAAGACGGTCTCGAGCACCTCCTCCTTCGAGGAGAAGTAGTGGTAGAGCAGTCCGTGCGCGATTCCAGCCTCTTCGGCAATGTCGCCGACGCGGGACGTGTGGTAGCCCCGCTCCGCGAAGACCCGGACGGCCGCGTCGAGAATGATGCGGCGCTTGTCGGCTCCATAGGTTGAACGGTCAGTCAATGCCTGCTCACTGTAGTACGTTCCGCGGCGGTGCTCCCGCTTGCCGGCACGCTCGTCGTCGACCTGACCCGGTATCTCCCGGGTGCGTTCGCGTCGCGCGAGCTGCAGCGGCTGGGCGCGCGCGTGGTGCGGGTCGAGCCCCTGGAGGGCGACCCGATGCGCCACGTGGCGCCCGCCTGGGACGAGGCGCTGAACGCGGGCAAGGAGTCGGTTGCGTGCGACCTGAAGGCGGATCCAAGCTTCGCGCGGGCGCTGCTCGCGCGGGCGGACGTCGTGCTGGAGGGATTCAGGCCGGGTGTGGCTTCGCGCCTCGGCGTTGGGCCGGACGACGCGCCGGCTTCAACCGTCTACTGCTCGATCACCGGCTTCGGCACCGAGGGGCGGCATGCCGCTCGCGCCGGACACGACCTCAACTACCTCGGCTGGGCGGGCGTGCTCGAGGACACGGCTCCCGGGCTGCCGCCGCTGCAGCCGGCCGACCTCGCCGCCGGCGCGCTCGGCGCGGTGACGGAGATCCTGGCGGCGCTGCTCGAGCGCGAGCGCACCGGCGCCGGCGCCCGGCTGACGATCTCGATGACCCACGGCGCGCACCGCCTCGTCTCGCACCGCCTCGGCGGCGATCCGCTACCGCGGTTCCTGACGGGCGGGCTCGCCTGCTACCGGATCTACGAGACCGCCGACGGCCGCCACCTCACGGTCGGCGCGCTGGAGCCGAAGTTCTTCGTCCGGCTCTGTGAGCTGATCGACCGGCCCGAGCTGGCGGAACGCCATCTCGTCGCCGACGCACAGGAGCAGCTCGCCGCAGAACTCGCGGCGGTCTTCGCAAGCCGCCCGCTCGGCGACTGGCTCGAGCGCTTCGACGGTGAGGACGTCTGCGTCGGCCCGGTGGCGACGCTGGCGGAAGCCGCAGCGGAGCTCGGCGATGGCACCGGCGTGTCGTCCGCCCGCGTCGGGCAGCATACGAGCGCATGGCGCGAGGAGCTCGGCTTGTCCTGATCGGGGTGCTGCTCGCACCGCTGCCGCTGCTCGCCACGGTCGCGTGGGGTGCTGGTGCCGAGCCGGCCAACGGCCTCCCGCCCGAGCTCGTCTCGGTCCGTGACGGCGATCTCTACGTTGGCGAGCGGCAGGTGACGAGAGACGGCGGCGACGTCGATCCCGACTGGTCGCCCGACCGGCGCCGGATCGCCTTCGTCCGCCAGGATCCGGGCGCGCGCTCGTCCAGCCTGTACGTGATCCGGCGCGACGGCCGCGGGCTGCTACGACTGACGCGGGGCGAGCAGGCGGT
>JBDSOJ010000170.1:0-3019 GCA_039914895.1 Gaiellaceae bacterium
GAGGCACTGAGGCCGCCTGGGAGCGGTGCGAGCGCGGCGCGTCAACCGTGCCGTGACACGACCTGCAGAGCGTCGTCAGGTCGTCGAGCGTCGCGATCCAGTGGTTGCCGCCCAGCCGCGGATCCAGGTGCACCGTCAGCGTCCCGACGGTGCCGGTCGCGCCGCAGCCGGAACGTTGGCACGTGTACCCGTCCCGGCGTATCGCAGCCTCACGTAGCCGGTTCCACGCCGTTGTCGTGCGGCCAGACGTCTTCCGCTTCTCGTTGCGGCGCCGGTCGTGCGCGACCTGGCAGTCGGGACACATCTTGAACTGACGATCGATGAGTCTGCCGCAGCGGCAAGGCTTCACGATCGGGCTCATCCGGCACGCCTGCGATGCACGGTGCGGCGACGGCGACGGACGAGCGCGGTCACGGCCGCTGCTCCCGGATCTCGGCTGCGACCTGACCTGGGTCGGCGCTCCATTCGGCGATCCGCCGTGCCCGCTCCAGCTCCGCTCTTTTCCACAGAACGTGATCGGGGTCGTTGTCCCACATCGCGATCTCAAGCGGTGTCCGCAAGACGTCGATCCCGAGCTGCTCCTTCTGCTCGTTGCTGAAAGCCTCGGCGATTGCGCGGGCGTCCTCGTCGATCGCCTGCACGAGCGCGGCGTACTCGATGCGGGCGGTCGAGCCGAATGCCTTCTTGACGGGCGCGGCCAGGCCAAGCGCCACGGCGGTGACGAACCCGAAGCCCTCGACCCGCTCGGGGAAGCTCGCAGCCCACAGCAAGTTTTCGCGGCTGTCGAGCAGTGTGTTGCCCGAGTTCGAGGAGTACCTGCGCGGGCTGCTCGATACCTACGATGCTGTTCCTGCGACCGAGGCTGCACGAATCCGACCGTTACCGGCTCTTTGAAGATTCAGCGAGCTCTCCTTCTTGCTGCCTCCGACATGGATCAGGCGATAGCAGCAGCGAAGGCGCTTGAGCGTGAATCGGAAGACGTCCACCTGATGAGGGCGCTCGAAACGAGCCTCGTAGTGTCGTACGCCCGAGCCTTCACAACCAGCTCGCTGCACAAGCTCGACCGCGAGGAGTACCGGCCCCGAGATGCGGAGCTGGCCCAGATGCACGACGAGCTCATAACCCTGCGGGATCGCGCCTACGCGCACACCGACAAGCAAAGCGGTCGCGACGTCACGATGACGATCACGGCGACCACCGGCTTTCAAGAGGGTGCCAAGGAACCCGCGAAACTGGATATGACTTGGCGCGAGGAGTGGCTCCCGCTCTCGCGAGAAGCTATCCCCGCCGCGATCACGCTATGCGAAGGGCAGCGCGCCGGCCTTCGTGAGGAAGCTGCGCAGATCCAGGCGACGCTTGACGGGATCGTTTGGCGCCGCTATTGGCCCGCGACCCAAGCGCCTCTGAGAAAGCGAAAACCCCGCGCGAGCAGGGCTTTCAGTGATCGGGGCGCCGAGATTCGAACTCGGGACCTCTAGTCCCCCAGGCTTATTCGAGGGTGTGGCGGCGGTTGCCGCCGAGTGGCGGGAACAGGCCGATTAGCAGGGACTTCTATTGGGAAATACTCCCCACTTGCTCAGGTCTGCGGAACGGGTTTCTGGACGTATGCGGACTGAGTGCGGACTTGCGTCCGGCCAGATCGCGCCCGCCAGCTGCCGGATCTCCTCGAGCGAGAACCGCTCCAACCAGTAGCGGCGATCGGCTTCGCTCACGGTCCGCTCGCGATACCCGCGGCAGGTTCCGCAGCGAGGCTTCATGCCGCGAGCTCGGGCCGCGCGGACGTTGCGGGCCGACAACTCGAACGAGTTGCCGCACTCGCCGCAGCGGACCTCGCGGGCGGCCTCTACCGCCGGCGTCGCCGACTCTCTTTCGCGAGCAGCGCCCGGACCGGGTCCGTGCCGGCCATCGCGCCCGACACGTTCGGCCCGATCGCAGGCAGGCCGCGTAACCGGGCGGGGTCGCCGGCCGCGACGCGCGGGTCCGCGACCAACGGCTCGTCGACGTTTGTCGCCTGGGCGACGATCCGGGCGATCACCTGAGCCTCGTGCTCGGCGCCGTCGCACAGCTTCCTCATCCGCGGCAAGAGGCGTGCGACGTCCAGCTCGATCCGCTCCGCTCGAGGCCGACGAGGCACGCCGTCGAGGATAGCCTGCACACGACACATCGTGCTTGCATCGTTTGCAGTTTGCATCGTTTGTTAGAGTTTGTGCGCATGGCGAACACCTCCGAAGACGGGATCCTCGGCTCACCGCCGCTCTCGCCGAGCGAGGCGGCGCGTGAGCTTGGGGTTACCCCGGCGAGCGTGCGCCGGTGGGTCGCGTCCGGGGAGTTGCCGGCCGTCCGGCTCGGGGACGGCGACCTCGCCCGGATCAGGATCACGCGGGACGAGCTGCAGCGGTTCGTGCGGCCGGCGCGAACAACGAACGAGACGACGCTATGAGAGCCACGCTCGACCACAGCGACCCCATCTTCGTCACCGGCACCCCAGAGCAGCAACGCCAGGCACGAGCCGAGTGGCGTCGGCAACGCTTCGCCGCCGAAGTGATGAAGTCCAAGCTGCAGGAGATCCCGCGCTCAGCACTCAACTTCGGCCGGTACCTGATCACGGACACGAAGACCGGCCACCTCTACCACCCGGTTGCGGGCGAGTCCGGCGACCTCAGCTTCACCCCCGCCGCTGTCGCCTACTACGTCTCCGCATCCGGCGACCCTGTCCTGCTCGAACACCCGACCGGGCCGAAAACCGTCGACGAGCTCGAAGCGCAGCAGACCGCTAGGGAGCAGCAACGCGCCGAACGGATGACGCCGAGGCCACGGCGCGGTCATGAGCCACTCCGTCCTGATCAAGCTCGGCCCGCTCATCTCGACCGAGGCGATGGCACGGATCAACAACGGCGACCCTGCCGAACGCTTCTACGCCCGCGGGGCGCTCAAACTCCTCCCACGCGAAATACCGCTGATCGTCGACCACGACATGAAGCGCCAGGTCGGTGTCGTCGAGCGCCTCCTCGAGTTCGAG
>JBDSOJ010000210.1:0-17034 GCA_039914895.1 Gaiellaceae bacterium
TGGCGAGGTGCTCCTCGGGCGTCGTCACGTCGCCCCAGCAGTCCATCGGACCGCCCGGGATGCCCTCGAAGACCATGATCTCGCACTCGCCGCTCATCGTCAGCGCCGGGAAGACGAAGTACTCGCCGACCATCGGGATCAGGTTGAACGCGACGGCGGAGTACTCGGGCCGCGGCGTCATCCCGGTCGCGTACGTCAGCGCCAGGGCGCGCATCGGCTGGTCGTAGGGAGAGCGGGACGCGTCGCGCTCGAACAGCCGGACGATCTCGGCCTTGCCGGCCGCCACGACCACGAGGTCGTTCTCTCCGGCGTAGCGCTCGAGCTCCGCGACGCCCGCCTCCTCGATCGCGACCGTACCCCCCTGCTTCTCGAGCTCTTCCATCCAGCGCGGCATCTTCACCCGCTGGTCGACCGACTGCGCGTACCGGTCGAGCCGCGAGGCGAAGTCGATGGCCTTCCCGCCACCGTCGGGAGCCGGGACGGTGAACGAGATCCCTTCGACGGGCGGGCACTCGCTCTCGAAGAAGTTGATGCCGAGATCCCGCTCGTGCTGGAGCGCCGCGTCGAACATGCACTGGCTCGACATGACCCGCCCCTGGCGAATGTCGTCGGGCGTCCGGTTCGAGACCACCGTCACCTCGTAGCCGTTCTGCACGAGGCCTAGGGCGAGCTGCAGGCCCGCCTGTCCGCCGCCGACGATCAGGATCTTGCGCATTGATGCACCTCGCTTCTACTCGGTGAGTTTCGGGATTGCGGGCTCGGCCTGCTCGGGGCCCATCGCGGAGTAGCCGCCGTCGACGGCGTAGTCGGCGCCGGTGACGAACGACGCGCGGTCGCTGCAGAGAAAGAGCACGACCTGCGCCACCTCGTCCGGGTCGCCGACCCGGCCCAGCAGGTGGAAGGGCGCTGCAACGCGATCGGTTTTCGAGCGATCGTCGCCGGAGAGCCCGACCATGATCTTCGACCACGTCCAGCCGGGAGAGACGGAGTTCACGCGGATGTTGTCCGCGGCGAGGTCCATCGCCATGTTCCGGGTCAGCTGCACGAGAGCCGCTTTCCCGACCGGGTAGAGCCAGCGGCCGGTCTGGGCGACCTTCGCCGAGATCGAGGTGAAGTTGACGATTGCGCCACCCCCGCGCGCGACGAGGTGCGGGTGCGCCGCCTTCGCCATCATCACCGCGCTCGCCACGTTGACGTCGAGCGACTCGAGCCAGTCGGCGCGAGGCGACGCGAATCCCTCGTCGACGTAGGAGCAGGCGAGGTTGACGAGGATGTCGACGCCGCCGAATCGCTCGACCGCCGCCTGCGTGAACGCGGCGATCTGCGCGTCGTCCCTGATGTCCGTCTCCACGAAGAGGCAGCCGTCGCCGAGCTCGGCCGCAAGGGCGCGACCGCCCTCCGCGTCGATGTCCGCGACGGCCACGCCGACGCCCTCGTCCCGGAACGCCCGGACGACGGCGGCTCCGATCACCGTCGCGCCGCCGGTCAGCAGCGCCGTCCTGCCGCTCAGTCCGCGCATCGTGCCTCCGTCGTCACAACCACCTTTTTCCGATCCCGAGATCATCGGCGATCGCCCCCGCCCCATTGGGAGCCGGCACGCGCCGGTGATCGAGCCGCCGGGATGCGTCGAGGTGCTGACGTTGAAGGCCGTGCGGCACGGCGGGTGCTCGTAGAACGGACGAAAGACGGCCGGTTGCTTGCATCATCTCGCCGTGAACCGAGTCGGTCGTACGCATGTGAAGAGCCCCGGCGCGCAAGGCGGGACGCCCAGCCGCCAGGCGGATGCGTTGACCTCGAGCACCTGCAGATCCTCGCACATCGAGCCCGCAAAGCAGCCTTACCTTCGGCTCGAAATCCTCGGCTTACCAGCGAGCAGGCGCATTGAGCGCGTGATCACGTGTGCTCTCGTCGACCGTTCGTCACCGCCCGGAGCGTTGTTGCGCCTCGGCGGCCGCGATCCGCGCCGCGATGCGCTCCCGGGGGAGGATCGTCTGCTCGGTCTCGCCCTCGCCGATCAGCTCGCCGGCCTCGTTCGTGGCGCGGCAGCGAGTGTGGACGCGGTTGCGCTCGGTGCAGACGTGCTCGGCGACCACGGCAAGACGTTGATCCGCCACGGCGGGCGCGAGGTGGCGGGCGGAGACGGCGCTCCCGATCCCTTCTTCCCCGTCCTCGAGGAACGGCAGGATGATCTTCCGCCCCGCCTCCTCCATGTGCTTGCAGAGCCAGTAGGTCGCGTAGACCGGATGGATGCGGCCCAGCTCCTCGAAGTCGACCGTCATCGCCTCGGTGACGACGACGGCAAGGTGTGCCTCGTAGCCCTGCGGGATCGGCCTCATAGCCGGCGGAGGTCGTGGACGCGCTGGAGCTTGCCGCCCTCCGACCGCGGGACGCTCCCGGGCGGCACGACCTTGACGGCGACGGTGCACCCCGTCGTCTCCTTCACCAGCCGCGCCAGCTCCGCGTCGTCGCCACTGCCCTCCACCTCGACCGTGAGCTCGTCCAGCGTCCCGCCGCGCGTGACGACGAGACGGTGGTTGGAGGTCAACCCTGGGACGCGGGGGATGACCGCCTCGATCTGGCTCGGGTAGATGTTGACGCCGCGGATGATGAGCATGTCGTCGGTGCGGCCCTTGATCAGGCTCATCCGTCGCAGCGTGCGGCCGCACGAGCACGGCTCCGACGACAGCGAGCAGATGTCGCCCGTCCAGTAGCGGATCAGCGGCAGCGCCTCCTTCGTCAGCGTCGTGAAGACGAGCACGCCCTCCTCGCCGTCCGCCAACGGGTCACCGCTGTCGGGGTCGACAATCTCGGGGTAGAAGTGATCCTCGTTGACGTGCGAGCCGCTCCGCTCCTCGACGCACTCGTTCGAGACGCCCGGGCCGATGACCTCGGACAGGCCGTAGATGTTGGTCGAACGGATGCCGAGGCCCGCGTCGACCTCGTCCCGCACCGCCTCCGTCCACGGCTCGGCGCCGAGACACGCATAGCGGAGGCTGATCTCCTCTGGCAAGACGCCGCGCGCGGCGAGCTCCTGGGCGAGCGTGAGCGCATAGCTGGGCGTGCAGCAGATGAGGTCCGGCCGGAAGTCCTCGATCAACAGCACCTGTCGCTCGGTCATGCCGCCCGAGACCGGGACGACCGTCATGCCGAGCCGCTCGCCGCCGTAGTGGAGCCCGAGACCGCCGGTGAAGAGGCCGTACCCGTAGGCGTTGTGGAGGATCATGTCCGGCTCGCCGCCGGCCATGGCCAGGGCCCTCGCGTTCACGCGCGCGAAGAGGTCGACGTCGTTCGCCGTGTAGCCCATCACCGTCGGCTTGCCGGTCGTCCCGGACGAGGCGTGAACGCGCACCACGTCGCGCATCGGAACGGCGAAGAGGCCGAACGGGTAGTGGTCGCGCAGGTCGGTCTTGCGCGTGAAGGGCAGCCTCGGGAGGTCGTCGAGGGAGTCGACCGTGACGCCGTCGAGCCGTTCACGGTAGAACGGAACGCGCTCCCTCACCCGCTCGACGAGCGCGCGCAGCCGGTTCGACTGGAGCTCGCGGAGCCTCTCACGCGGCATGGTCTCGAGCTCGGGCTCGAAGATCATGTGGCGACCGCCACCTCGAGGAGCTCCCGCAGGCGGGACGGATCATCCGTCCGGGCAGCGACGTGGCCGTCGGGGCGCACGAGCACGAGGCCCCGGCCCTCCCGCCGTAGCTCCAGCGGCACCGGCGTTCTCGGCGGCTCGACGGCCTCGCCCACCAGCGCCACGAAGCCGCGGCCCTGGATGTCCACCCGCTCGCCTCCGTCGACCACGATCGGCGACTCGCGGTACACGAATGGCTCCGAGAGGCGGCCGCTGTTGACGAGCCGCCGCAAGGGCCGGACGTACTGGCTGCCGCGGAGAAGCGCGTTCCGGAGCAGCCTGCGCGCGCGGTTCGGCGGGACCATGAACCGCATCGTCGCGTCCACGATGCGCAGGTTGTGCGCCGCGGCGGCGCGCCGCTCGGCGTCGTACGTGTCGAGCAGCGCCTCGGGCGCCCATCCTTCGAGTACCCCCCACAGCTTCCAGGCCAGGTTCTCGGCATCCTGCACGCCGCTGTTCATCCCGCGCGCCCCGAAGGGGGCCATCACGTGCGCTGCGTCACCGGCGAAGAAGATGCGGCCGGCCCGGAAGCTTCGCAGCATCCGCTGGTGGAAGGTGTAGCCCGTCACCCAGAGGATCTCGTACGGCGCGTCGCCCACGATCGCGCGGATCCGCTCGTCCAGCCGGCCGCTGCGGCGCTCCTCGTCGGCGTCGACGTCGGGCGGAACCTGCCAGTCGATCCGCCAGACGTCCCCGGGTTGCGGGTGGAGGAGCACCTGGCGGCCGGGGTTGTGCGGCGGGTCGAAGAAGAAGCGTCGCTCGCTCGGGAACGGCAGCCGGGCACGGATGTCGGCGATCAGGAAGCGGTCGCGATGGCCGTGGCCGGGAAAGTCGAAGCCGCAGAGCTTGCGCATCGTCGAGTGCGGCCCGTCGCAGGCGACCGCGTAGGGGCCGTGCACCTCGCTCCCGCTCTCCAGCTGCAGAGTGACGCCGCCGGCGTCCTGGCGGACGCCGCTGACCCGGCTCCTCCAGTGCACGTCGACGAGCGGCTCCGACTCGACTCGCTCGAGCAGGATCTGCTCGACGCGCTCCTGGGAGAGGTTGACGAACGGCGGAAAGCGCTCCCGGCCCCGCTCGGGGAAGCGCACCTCGAACAGCTCCCGGTCGCGGTAGTACGTCCGGCCGCACGTCCACGTGACACCCTCGTCGGCCGTCCGCTCGCCCACTCCGAGGCGGTCGAAGGCCTCGAGCGTCGCCCGCTGAACGCAGATGGAGCGCGACCCCTCGCACGTCGTCTGCTCGTCCTCGTCGAGCAGCACGCTCGGCACGCCGTACCGCGCCAGCGAGAGCGCCATGGTCATCCCGACCGGCCCGGCGCCCACGACCGCGACGGGCGGGCCGCTCATCACTGCAGCTCCGCCCAGACCTCCGCGTCGCGCTCGGCTGTCCACACGCGCGGCGCGTGGCCGCCGAGCTCGTCCACCATGCGCTGGACGTTGAACGGCATGCAGTGCGCGAAGATGGTCGCGCCGCCGTAGTCGGGCTCGAGCGCGGCATGCGCGGCCGCGAACGCCTCCTTCACGCTCCCGCCGCGATCGAGGACGGCTGCCACCTCGTCGCGCAGGCGCGCGAGGAAGGCGCGCGTGGACGTGATCGCCTCGGCGGCGGCCCCACCGCGCGCGGCCGGCCCGCGGCCCGGGACGATCGTCTCGGCGCCGAGCTGCTCGAGCGCGTCGAGGGTCGGCCCGGCCCAGTCGAGCACGAACGCGTCGCCCATGTAGGGGGCCGCCCCGGCCTCGACCAGGTCACCGGCGAAGAGGACTCGCTCCCCGGGCAGCCAGACGACCGCATCCCCCTCCGTGTGACCCCGCCCGAGCCAGCGCAGCTGCACCTCGCGGTCGCCGAGGAAGATGGACAGCGCCCGCGAGAACGTGAGGCTGGGCACCGTCAGGCCCGGCACGCTTTCCACGTCGCGGAACAGGCGCGGGAAGCGCCGGAGCTCCGACTCGAAGTCGTCAGACCCCCGCTCGGCGATCCAGCGCCGGGTGTGCTCGTGCGCGACGACGACCTCCGCCTGGAAGGCCGCGGCGCCGAGCGCGCGGACGGCGTGGTAGTGGGTGAGGACGAGGTAGCGAACGGGCAGGTCGGTGATCCGGCGCAGCTCTTCGAGCCAGACGCGCGCGTGCGCGGGGGTGGAGCGCGCGTCGACGGCGACGACGAACTCCGGGCCGACGATCGCCCCCACGTTGGGGTCGCCCTCGGCGGTGTAGGCGTAGACGCCGTCGGCGAGCTCCTCCAGCGTCGCCTGCTTCTCCGACGTGTCGGCGCTCGAGGCAAAGGGCTTCGGCTCGTTCACTGCCTCTATATATTCGCTGCGTGGCGGACGCTGTGCTTCGCGTCGAGGGCGTGTCCAAGTCGTTCGGCGCGGTCAGCGCGGTCGAGGAGATCGCGTTCGCGGTCGAAAAGGGCTCGCTCACCTGCCTGATCGGGCCCAACGGTGCGGGAAAGTCGACCCTGCTCCACTGCCTCTCGGGCTACCTTCGGCAGGATCGGGGAAGGATCCTCCTCGGCGACCGCGACATCTCGGGCTGGACGGCCCACAAGCGGGCCGAGCACGGCCTCGGGACGGTCTTCCAGGTGATGCTGGCTCCCCACGGGATGGACGTCCTCTCGAGCGTCATGGTCGGCTGCCACGCCTGGACGCGGGCCGGGTTCGTCGAGGGCATCCTACGGCCGCCGTGGCAGTGGAAGGAGGAGCGCGAGATCCGCGCCGAGGCGCTCGGCGCGCTCGCGCTCGTGGGTCTCGAGGGGCGGGCGGCTGACCCCGCCGGCGCGCTGCCGCTCGGGCAGCTGCGGCTGCTCGCCGTCGCGCGCGTGCTCGCGCAGCGGCCGCAGGTGCTCCTGCTCGACGAGCCCGCGGCCGGCCTCCGCGCGGCCGAGAAGGCTCAACTCCGCCGGGTCCTGGGCGGGCTCCGGGAGCGCGGCCTCACCCAGCTCCTCGTCGAGCATGACATGCAGTTCGTCGGCGCCGTGGCCGAGCGCATCATCGTCCTCGACCGGGGCCGCCTGATCGCGGACGGGCCGCCCGCGGAGATCCGCTCCGACCAGCGCGTCATCACCGCGTACCTCGGGACGGCGACCGTATGACCGCCGGCTCCCCCACACCCCCGCTCCCGCTGCTGGAGGTCGAGGGGCTCGTCGTCCGCTACGGGCCCGCCACCGCCGTCGACGGCGTCTCCCTGAGGCTGGACGCGGGGGAGCGGGTCGCGCTGATCGGGCCGAACGGCGCCGGCAAGAGCTCGCTCCTGAACGCGATCTGCGGCCTTTTCAAGCCGGCCGGGGGGCGCGTGCGAGTGGCCGGGCGGGACGTCACCGGCCACTCGCCGGGGGAGATCGTCCGCCTCGGCGTGACCCAGGTGCCGGAGGGCCGCCAGGTCTTCGCCTCGCTGCCCGTGGAGGCGAACCTCTTCCTCGGCGCGTTCGGCCGCGAGTTCCGCGGCGAGCTCGTGACCGCCGCGCTCCGCTACGCCCGACGCAGGGGCCAGGTGCAGGAGCGGCTCGAACGCGTCTACGAGCTGCTCCCCAAGTTGCACGAGCTGCGCGACCGCCCCGCGGGCCAGACCTCCGGCGGCGAGCAGCAGATGGTCGCGATCGGCCGCGCCCTGATGGCCGAGCCGCGCCTGCTGGCGGTGGACGAGCTCTCGCTCGGGCTGGCGCCGCTCGTCGTGCAGGACCTCTCCGAGTTCCTGCGGCGCCTGAACGAGGAGGAGGGTGTCGCGCTCCTGCTCGTCGAGCAGAACGCCGCGCTCGCCTTCGAGCTCTGCGAGCGGGCGTACGTGCTCGAGGCCGGGCGCTGCGTGCTCGAGGGGCCGAGCAGCGAGCTCGAGCGGAACGAGCTCGTGCGGACGGCCTACCTCGGCGGAGGGCTCGAGGTCGCGTGACGGAGCTCGTCCAGCTCGTGGTGATCGGCCTCTCCACGGGCTCCGCGTTCGCCCTCGTCGGCATCTCGTTCGCGCTCATCTTCCGGACGACGAACATCGTCAACTTCGCCCAGGGAGCCTTCGCGGTGCTCGGCGGGCAGCTGACCGTCTGGCTCGTCGACAAGGAATGGCCGACCGCCGCTGCGGCGATCGTCGCCGTCCTGCTCGTCACGGCCATCGGGGCGCTCGTGGGGCTCGTCGCGGTCGGCATCCGGGGGCTGACGACCCCGCTTGCGAGCCTCGTCATCACGCTCGGCGTCGCGTTCGTCTTCCAGGCGCTCCAGCTGCTCGCGTTCGGCGACCGCCCGCACACCTATCCGGCCGTCTCCGGGCGCGCCTGGACGGTCCACGGCGTCGTCGTCCAGCCGCAATACGTCCTGATCGCGAGCGTGACCGTGGTCGCGGCGCTCCTGCTCACGCTCGTGCTGCGGCGGACGATCATCGGCTACGCGCTCGTCGCCACGTCGGATTCCGTGCGCGCGGCCGAGCTCGTCGGCCTCAGCCTGCGCTCGGTCGCGGTCGTCACGTTCGCGGTCTCGGCGCTGCTGTCGGCGGTCGGGGGGCTGCTGCTGACCCCGATCCAGCCGGTCAACTACGACTCGGACGTCGGCATCGCGATCAACGGCTTCGCGGCGGCGGCGTTCGGCGGCCTCGTCTCGATCCGGCTCGCCTTCGTCGGCGGCCTGGTGCTCGGCGTGGCCCAGCAGCTGGTCGTCGGCTACGGCGACGTGATCACGCCCCAGGCGCGGCAGTATGAGCTCGCGGCGGCGCTCGTGATCATGCTGGTCCTGATCGGCTGGCGGTCGCGCAAGGAGACGGTCACGTGAGGCTCGCCGCCACCCGGCTCGCCGCGACGCTCGCCGCCGGCGCCGGCGCCGTCTGGCTCGCCTACCGGCTCGATCCGAACGACGTTCCCATCTACATGAACATGGGGCTGGCGGCGCTGGTGGCGATCGGGCTCTCGCTCCTGATGGGCTTCGCCGGGCAGATCTCGCTCGGCCAGGGCGCCTTCTACGCGCTCGGGGCGTACACCGCGGCCATCCTCACCGTCGGGCTCGATCCGGACGAGCGGCTGATCAACCCCGACGCCGGGATCCCGCCGTGGGCGGCGGTGCTGGTCGCTCCCGTGCTGACAGCGCTCGTCGCCGCCGCCGTCGGGGTTCCGCTCCTGCGGCTGCGGGGCCACTACCTCGCCTTCGCCACGCTCGCGCTGCACCTGATCCTGATCGCGGCCCTCTTCGCGGAGGACGGGTTCACCGGCGGGCAGGACCCCGGCCTGATCATCGCCAAGCCGCTCGAGGTGGCGGGCTTCGCGATGGGCGGCGTCGGCGACGCGGCGAGGAACCTCGCGGCCGTGATCTGGGGGCTGGTCACGGTGGCGCTGCTCGTGGGCGTGAACCTCGTGCGCTCGCGCGCAGGGCGGGCGCTCCGGGCGATCGCGACGAGCGAGGCCGCCGCGGCGGCGGCCGGAATCAACGTCGCCGCCTACAAGCTGCGCCTGTTCGTGCTCGCCGCTGGCCTGGCGGGCCTGGCGGGCGGGCTCTTCGCCTTCCGGCTCGGCTTCCTCTCCCCCGACGCCTTCCCGGTCATCATCTCGATCGAGTTCGTCGTCATCGTCGTGGTGGGGGGACTGGGAAGCGTCTACGGCGCGGTGCTCGGCGCGATCGCAATCGTCTGGCTCCAGGACCGGCTCCAGCAGCTCGGGACGCGTGAGCAGCTCCTCGGCTTCGACCTGCCCGTGCAGGCGCCGGGAGTGTTCCGGATCGGCGTTTTCGCGCTGATCCTGATCGTCGTGATGCTCTTCCTGCCGCGCGGCGTCCTGCCCGCGCTCGGTGACGGGCTGCGGCGGGCGCGCCGGGGACGGTAGGGCCCGGGTCTCGCCCGGACCCTACGTCCCGCAGCCGATCGTTACCCCCTCTTTGGGAGCGCCTGTCCCGCGACGGGAACCATCTTGCAGTTGCGCACCTGCGACACGACCATGCTCGGCAGGCCGAGCCCGGAGTGGTTGATCGCCGTGTAGTAGTAGCGCCCGCCGGGGCCGGCGAAGCCCTTCATCCCCGTCTCTAGGGTGCGGTTGATGCCCGACCGCGTGAAGCCGCCGCGCTCCATCGCGGTCTTGAACATCCAGATTGCGGTGTAGCCGTCGTAGTTGAAGGTCGAGCCCTGCTTCTTGAGCAGCCGGTTCACACGCAGCGCGATCGCGCGTGACGGGTGATCCCGGCGGATGAACTGCGCCACCGGCCCGAGGTACGTGTTGATGAACGCGCCGTTCGCCTCCGGGCAGGCGGGCTCGAGGTAGTTCACGGACGCGTTTCCGCCCGTGAGGACGAGCCGCTGGCTCAGGCCGAGCTGCTTCGCCTCCTTCGTGATCGTGACGGCGAGCGAGGTTGCATTCCAGAGCCACAGCGCCTGCGCGTCCGAGTTCTTCACCCGGCTCAGCTCGGCCGTGAAGCTCGTGCTCGTGAGCGGGAAGATGATCTCCTCGACCACCTGGAACCCGAACGCCTTCGCGAGCTCCTTGAGGTTCCGCACCCCCTCACGCCCGAAGCCCCCGTTGTCGGCCATGACCGCGATCCGCTTGATGCCCTGCTTGCGCAGGTGAAACGCCATCGAGTACGCGAACAGGCGGCTGGTGGCCGTCGTCATGAAGTAGTACGGCTTCGCCGGTGTCACCTGCGCCGCCGACGACGCCATGCTGATGTACGGGATCTGGGCCTGCCCCACGATCGGCGCCACCGCCAGCCCGACCGAGCTGAAGCCCGAGCCGATGATACCCTGGTAGCGCTGGTCCCCGACGATCCGCTGCATGTGCACGACGCCCTGGGACGGGTTCGAGCCGTCGTCGAAGATGTCGAGCGCGATCTTGCGGCCTTTGATCCCTCCCTTGGCGTTGATCTCCCGGATGGCCGCGAGCACGCCCGCCCGGTTGTCCACGCCCACGAACGAGAGCGGGCCTGTCAGCGGCGAGATCATCGCCAGCCGGACGGTTGGCGTCGCCTCCGTGCCCGCGGTGCCGACCGCGGCGGCGACCGCGGCCACAACGAGCACGGCTAGCGCGGGAAGCAGCCTCCTCGATCTTGCTCGGTCCATGTTCCCCTCCTCGAGTTGGTATCTGATCAGACGACTTCCGTTGCGGGTAGTTGCTCCTTAGGGCGGTCCGGTCGAGGTTCTCACGGCCGCCCGGCGCTTTGCAAGGCTGCCTGCCCCGAGCGTCAGCGCATGAGCAGCCCGCCGTTGACGTCGTAGGTCGCCCCGGTGATGTAGCCGGCCGCGTCGGAGGCGAGGAAGGCGGCGACGGCGGCGACCTCCTCGGGCCGGCCGACGCGCCCGACGGGGATCGTCGCGGCGAGCGCCTCGACCCGCTCCGGCGGTAGCGCGTCCATGACCGGCGTCCGCACGACGGCCGGAGCGATCGCGTTCACGGTGACGCCGTGCGGCGCGAGCTCCTGCGCGACGATCTTCGTGAGCACGATGACGCCCGCCTTCGAGGCGGCGTAGTGCGCGCCCGCCACGGTGCCGCCTTGCTGGCCGGCCAGCGAGGCGATGTTGAGGATTCGCCCGAAGCCGTTCCCGCGCATGTGAGGCCCGGCGAGCTGGCAGCCGATGAAGACGCTGCGCAGGTTCGTGGCAAGGACCTCGTTCCACTCCTCGTCGTCGATCTCCCAGAACGAGCGCATCACGGTGCGCGCCGCGTTGTTGACCAGGACGTCGACGCGGCCGAGGCGCTCGACCGCCTCGGTGAAGACCCGCTGGAACGAGGCCCGCTCACGGACGTCGAGCGCGACGGCCACGGCGCGCTCGCCGAGACCGGCGGCGACCGCTTCTGCTCCCTCGAGGTTGAGGTCGGCAACGACGACCCTGGCGCCGCGCTCGCACAGGGCCCGGGCGATCGCCTCCCCGAGGCCCTGCGCCGCGCCGGTCACCAGTGCCGTCCGCCCTTCCATCGCTGCGGGCTAGCCGAGGGTTCCGGCCGAGGCGGCTGCGGCCGGCCGAGGCCGGCTCGCCACGCCCGACTCCTCGAGCGGGATCTCCGGGGCGAGTTGGACGCCGAGCGAGGTGGCGCCGAAGAGCGCCAAGGCCTGGTGGTTGTTGTAGGGCATGATCGGGCCGCCCTGGACGTCGCGCCACATGCGCTCGAGCGGGAGCTTACGCATGTAGGCGGCTCCCCCGGCGACGTCGACCACGTGCCGCATGATCTCGACGGCGTTGTTGGCCGGGATCACCTTGGCGAGGCCCGCCCTCGCGAGCCCCTCCTGCACACCGAGCTCGAAGAGCGCGCCCGACTCCACCTCGTCGCAATGGCGCCAGATCACCGCCCGAGCCGTCTCGAGCAGCATCTCCATCTGAGCGAACGAGGCCTGCACGAGGGGGTCGGCCTCCTTGCTCCGTTTCCTGACCGCCCCCTGCGCGAACTCCATCGCGCCCGCGGCGATGCCGAGGTAGACGCAGCCGAAGGTCGGCATGGCCCAGGCGAACACCGTCTTCAGGATGCGCGCATCGAAGTGGTTCACCGGCAGCGAGTGGACGAGCGCCTCGTCGGGGACGAAGCCGTTCTCGATCACGAGGTCGTTCGACTGCGTCCCGCGCATGCCCAACGTGTCCCAGGTCTGCACGAACTCGAAGCCGTCTGCGTCCTTGGCGGCGCGGAAGAGCATCAGGCGCGGGCCCGTCTCCGGGTCGTCGTAGCGGGCCGAGAAGGAGAAGTGGGTCGCCACCGCCGAGTTGGTGCAGAAGATCTTGCGTCCATTGACGCGGTAGCCGCCCTCGACCTTCTCGGCGACGGTGTTCGCGTCCATCAGGTTGTTCGCGACGCCCGGCTCCGCGGTGAGGGACGCCCAGATCACCTTCCCGGCGGCGACGTCGCGGAGGAGCTGCTCGAGCCGCTCGTCCTGCGTCTCACGCCAGATCGAGGCCCACTGCCCGATCGGGGAGACGTGCATGTTCACGGCGAGCGCGGTGGAGCCGTCGCCCATCGCGAGCCGCTCCTGCGCGAGCACGAGCTCGGAGAGCGTCGCGCCCCCGCCGCCGAGCTCCTCGGGCACCGTCAGGCTCAGGTACCCGGCCTCTCGCAGGTCCTCGTAGTTCTCGTGCGGAAAGGTGTTCTCGCGGTCGTGCTCCGCCGCCCGCTCGGCGAACGTGTCCGCGAGACGTCCGGCCAGGTCGACGATCTCGCGCTGGCGCGGGGTCAGAGGCCTCCTCATTGCGAGCTCCCCTCGTTGGTCACTTCACCGCTCAGGGTAAGCGATTCGTGTGGGATCCTCGCACCGGGACCCGCAACCGAGGAGGTCGGCATGGAGACCAGCTACCGGGAGAAGCAGCAGAGAGACCTGCGCGTGCTGTTCTGCTTCGGCGTCTCGCAGAGCTTCTTCGAGGAGGACCCGGCCAGGGTGCCGGAGCTCGCCGGCGCGATCAAGGAGGCGTTCGAAGACCTCTCCGGGCGCTTCGGTGTGCGGGTTCTCGGCACCATGGACGACGACGAGCTGATGGTCGGCCCCTCGATCGCGTGGCCGTGGACTGCCTACGTCCTCGCCGACGCGCCGAGCCTCGAGGCCGTCACCGCCGTCTGCAACATCCTGCGCGAACGCGAGGTCGGCGGGAGCAAGCTCTGGAAGTACCTGCGGGTCGAGGCGCGCGTCGGGCGGCCGCTCTTCTTCGGCAACGAGTGAGCGAAGCCGCGGGGAAGGCCTCAGCGCGCGACGACGTAGCCGGCCGCCTCGCGATCCCACGTCGTCGCGCCGACGCCGCGCTCCCGCAGGAGGTACTTGCGCACCTTGCCGTTCTCGGTCAGCGGCAGCTCGGGGAGAACGTCCAGGTAACGCGGGATCGCGAAGTACGCGAGCCGGGGCTCGCAGTGGCGGAAGAGGTCGATGGGATGCGGGCTCGCCCCCTCCCGCGGCACGACGAACGCCAGCACGTCGTCCTCACCGACCTCGGCCGGAACGGGGACGACTGCGGCCATCGCCACATCCGGGTGGGTGAGGAGCGCCTGCTCGATCTCCCAGGACGAGATGTTCTCGCCGCGGCGGCGGATCGTGTCCTTCAGGCGGTCGCGAAAGTGGAAGACACCGTCCGCCTCGCGCACGACCCGGTCGCCGGTGTGGAACCAGAGGTTGCGCCACGCCTCGGCGGTCTGCTCCGGCAGCCCGAAGTAGCCCGTGGCGACGCTGAACGGCTCGCGGTGGCGCACGACGAGCTCTCCGGGCGTCCCCGCCGACACCTCGACGTCCTCCTCGTCGACCACCTTCGCCTCGAAGCCGTCCACGACCCTGCCCAGCGCCCCCGGCACGTAGCCCCCGATCGTGTTGCACAGCACCAGGTTGGTCTCGGTCGAGCCGTAGCCGTCGATGAGGTGGACGCCGAACCGCTCCTGAACGCGGGCGGCGTGCTCGGCCGGAGTCCCGGGCGAGAGCGCGACGCGGGTCCGGTGCGCCGTGTCGTCGGGCGAGGGCGGGCGCTCGAGCAGGATGTGCACCATCGCCCCGAGCAGGTAGGTGACCGTCGCCTCCGTGTCGCGTAGCTCCCGCCAGAAGCCTGACGCGGAGAACCGCTCGCCGACGGCGTACGTCGCCCCCGCCAGGAGCGCCTGGAAGAGCGTGTTGAGCGCGTTCGTGTGGAAGAGCGGCAGGACGCTGTAGAGGACGTCACCCTCCCGGACGCCGAGGTGGCCGGCCGTGAGAACGCCCCACCAGTAGAACTGCCCGTGCGGGCAGCAGACTCCCTTGGAGGGGCCGGTCGTCCCCGACGTGTAGAGGATGACGAAGGTGTCGCCCGGGCGCACCGGATGCGGGTCCGCGGGAGCGCCTGCGGCAGGGAACGGCTCGAGCGGCACGTCCGGCCAGGGGTGCTCCGGCAACTCGCCCTCCGGCAACTCGCCTGCCACCCAGATCCGCTCGAGCGCAGACGGGTGCGTCTCGACGGACTCGAGGTGGCGCACGAGCGGAGAGTCGGCGACGAGGATCCTCGGGTCGGAGCTCGCGAGCACGTGCGCGAGCTGCGCGCCGCGGAGCGCCGTGTTCAGCGGCACAGCGATCGCGCCCAGCCAGGCGCAGCCGAGGACTGCGTCGAGGAGCTCGGCGCGGTTTCCGCACATGATCGCCACCCGATCGCCCGCCCCGACGCCCGCCGCGGCGAGCGTCCCGCCGAAGCGGGCGGCGGCATCCCGCGTCCCGGAGTAGCTGCGCTCTTCGCCGGCGAGCCGGACGAGTGGCCTGTCGCCGAGCCTCTCGGCCTGCCGCTCGAGCATCCTCGGCAGCGTCCGCTCCTCGAAGGGAAGTTCCATGCTCCGAGGCGCGAGCATAGGCCAACGTCAGGGCGTCGTCTAGACTCGCGGCCGATGCGCATTCAGGCCGGCACTCCTCTCGCGTAGGTGGCGAACGCCGTCATCGCCGGCGCGGGCGAGGCGCCCTACCGGCGGCACTCGCCTCGCGGCGCGACGACCGAGTCGCTTCTTGCCGGCGCCGTGCGGCGCGCGCTCCGAAACGCCGGCCTCCAGCCGAGCGCGATCGACGGCCTCGCCGTAGCCTCGTTCTCACTCGCGCCCGACCACGCTCTCGACCTCGCCTGGAAGCTCGGCCTGCGGCTGCGCTGGCTGATGGAGGAGACGAGCGGCGGCGCCGGAGGGATCAACATGCTGCAGCATGCCGTGCGGGCGGTCGAGGCGGGCGACGCGACCGCCGTCGTCGTCGCCGCCGGGGACCGGCTCACGCGAAGCCAGTTCGCCGACCTCGTCGCCACCTACAACGCGGCCACGCGCGACCACCTCGCGCCGCTTCGCTTCGGCGGGCCGAATGCGCTCTTTGCGTTGCTGACCCAGCGCCACATGGCCCGCAACGGTCTCCTGCGGGAGGACTACGGCGAGCTCGTGATCGCGCAGCGGAGGTGGGCGGCGCGAAACCCCGGGGCGGTCTATCGCGAGCCACTCACGATTGCCGACTACCTCGCCGCCCCGATCGTCGCCGAGCCGCTCTCGCGCTACGACTGCGCCCCGGTCGTCGCGGGGGCGGACGCGCTCGTCGTGACTGCGGGCGGCAGGCGCCGACCCGTGGCGGTTCGTGCCCTCAGGGCTTCGTACAACCATGACCAGCAGGAGGGCGACGGGCTGCACTGCGGCCTCGCGCTCGCCAGGGAGGCGCTCTGGGAGGAGGCGGGCGCCGGACCGGACGACGTCGACGTCGCGAGCGTCTACGACGATTACCCGGCGATAGTGCTCATCCAGCTCGAGGACCTCGGCTTCTTCGGTGAGGGCGAAGCGAAGCGGTTCGTCGCGCAGACGATCGCGCCCCGCCGACTCCCGCTCAACACGTCGGGAGGTCAGCTCTCCGCGGGCCAAGCCGGCGCGGCCGGAGGGCTCCACGGGCTGGTCGAGGCCGTGCGACAGCTCCGCGGCGAGGCGGGCGAGCGCCAGGTCTCCGGAGCGCGACGGGCGCTCGTCACGGGCTACGGTGGGGTGCTCTATCGCTACGGCGCCTGCGCGAACGCGGCCGTCTTGGAGCGCCTGAGATGAGGCGCGGCCTCGTCGTCTCGGTCTGTCGGACCTGCGGCCAGACGCTCTTTCCGCGCCGCGCCCTCTGCCCCGCCTGCGGGGGAGCGTCGTGGCGGCTCGAGCGGGCCGAGGACGGCGTGGTCGAGGAGGCCACGACGGTCCGCCACGCCGTCGAGGCGACCGGCGCACCTGCAGTCGTGCTCGCCTCGGTCAGGCTCGATGCGGGCCCGGTCATCGTGGCATGTCTCGAGGGGCAGGCCGGCACGGGGGGGCGAGTCGAGCTGGTCGCCGTCGACGGCGCTCCAATCGCACGCCCGCGGGAGGGCGACTCAAGCGAATCGCGCGTCGGCCGACACCGCCGGGGCCAGTGAGTCCCACCAGCGCTCGGGCCAGACACGACCCGCGCTACGCGCGCGGTGCTCGTGTATGTTCGCGCTCGAGCTGCCGCTCCTGCGGCCGGACTCGTACGGCGTCAGGCGCCGCGAACCGGAAGCGGCTGCACGTCGAGTCGTACAACAGCAGGCGCGCCGGCGAGGTCGCTCGCAGATGGAGAAGATCACGTGCTGGCCTGCACCTCGGATCTGCGCCTCGCTCGCACTGGATCGGTGATCGACGCTGCAGCACTGCCGGCACGCTGGCGCACGAACTGGCGCACCGCGAGTGTAACCCCTGCAAATAGGCACTTCTACGGCGATCTTGAAAACCGTTGGGCGCGCAAGCGTCTCCTGGGTTCGAATCCCAGCCCCGCCGCATCGCAGGAGCGTCCGAACCACGAGCGGTCCGGCGACGAATCACGGCAGGAAACACGCCCGTTACGCGGAATGCTGCCCGGCCACATCCCAGGGAGGTAGGACATGAATCGGACGCCCGTTCAGAACGTCGCCCGGCTGGTGGGAATCGTCTTCCTGCTCGTCGGCGTCGCCGGCTTCATCCCCGGCCTCACCACGAATCTCTACGACGGTCTCGAGTTCGCCGGCGACAACGGGAACGCGGAGCTGCTCGGCCTG
>JBDSOJ010000216.1:0-6043 GCA_039914895.1 Gaiellaceae bacterium
CGGCGAGGTCGTCGAGGGCGTCGAGGGCTACCGTTTCGAGCAGGCGCTGACGGACCTGAAGGCAGCGCGTGGGGTCAAGCAGGACACCGAGCTCGCCGAGCCCGATCTCGCAGAGCTGATCGAGACGTTCAAGCAGATCTACGCGGAGGAGACCGGCGGCCCCTTCCCGCAGGATGCGCGCGCCCAGCTCGAGCGGGCCGTTCGCGCGGTCTTCGACTCCTGGAACTCGCCGCGCGCCCAGGTCTACCGGCGCACGTACGAGATCCCGGACGACATCGGAACCGCCGTCAACGTGGTTCAGATGGTCTTCGGAAACAAGGGCGACACCTCCGGCACGGGCGTCTGCTTCACGCGCGATCCGTCGACCGGCGAGAGCCGGCTCTACGGCGAGTTCCTCCAGAACGCGCAGGGCGAGGACGTCGTCGCCGGGATCCGCACGCCCGAGCCGATCGAGCGGATGCAGGAGCTGCTCCCTGAGGCGTACGCCCAGCTGCTCGAGACCATCCGCCGGCTGGAAGAGCACTACCGCGACATGCAGGACATCGAGTTCACGGTCGAGGAGGGGACGCTCTTCCTGCTCCAGACGCGGACGGCGAAGCGGACGGCGTCGGCGGCGCTGCGGGCGGCGGTCGAGATGGTCGGAGAGGGCCTGATCTCGAAGGAGGAGGCGGTTGCGCGGATCGACCCGGCGCAGCTCGACCAGCTGCTGCACCCGATGATCGACCCGTCCGCCGAGGTCGACGTCGTCGCAAAGGGCTTGAACGCGTCCCCCGGCGCCGCCTCCGGCGCGGTCGTGTTCGACGCCGACACGGCCGAGGAGCGCGGCAAGGCGGGCGAGAGCGTCATCCTCGTCCGCTGGGAGACGACCCCTGACGACTTCCACGGGATGGTGCAGGCGGCCGGGATCCTGACCGCCCACGGCGGGCTCACCTCGCACGCCGCGGTTGTCGCGCGCGGGATGGGGACGCCGTGCGTGACCGGCTGCGAGGCGCTCCATGTCGACGTGCGCGCGAAGACCGCGCGCCTGCCCGGCCACGAGCTGAAGGAGGGCGACACGATCACGATCAACGGCGGCACGGGCGAGGTCATCGTCGGCTCCGTGCCGCTCGTGCCGCCGCAGATCAACGACGACTTCTCCGCGATCCTCGAGTGGGCGGACGGGATCCGGACGTTGAAGGTGCGCACGAACGCCGACACGCCGGAGGACGCGGCCAAGGCCCGCGAGTTCGGCGCCGAGGGGATCGGCCTCTGCCGCACCGAGCACATGTTCGCCGAGGCGGAGCGGCTGCAGCTGATGCGGGAGATGATCCTTGCGTCCGACGAGGAGGGACGGCGCTCGGCGCTCGACCGCCTGCTGCCGATCCAGCAGGGCGACTTCGAGGGGATCTTCGAGGCCATGTCGTCTCTGCCGGTGACGATCCGCCTGCTGGACTGGCCTCTGCACGAGTTCTTGCCTGCTCTCGACGAGGAGCAGGATGAACGGATGCGCGAGCGGATCCGCTCGCTGCACGAGTCGAACCCGATGCTCGGCTGGCGTGCCTGCCGGCTCGGGCTCTACTTCCCGGAGATCTACGAGATGCAGGTGCGCGCGATCGTGCGGGCAGCGATCGCGGTGCGCGAGCGGGGCGGAGAGGCGCCCTTGGTCGAGATCATGCACCCGCTCGTCGGCTTCGGCGAGGAGCTACGGCGGCTGCGCGAGCTGACCGTGCGCGTCGCGGCGGAGGAGGGCGAGCTCGAGTACCTCGTCGGGACGATGATCGAGCTGCCGCGCGCCTGCGTGCGCGCCGACGAGATCGCAGAGCACGCCGACTTCTTCTCCTTCGGTACGAACGACCTGACCCAGACCGCGCTCGGGATCTCGCGCGACGACGGCGGCCGCTTCCTCGCGCACTACCTCGAGACGGGCATCCTCGAGCGCGACCCGTTCGAGACGATTGACCAGGGCGGCGTCGGCGACCTGATGGAGATCGCGGTCGAGCGCGGCCGCCGCACGCGCGAGGACCTGAAGCTCGGGATCTGCGGCGAGCACGGCGGCGAGCCGAAATCGGTCGCGTTCTGCCATCGGCTCGGGCTCGACTACGTCAGCTGCAGCCCGTATCGCGTCCCGCTCGCGCGGCTGGCGGCGGCGCAGGCCGCACTGGCGGAACAGGGCACGGTCGCCGTCGCGATCGGCGGTTAGGTTCGGTCAGGTCGCGGTCGATCTTCCGCACGACGTCGTCGCGCGGGCGTGCAAGGAGGAACTCCTTCGGCAGATGGATGAGGGCCGCATGCCACTCACCGAAAGCTGACGGGTCGCCGTGAGTCTGGGCGACATAGTCTCGAATGGAAGCGGCGTGGGCCCGCGACCATGCCCACAAGGTCGAGCCTCTGATCTCCCCGTCCAAAGCGCGTCTGCCGGCCAGCTCAGCTCGTGACGTGCCAGTAGCCGGCACGCGGAGCAGCGGACCGTTCCGACATCTGCGTGTGGCTGGTTTCGCCAGTCCGGCGTCAGCCACGGAACGATCGTTGGGTAGAGCTCCGTCACGACGTTGTTCCAGAGGTGTCTGCGCGGATCAAGGCTCAAGTCTGACCCTGAGCTCCCAACCGTCATATCGATAGACGACCAAGTCGAGGATCGCCGCGCCGGAGCAACGTGCGCAGGTGATCTCCACCTCACCGGCCGGTACCTGCAAGAGCTACGCGTAGCCGCGCACCTTCCAGTACGCGACCGCGACGCTGAGCAACCCGATCGCAACCAGGCTCGCGATCGAGATGAGGTCGATCCGGCTGTGAACCGCGCTCCGCCTCCCGAGCTGCGAGAGCGCCAGGATCGCGAGCGCGCCGCCGGCGAGGCCGCCGAGGTGGCCACCGATCGAGATCCCGGGGACGGCGAAGGTGAAGGCGAGGTTGACGACCAGCAGCGTCACCGCGCTGCCGCCGAGAACGTACGTCCGCTGGCGCTCGAGCACGATCGCGGCACCGAGGATCCCGAAGATCGCGCCGGACGCGCCGACCGTGACCGCGGTCGTGTTCGCGATCAGGGCGCCCGCCGAGCCGGCGATCCCCGCGACGAGGTAGAGCAGGATGTACCGCAGCGGCCCGAGCCAGTCCTCGAGCGGCCGGCCGATCCAGAGGAGCGCGAGCATGTTCATGCCGAGGTGGATCGGGCCGTAGTGCAGGAACGCGGCCGTGAGCAGCCGCTCCCAGTCGCCGCTTGCGACCAGCGGGCCGTAGAGGGCGCCGTGCTCGAAGATCCAGCCGGAGTTGGCGTTGATCGAGGCGCCGCCGGCGAGCTGGAGCAGGTAGATGCCGACGTTGATCCCGATCAGCGTCATCGTCACGATTCCGGTGCCGGTCGAGGAGCGCCGCTGGACGTTCTGAACGACGCGTTTCGCCCCCTGCGCCTTGCCGGAGTGGTCGGGACAGCGGATCCCGACGGAGCCGAAGGTCATGCAGTCGGTGCAGATTCCCCGGCCGCAGTCCGAGCACGAGACACCCGTCTCCCGATCGGGGTGCCGGTAGCACCTGAGCACGTCTCCTGGTGGGCTTGGCGTCATCGCGACTAGCGTACCCACGTGCGGATTCACGTCGCCTTCACTCCCGACGAGGCCGCGTCGGCTCCGACCGGGATCGTGGTCGACGTCGTCCGGGCCACCTCGACGATCGCGCAGGCGCTCGCTGCCGGCTACGAGCGGGTGCTCTGCGTCCCCGAGCTCGAGCAGGCGAGGGCGTTGCGCGCCGAGCTCTCGGACAGCGTGGTCGGCGGCGAGCGCGACGCGATCAGGATCGAGGGCTTCGACGTCGGCGCCTCGCCGCGGGAGTTCCTCGAGCCCCTGGCGAAGACGCTGATCCTCTCGACGACGAACGGGACGCGGACGATCGTCACCGCCGCCGAGCGTTGCGAAGAGGTGCTGATCGGAAGCCTGCTCAACCTCGACGCGGTGGTGCGCGCGGCGCTCGAGCGCGGGGAGGACGTGGCCGTCATCTGCGCCGGCTACAAGGGCGCCTTCGCCTTCGACGACGCCTACTGCGCCGGCCGCTTCGTCCAGGCGCTCGAGGGCGAGCGCACGGACGCGGCGGTCGCGGCGGCGCTGCTGGCCGACGCATACCCCGACGCGCTCGACGGCCTGAACGCCCGCACCTACGGTCCGCCCGGTCTCGAGCAGGACATCGCGTTCTGCGCCCGCGTGAGCGTGCTCGAGGCAGTCCCACGCTTCGCCGGCATGCGCGGCCCGGCCGCCGAGATCACCCTCCGGCTACGGCACGGCGACTATCGCAGCTGCTCCAGCAATCCGACCGCGTAGTCAGGCCCCGGAAGGGCGGCGAGCTCGGCCTGGAGCTCCTCGGCTGCCACCCGATAGCCCGGCTCTGCCAGCACCGCCGAGACGGCATCCCGGATCTCGTCCGGCATCGCCGCCACGGGGTCGAGGACGCGCGCGACGCCGAGCTCCTCGCAGCGCGCCGCGTTCAGCGGCTGGTCGGCGCCCATCGGGATCAGCACCTGTGGCAGCCCGTGTGCCAGCGCGCCGAGGACGCTGCCCGAGCCGCCGTGCGAGACCACGGCGCTGCTCCGAGACAGGACCTCGGCCTGGGGGATGAAGCGCTCGACGCGCACGTGCGGGGGTTGCGGGCCGAGCTCGTCCGGGTCGATCGCGAGCCCCACCGTCGCGATCACGTCCACAGAAAGCTGGCCGAGTCCCGCCAGCGCGCGCGCAAACAGGTCGCCCGACTCCAGGTTAAAGACGGTGCCGAGCGTGAAGTAGACGGTCGGAGGGCCGGAGTGCCGCGACGGGACGCCGTTGAACGGGCGAAAGCACTGCGCGGTCGGCGGCAGCGGGAACGTTGGGTTGCGGTAGCTCGGCGGCAGCGGCGCGAGGACGAGGTGGCGTGAGGGCATCGCGAGCTGCGGGTCGGGCGGCAGCCCCTGTTTGCCGCGGATCCGATCGAGAGCGGCGGCGACGCGCTCGGGGGTCGCAACGGGGCCTGCAGCGAGTACGAGCACGCTCGCGTACGGAAGCTCGAGCTGCTCCGCCGCGATCATCGCCCCGAAGTCGGTCTCGTCAATGACGATGATGTCCGGTCGCCACTCGTCGTAGGCTCCGCGGACGGACGCGGCCCGCTCGTGTGCGAACGGACCCGCGAAACGCTCGCAGAAGTCGCGGGCCTCGCGCTCGGGGTCGAGCGGCTGCAACGGGAGCCGTTGCGGCGGCTTCCTCGGACGGTCGTCGGCGAACACCTCGAAACCGCGCTGCTCGACCACCGGCACGCCGGTTCGGCGCCCGGCGAAGGCGACCGAGTGCCCGGCCGCGCGTGCGGCCTCCGCGATGGGAACGAGCGGCTCTACGTGGCCACGACCGCCGGTGAAGGCGAACAGGATGCGCATGTGGCGACTCTAGGCGGCCGCGCGCAGCAGCACGCGGAACGTCGAGCCCGCGCCGACGGCGGTCTCGATCTCGATGCTGCCGCCGCTCTGGCTGACGACGCCGTATGCCGTCGCGAGGCCGAGCCCCTTGCCCTTGCCGGTGTCCTTCGTCGTGAAGAACGGCTCGAACACGCGCGCGCGGGTCTCCTCGTCCATGCCCGTCCCCGTGTCTGCGACCGCGACGGCGACGAAGGGCTCCCCGTCGAGCTCGACGGTGCTGGTCGAGATCGTGAGGACACCGCCATCCGGCACCGCGTCGCGACCGTTGATCGCCAGGTTGAGCACGACCTGGGCGAGCTGATCCGGGTCGGTCTCGACCGCTGCCAGGCCGTCGGCGAGCGAGATCTCGAGCTCCACCTCGCCGCCGATCGTCCGCGAGAGCATCTTCTCGAGGTCGCGGACGACGTCGTTCACCTCCAGCCGCCGTGGCTGCAGCACCTGCTTGCGTCCGAAGGCGAGCAGCTGCCGCGACCAACCGTCTCGTGCTGTCTGTCGAGGTGAGCAGCTGGATCGGCATTTCCCGTTTGAAACTGAGGCCCGAGTTTGACAGGAACACCTGTTCGGGTATAGAACATACGTTCCCGTGATCGCATGTCTCCTCATCTCCGGTTTCGAGCTGCGCGCGGCGTTGCGGGACCGGCC
>JBDSOJ010000233.1:0-3003 GCA_039914895.1 Gaiellaceae bacterium
ATCGTCGAGACGAGGCTAGGCGGGGATTAGCGTCGGATCATCGGGGAGCTCCCTCACCCTCGCGGGCGAGGAGCGCGGCGAGCTCGGCGCGGTTCCGGACGCCGTGCTTTGCGAGCACGTTCGAGACGTGACGCTCGACAGTCTTGCGGGAGAGGAAGAGCGCCTGCGCGATCTCGGGATTGCTCGCCCCGGTCGCGACGAGCTCCGCGATCTCGCGTTCGCGCTCGCTCAGACTGCCGTCCTCGACTCGACTCCGGCCGCGGCGCCACGTACGCACTCCCAGCCGGCGCAGCTCCTGCTCCGCCACCTCGCGCAGCGTGACGGCGCCAAGCTCGTCGGCTCCGGCGGCCACTGCGCGGAGCTCGGCCGCGCCGCGCCGCCGATCGATCCCGGCGAGCGCACGGCCGAGGTCGATCCCGAGCCAGAGCTCGTCGAGTCCTCGCCCGATGCCGGCCGCGGCCGCCTGCGCCTCTTCCAGCAGTCGAACGGCGCCGTCGGAGCCGCGTGCGACCTCGAGCAGCGCATCCGCTTGCAGCCGCCAGAGGGCAGGGAGCGGATCTGCCGAGGCGCTCGGGCGGACCTGAGCGAGCTCGGCTTCAGCCTCGCCGACGCGGCCGATCCGCGCCAGCGCCTCGACCGTGGCGAGCTGGAGTTCATTGCTACAGCGAGGGCAGCCCGAGGCGGCGGCGTCCGCCCGCGCAAGCTCGAGCAGCGACACGATCTCGGTCGCCGCCTCCCGACCGTCGGCACGGGCGAGGAACTGCGCGGCCGCCTGGCGGCTGCCGATCCGGTAGTGGGGATCCGACTCGGCCTCGGCATCGGCCGCCAGGCCCGCCAATCCCTCCTCACGGCGGCCGCGCGTGAGCGCGACCGCGTCTGCCACCCGCCTGACGTGGGCTCGAACTCTCGAGACGTCGCCGACGCGCGCGGCGAGCTCCTGAGCCTCCCCTGCAATGCGCTCCGCCTCCTTGACGCTTCCCTGGTCGTGCAGGGACTGCGCGAGCCAGAAGCCGGCATCGACGGCCTGGGTGGGCAGGATGCGCCGCGCGGCGAGGTCGGCAGCCGATCGGAAGCTCGCAACCGCCTCTAAAACGGGACGAGCGAAACGCTGCGCGAGGCCGCGGGAGATCAGCGCGTCGACACGGGAGCCGTCGCTGTCGCTCTGCGCAAGCAGCCGGTCGGCGAGCCGGAGCATCTCCTCTCCCCGATCCTCCTGCATCGCGGCCTCGTACGCGGCTCGGAGTGACTCGAGCCGCGCACGCTGTGCTCCCGCTCCACTTCCGAGCCGCTCGCTCCACTCGACCGCCTCACGAGCGACGGCAGCCCCGTCCGCCGTCCGGTGCTCGAGCCAGAGCAGAACTCGCGCCTCGTGGGCGCGCACCCGCACCGCGATCTCCTCCGACTGCGTGCCGGCCGCCGCCGCCTCGAGCAGCTCGCGCGCTCGCCCTGGGAGGAGGGGTCCCAACTCGAAGGCGCCCTTCGACGCCTGGAGCAGCGCCGTGGAGCGTCGGTCGACATCGCGGACCTGCCCCGCAAGGTCGAACCAGCGCTCGAGCGCCAACGCATGCTCACCGAGCTCCGACGCCAGCTCAGCGACAAGCGTGCGCAGCCCCTCGCTTGAGCCGGGCTCGTCGGCGATCGTCTTGAGCACGAGCAGGCCGTCGCGACCGAGTCGCCGTCGCTGCGGGGAGGACGCCAGCGCGTGCGCGAGGTCGGCAGACGACTCACCTGCCGCGCTGCGGTGCTCGAGCGCCTCGCGCAGCGTCGCGACGTCACCGTGTGCCGCGTCTCCGAGCCAGCGAGCGACCTTCGAGTGAAGCGCGCGGCTGCGCGCCGGGGGCAAACCGTCCGTCGCTGCAGCCCGGAGCAGGTCGTGAGCGAGACCCACCGAGCCGCGGACGCGGCTGGCGATCCCGTGCGCCACCAGCTCATCGGCCGCCGACTCGACACGCTCGGCGGGCCATCCCAGCAGCGACGCACCATCTTCCTCCGGCAGCGGGCGGGCCACCACTGCGAGCAGGGCGAGCAGATCTGAGGCGTCGGGCCCGGCGTCGCGAAGCCTGCTCGTCAGCAACCGTCCCGCGTCGACCGGCTCTCCGCCTGTGCGGGCAAGCGCCTCGATCCAGAAGGGAAGACCGGCACCGCGCTCCCAGATCTCCCCCGCCTGCGCCTCGTCGAGCCTGGTGTCCAGGCTGATGGCGAGCCGGATCCCGTCCGTACGCTCGAGGCCTGCGAGCGCGACCTCCACCACCTGCTCCGGACCGAGCAGGCGCACGACATCGTTCACGAGCCGATGCGTACGCACAGCGGGCCTGCCGGCGGTGAGCAGGCGAAGGTCGCCGGCACTCGCCGATGCGCGCAGCAGGTAGTGGACGAAAGCGAGCGAGAGATCGTCCGTCCACTGCACGTCGTCGACGACGAGGAGCGCCGGACCGAGCTCGACCGCGGCGCGATGCGCGGCCTCGAACAGGCGGATGGGCTCGAATCCACGCGGGTCTGGGTCGCCGAAGGCGAGATCGGGAACGAGCGCGCGCAACACGTCGCTCGCCGCAGCGAGCGGGACGAGCCGCTCTGGCTCGTACCCCACGACGCGAAAGACGGCGATCTGGGCGATCCCCTTGACCGCCTCCTCGACGAGCCGCGACTTCCCGGAGCCAGGGTCGCCGACGATCACGGCCGCGCCCGAGCGGGTGTCGAGCACGCGGCCGATCCGCGCGAGCTCGGCTTCGCGCCCGACGAAGACCCCGCTCATGTGCGAAGAGTAGGTGTTGACATGCGATAGTGCCGCCGTGGCAGGGATGCGGCCCGAGGACGTCTACCAGCTGACGGGGGTCACCGACCCGCGCGTACGCCCGGGCGGTGACGAGGTCGCGTATGTCGTCTGGTCGATCGACGGCGAGGAGAACGAGTACCGCCAATCGATCTGGCTCGTGCGGACGGACGGCGCCGGGACGCCGCGGCGGCTGACCGGCGGCGACAACGATGCGCAGCCGCGCTGGTCGC
>JBDSOJ010000238.1:0-6373 GCA_039914895.1 Gaiellaceae bacterium
GGAGCCCGCGGCACGAGAAACTCGCGCTGCACGCGCGAGTTCGAGACGGCGACGATTCGTGACGCCGGATAACGCTCGGCGAGCCAGAGGCTGAGCGAGCCCCAGCCGCAGCCGAGGTCGAGCAGCGTCATGCCGTCCTTGACCTGAGCGCGCTCGCACGTCAGTGCGAGCATCCGCTCCTCGGCCGCAGCCAGCGTGTCGCCCGGCTCCCAGAGGCAGGAGCTGTACTTGAGCCGGGGGCCGAGGACGAGCTGGAAGAACTCCGCGGGCAGCTCGTAGTGCTGCTCGTTCGCCCGCTCGACCTGCTCGGCGACGGGCGAGGCGCGAAGGCGCTCGACGAAGTCGCGGGTCGCGTCGGGCCCCTTCCGCCGCTCGCGCGCGAGCCTCGTGGCGAGGTTCGCCCGGATCCCGAGGCGGAGGAGCGGATCCGGGACGCGCCCGGACTCGATCAGGCGGTCGACGAGCGGGGAACCCATGGGATGAAGACGCTGGTTTCGTGCTGGTAGCGGCGGAAGTCGTCGCCGCGGCTCTTCAGCGCCTGCTCCTCGGCCGGCTTCACGCCGGTGACGAACAGGATCAGGTAGAGGATGAAGGTCGGCGCCGTCAGCGCGAGCCAGCCCCAGGGAGCGGCGAGCGCGATCACCGCGTAGGCGACCCAGGTGAGCCACTGGAAGAAGTAGTTCGGGTGACGCGAGTAGCGCCAGAGTCCGTAGCGCATCGTCCGGCCCTTGTTCGCCGGATCTGCCTTGAAGCGCTTGAGCTGCCGGTCGGCGAGCGCCTCGAGCGGGGCGGCGACAAGCCAGACCGCCGCGCCGGCCCACTCGAGCACGGACAGCCCCGCGTCGCGGTTGAACGCGATCAGAACGAAGGGGATCGTGAGGACGGCGGCCACGAACGCCTGCGCCTGGTAGAAGATCGCGAAGGTGAGCTGCTCGCGGCCGCGCTCGCGCCAGCGCCGCCGCAGCTCCTGGTAGCGCGTGTCCTCGCCTTTGCCGAGCCGCCCGCGGACGAGCGACGCGATCCGGAGGTTCTCGAGTCCTGCGAGCACGAGGATCAGCAGCCGGTGCTCGAGCTCGCCTGGGCCGAAGATCGCGACGAGGCCGGCGATTAGGACGAGGCTCCCTGCCCAACCCGCGTCGACAGCGGTCGCGTCTCGGCTGCGCCGCTGGATCAGATAGAGGGCGGCGAGCAAGAGCGCAGCCGCGCCCCAGCCGAGCAGCCACAGCTGCCAGCGCTGTTCGATCACGACGCCGCCTCGATCGCCCGCTGGATCCGGATGGTCAGCTCACGCGCCCTGGCCACGGTGGGCTTCGCCGGCTCGACAACGATTGGCTCGCCGACGTGGACGATGGTGCTGCGGCGCCCGGGGCGGGGGAACCCACGAGTCCCGACGAGGCTGACCGGAACGATTGGCGCGCCGGTCGCAAGGGCTAGCCGGGCGGCGCCCCGGTGGTAGACGCGTCCCGGCAGCTGCTTGGACGTTCCTTGCGGAAAGATTCCGATCACCTCGCCGGAACGCAGCAACGATGCTGCACGTGAGATCGCCGATCCGTCACCGCTGCCGCGCTCGACCGGAAACGCGCCGAACGCCTCGACCGCCCTCCCGACCAGCGCCTGGCGCCACAGCTCGGCCTTTGCCATGTAGCGCACGGGGCGCGGCGTTGCGAGCGCGAGCAGCCAGGGGTCGAACATCGACTCGTGGTTGGCCACGAGAATCACGGGGCTCTCGGCCGGGATGCGCTCGGCGCCGGTGACGCGCACGCCATAGAGCCGCCGCGCGATCCCGCGGAAGTTCGCTCGTTCCAGCAGGCGGTAGAGGATCACGCCAGCGCCTCGTTGAAAGGCCGCGTCAGGGTCAGCTGGACATCCCGCAGCGCGCGCGTGCGGAACGCGGCCTCGCAGAAGGCGAGGTAGAAGTCCCAGGTGCGCTCGAACCGGTGGTCGTAGCCAAGTGCGCGAACCTCGTCGATCTGGTTCTGGAAGCTCGCCCGCCAGCGGCGCAGCGTCTCGGCGTAGTGGGATCCGATCTCGTCCACCTCGTGCACCATCAGCCGGGAGTTCTCGGTCATGGCCCGTGTGAGGGCGGTCAGCGAAGGGATCAGGCAGCCGGGGAAGACGTAGCGCTCGATCCAGTCGGGGGACTTGCGATAGCGCTCCCAGCGGTCGTCGGGGATCAGGATCGTCTGCACGCAGGCGATGCCGCCTGGCTCCAGGATCCTGTCGATCGTCTCGAAGTACGTGCCGAACTGGTCCTCGCCGATGGCCTCGAGCATCTCGATCGAAGCGACCTTCGTGTAGCTCCCAGTGTGACGGCGGTAGTCCTCCTCGAGGATCCGGACGTCGAGGCCTCGGGTGCGCTCGCGCGCCAGCGCCGCCTGCTCGGCGGAGATCGTGAGCCCGGTGACGCTGCAGCCGTACTCCGACGCCGCGAAGTGTGCGAATCCGCCCCAGCCGCAGCCGATCTCGAGGACACGGTCGCCGGCAGTGAGCTGGAGTTGCTCGCAGATGCGCCGGTACTTGCGGCGCTGGGCGTCGGCCAGAGGTTCGTCGACGCGGTCGAAGACGGCGCAGGAGTACGTCATCGTCTCGTCGAGCATCAGTTCGAAGAGGTCATTGCCGAGGTCGTAGTGGTAGGCAATGTTCCTCCGCGCACGCAGCATCCCGTTCCTCCGGTTCAGGCGGGGACGCGCCTCGAGCAGACGGCGAACGCCAGAGTGCCGTTCGGCCGCCGACGCAGCATTGCGGAGCAGCAGTTCGAGCAGTCCGACGAGGTCGTCGCTGTCCCACTCGCCCGCCGTGTACGACTCGCCTACCCCGAGCTTGCCGCGCGTGGCGATCCGCCGGAAGAAGGCGTCGTCGTGGATCGTCAGCGACTGCGGCTTCCCGCTCCCGAACCGCCGCACGCCGCCGGCCGGCAGCTTCACGTCGAGCGTCCCGCGCTCGAGGTTCTCGAGCGCGCGCTCGAGAACGGAGACCGCGATTCGCTCGAGCAGCGGCGCCCGCACCGCCTGCGGCGCGCCACGGAGGCGCTCGACGCTGCTCACCTCTTCACCGAGCCCTGGCCGGGGACGAAGGCCGGCTTGCGGTGGAACGGAACTCTCTTCAGCCAGAGCCGCAGGGCCTGCCAGTGAATCAGGAAGACGACCTGCATCGGCATCAGCGGGTAGCGCACGAGCATCGCGGCGAGCGAGCGGTTCGTCAGCTCCCGCCGGTGGCCGTGCAGCACGGCCGTGAGCGGCTTGGCGCCACCCTCCTTGACGTGGATCCGCGCCCAGACCTGCTCGCCCGGCTCCGAGAAGGCGTACTCGTAGGAGCCGCCGAGCCCGAAGAAGGGCGAGACGTGCAGGTGCTTCTCGTGCTCGTACGCAAGGCCGCCGCCGTGGAGCAGCTCCGGGTGACGCTCGCCGAAGGTGTTGTTGAGCTCCGCGACCATGCACGCCAGCGAGCCGTCCCGCCTGTAGCACCAGTAGAAGCTGACCGGGTTGAAGACGAAGCCCAGCACGCGGAGCTGCGTGAGCACCAGCACGCGCTCGATCTCCGGGTCGCCCGCGAACTCGATCACCGCCTGCTTCAGCGGCTTGTTGCCGTCGAAGTGATCGCGGTCGTGGAAGGAGACGACATTGCGGCCGTTCACAGAGAGGAGCTTCAGCCGCCGCTCGAGCTCAGGCAGCTCGTCGAGGTCGAGCAGCCAGGTCAGGAGCGGATACCGAAAGACGTTCTTCGTCGGGGTGCGCCGGGAATGGGTCAGCGAGCCCGTATAGAGCGCTGATCTCACCAGGTCACCCCGAGCTCGGCCGCCGCCCGGACGCCGGAGGCGAGGCCGTCCTCGTGGAAGCCGTTGCCGTGGTGTGCGCCCGCGTAGAACGTGTGACGCGGGCCCGACAGCGACGGCAGCTCGCGCTGGGCTGAGAGCGACTCGACCGTGTACAGCGGGTGCTCGTAGACGAGACGGCGAATCACGTGCTTATCGTCGACTGCCTCGTTCAACGTCACGCAGTACTCGGTCTCACCTGGCAGCGACTGGAGCCGGTTCAGCGAGTACGTCACCGTTGGGCGGCCGTCGTCACCGAGCCGGTAGTTCCACGCGGCTCGTGCGGAAAGGGCACGCGGCAGCAGCCGCTGATCGGTATGGAGGACGGCGTCGTTACGGGTGTAACCGAAGCTGCCGAGCAGGCGGGTCTCGTCGTCGCTTGGATCTTCGAGCAGCGCGAGCGCCTGATCTGCATGCGTCGCGACGACGACCTTGTCGAAACGCTGCCGCTCTCCGTCATCCGTCGTCAGCTCGACTCCACCGGCGTCACGGCGGAGAGAGCGGGCGCCGAGGCCGATGCGCAGGTTCGAGCCGAGCCGGTCGGAGAGTGCACGGACGTATGTGTCGGCGCCACCGCTCACCGTCCGCCACGAGAACCTGCGCACGCCGAGCATGCCGTGGTTGTCGAAGAAGCGGATCGCGTAAGCGGCCGGGAACTCGAGGGCGCGCCCAGGCGCGGTCGACCACAGCGCCGATGTGAGTGGGACGAGGAAGTGGCGGCGAAAACGGCCCGAGTAGCCCCGCTCGTCCAGGTAGTCCTCGAGCGAATGCTGCTCGTAGTCGCCCTCGTCGAGCGAGCGCCGTGCGGTGCGGAGCCAGCGGCCGATCTCCCACAGCAACGCGCCGAAGCGCGGGCTCGCGGTGTTCCGCCGCTGCGCGAACGGGCGCCGGCCGGAATACTCGAGCCCACAGCTCGCACAGCCCACCGAGAACGACATGTCCGACTCCTGGGTGCGGACCCCGAGCTCGGCGAGCAGCCGCACGAGCAGTGGGTAGTTACGCGTGTTATGGACGAGAAAGCCCGTGTCGAGCGCAAGCCCGTCGTGCGCGATCGTGTGCGAGTGGCCGCCGGCGCGCTCGTCGCGCTCGAAGACGGTCACATCGTGCGCCCGGTGCAGCAGGTGCGCGACGCCGAGCCCGGAGATACCGCTGCCGACGACCGCGATTCTCATCAGAGAAGAGATCCCATGCCAACCGTTGTTCGCCCTGCGGCGAAGAATGGTTGTACCGTTACTCTGATCTCCGCCATGTCTGGACAAAGCATAGACAAAGTCAAACCGCCCGTTCCGGTCGCGACCGTCCGCAGCGGCACGAGCCGCATCAGCCAGGTGGTAACGCTCGCCGCCGTCGTCGTGCCCCCACTCGGGATCCTCTCCGCCATGGGGCTGCTCTGGGGCGTCGCTTTCCACTGGGTCGACCTGCTGCTCCTCGTCGCCTTCTACGTCGTCTGCGCCTTCGGGACGACGATCGGCTTCCACCGCTACTTCACCCACCGGGGATTCCGTACCGGCAAGACCGTCGAGGCGATACTGGCGATCCTCGGCTGCATGACCATGCAGGGCCCGCTGACGCAGTGGGTGACGGACCATCGCAAGCATCACGCGCTCTCAGATCAGCCGGGCGACCCGCACTCGCCGCACGTAGGCCACGGCGACGGCGCCTGGGGTGCCGTCCGCGGCTTCGTCCATTCGCACGTCGGCTGGCTGTTCGGGAACCTCGGGATGGAACAAGGGCGCGAGTACGGAAAGGATCTGTACGACAACACGCTCGTTCGGACGATCGACAGGCTCTATCTCGTGTGGGTGGTGCTCACCCTCGGACTGCCGTTCCTCGTCGGGTATGCGGTCGGCGGCACCCTGGCCGCCGGGTTCGAAGGGCTCGTCTGGGGCGGCCTGATCCGGATCTTCCTCTACCAGCACACGACCTTCAGCGTGAACTCGATCTGCCACATGTTCGGGCGCAAGGACTTCCGCTCACGCGACGAGGCACGCAACAATTGGCTCGTCGCGCTGCTGGTCTTCGGCGAGGGCTGGCACAATAACCTCCACGCCTTCCCCAGCTCCGCGCGCCACGGGCTGCTCCGCCTCCAGTACGACGTCTCCCGGTGGGTGATCTGCGGGCTCGCGCGGCTGGGGCTCGTCTGGGAAGTGAAGGTGCCCGGCGAACAGCAGCTGCGCCGGCGCGCTCAGGCCGCCGAAGCCTGACTCCGCACTACCCCGGGTTGTCGAGCTTCTGTTTCAGACCCGCCAGAGCTTCCTCGCCGGTCTTCGCGAGCATGGGTTTGAGCAGTGGCTCGGCGAGCCGTCGCAACCCCTTGAGCTGGATGTCGGCCGTATAGGAGATTCGCGATCCGCTGTCAGCCGCGTCGACCGTGATCGCGTCGAAGGACGTCGCCTTCGCGCCGACACCTTCGAGCACGATCCGCCGCCCGTCGTCGAGCTCCGTGACCGTGTAGCGAAACCGCTGCCGCTTCCCTCGGAAGAGCGCGACCACGTCGAACTGGCTGCCCACGCGCACCGGTCCGTCGGTCAGCTTCCGGGATTCGGCAATGCCGGGATCCCA
>JBDSOJ010000248.1:0-10900 GCA_039914895.1 Gaiellaceae bacterium
CGCCTCCTGCGGCTCGAGCGCGCTGCGGTACGGGCGGTCGGTCGTCATCGCGTGAAACGCGTCGCAGGCGAAGATGATCCGCGCCTCGAGCGGGATCTCCTCGCCGGTCTTTCGATCCGGATACCCACCGCCGTCCCAGCGCTCGTGACAGGCCCGCACGATCCCGCACACATCCTGCAGCTGGTCGATCGGGGCGATGATCCTCGCGCCGACCTCCGGGTGCGTCTCGATCAGCTCGCGCTCTTCGTCCGTCAGGGGGCCCGGCTTCAGCAGCACCGAGTTCGGGATCCCGATCTTGCCGATGTCGTGGAAGAGCGCGCCGAGCTCGAGCCGCTTCAGGGTCTCCCCGTCGAGGCCGAGCTCCTCCCCGACGAGGATCGCCGTATCGGTGATCCAGCGGGCGTGCGAGGACGTGTACTCGTCGCGGGCTTCGAGCGCGTTCGCGAGCGCTTCGACGGTGGAGAGGAACGTGCGCTCGAGCCCCTCGAAGCTGGATGCGTTCGCGATCGCGAGCTTCGCCTGGTGGGCGAGGCCGCCGAGCAGCTCGAGCTCGCGGTCACCGAAGTCCGTCGTCTCGGGCGAGGCGACGGCGATCGCGCCCCACCGACCCTCGAAGGCGAATGGAGCGATCACGGCCGGTGGATCGGAGAGCACGAACGGCTCGGCCGTCTCGGTGAGAGCTCCCGTGCGAATCAGCTCGTCGACGGGCGAGTCGACCCCGACGGAGGCGCGAACGACGACCTCGCCGCCGACCGAATCCTGCAACCAGAGCGAGGCGTGCGGCGCGGAGATCAGCTGGGCGGCCCCGTGGACGACGCGCTCGAGCACGCGCTCGAGCCCCTCGGCGGCTGCCAGGTCGCGACCGAACTCGAGCAGCGCCTTGGCGCTCTCGGCCTCGCGCCGCTGCGCCTCGTAGAGTCGGGCGTTCTCGAGCGAGACGGCGGCATGACCCGCGAGCACCTCGAGCAGCCGGAGGTCATCCTCGTCGAACTGGCTCAGCCCGAGCTTGGAGACGACGATCGCTCCCGTCACGAGCGCCCCGTAGTTGAGCGGCACGGCGATGATCGACTCCTCGATCCTGGCGGTGCCCTCGACCTCGACTGCGAACTCGCACGTCGAGGCATCGTCGAGCAGGAGCGGCTCGCCGGTCTCGACGACGTGGCCGGTCAGACCCTCGCCGATCCGCGTGCGGAACGCCTGCGCCACGGTCTGGTCGGGCGCGGTCAGCTCGCCCTGGAACGCGATCGGCGCCAGCTCGTCGCCGTCGCGAACGAAGATACGACAGTTGTGGTAATCGATCAGCTGTCGCAGCTCGTTCGCAATCGCCATCCCGATCTCGCGGACGTCGTTCGAGCGGTTGAGCTTGCCCGCGAGCGACTGGAGCATCTTCAGGTGCGCGATCGAGCGGATGTCCTCGCCGCGCGCGGTTCCGGCCGCGGGCCGCTCGGTGTCGGAATCGTCGAAGAAAACGACCTGGTTCTTCCCGCGCGCCTTCGCGGTCATCATCGCGGCCTCGGCGCACGCGACGAGCTCGCGCGGGTTCGCCGCGTGCTCAGGCCCCTCAGCGATGCCGATCGAGACGGCGATCCTGCCGGCAAGGGCGAGCTCGACCTCGTCGAGGCGGCCTGCGAGCCGGCTCGCGGCCGCGATCACCTGATCCTCCCGGCTGTCCGGGACGATCACGGCGAACTCCTCGCCGCCGATCCGGCAGACGACGTCGTCGGCACGGACCGTCGCGCGGAGGTGGTTCGCGAGCTCGGCCAGGACGTCGTCGCCGACGGCGTGCCCGAAGACGTCGTTGACCTTCTTGAAGTCGTCGATATCGATCATCACGACCGCGACGTGCTCGTGCTCGGCCGACGCGCGCGTCAGCTCGCGGCGGAGCCGCTCGTGGAAGTAGCGATGGTTGTAGAGCCCGGTCAGAGAGTCGGTCTGCGCCTCGCGCTCGAGGTGGGCGCGGATGTGCGCGTTGTCAAGCGCGAGCGCCGCTGCGTCGCCCAGCCGCTGCGCCAGCTCGAACTCCGCTTCGCTGAACGACGCGTCCTCGCCGATCCGGTAGACGTTCAGCGTGCCCTTGAGGACGCCGCGCGCGATCAGCGGCACGACGATCAGCGCCTCGGGATCGACTGGCGTGCCGGGCACGAACGCGACGCGGGGGTCGAGGTGCGCCTGGTTCGAGAGCACCGGCTCGCGGTGCTCGACAGCCCAGCCGGTGATCCCGACGCCGAACGGGAACGTGTCGTCGAGGATCTCGTCGGCGTACTCGCTGCGGACGAGTGCCGGCACCAGCTGACGCATCGGCACGTCGGCCTCGTAGATGTGCAGTGCCTCGTACGGGACGATCTCGTCGAGCGTGTCCGCGATCCGGACGAGCAGCGAGTCGAGGCTTTGCTCGGAGAGCAGGTCGTGGAAGACGTCTGCGAGCCGGCGGTACGAGTCGGCCGACGGTGTCGCGCCGGGCGCACCGTCGGAGGCCACGAGCCGCATGCGCGGAGCGCCGAGATCGGGGGTTGTGCGAGCTGGTTCGTCCATGTGCCGGAAGCGGGCGACGGTGGGGAAGGGCCGCAGAAACCCACCGCTCGGATCATCGCGACAATCCAGCTTGCGGCGCTCCCTCTTTCGGGTGACACGGACATTGCTTGCGACGTTGCCTCCGTCTCGTTATAGGCTGGTTGCGAGTGGCGACGGCGGCGGAGCGCACGGCCCCTGCGGCGACGACCGAACCGGTCGTCAGGCTCGAGGGCGTCCACAAGAGCTTCGGTGACAACGAGGTCCTCTGCGGGATCGACCTCGAAGTCCGGAGCGGCGAGGTGCTGACGATCATCGGCCCGAGCGGCAGCGGCAAGAGCACGTTGCTGCGGTGCGTCAACCTGCTCGAGCCCCTGAACGCCGGCAGGATCTTCTTCGAGGGCGAGGAGATCACGCGCAAGGGCGCCGACCTCTCGGGAACGCGGCAGCGGATCGGGATGGTCTTCCAGCAGTTCAACCTCTTCCCGCATCTGACCGTGATGAACAACCTCACGCTCGCTACGCGCCGGATTCGCCGCCACCCGCGGGCGGAAGCGGAGGCGAGGGCACGGCAGATGCTCGAACGCGTCGGTCTCGCCGAGAAGGCCGGGCAGCACCCGCACCAGCTCTCCGGTGGGCAGCAGCAGCGCGTCGCGATCGCGCGCGCGCTGATGATGGACCCGCACGTGATGCTCTTCGACGAGGTCACCTCCGCGCTCGATCCGGAGCTCGTCGGGGAGGTCCTGATCGTGATGCGCGATCTGGCCAGAGACATGGGGATGACGATGCTCGTCGTCACGCACGAGATGCAGTTCGCGCGGGAGGTGGGCGACCGGCTCGTCTTCATGGACGAGGGCCGGATCGTCGAGCAGGGTGTTCCGGTTGACGTGCTCGACCGCCCGCAGGAGGAGCGGACGCGACGATTTCTGCGACGCTCGCTTCAGCTTGCAGGATCGCTTGAAGAGTTGTCAGTCACCGACGAGGAAGGAGCACGTGCATGAAGAGGATTCTCCTGGCTACGGCGGGGGTCGCTGTCGTTGCGGTCTTTACGGCCACGATCGGCTTCGCTCAGCCCAGCGCCACGACAGGCTCGGTTGAGGCGGACGTGACCGCGCCGCTGCCGAAGCTGCCCGCGGATATCGCTTCCCGGAAGCGGTTCATCGTCGGCGTCAAGTGTGATGCGCCGCCGTTCGGCTACATCAACGTGCAGGGCAAGAACGCGGGCTTCGATGTCGAGGTCGCCAAGTGGTTCGCCCGCTACGCGTTCGGCCGCGAGCAGCGTGTCTCGTATGTGTGTGCGCCGAGTCCCGCACGCGAGCCGCTGCTGACTACGGGCCGGGTCGACCTGGTCATCTCCACGTTCACCTACACGGCCGACCGCGACACGCGGATCGACTTCTCCCGCCCCTACTACAAGGCGACGGGACGCCTGCTCGTGAAGAACGACGGGCCGGTGCAGTCGCTCGCCGACATCCGGAACCGAAAGGTGGCGACGACGAGCGGCTCGATCTACGACCGCTGGATGAAGCGCTGTCACACGAGTACCGAGGTGATCGTGACGGACAGCTTCACGAATGCGCTGCTCGCCTTCAACCAGGGACGGGCGGATGCCCTGATGTGGGATGACACAGTGCTCGTCGGCGTCGCTGCCGCGAACCCAGCAGCGAAGCTCACCAACGACCTGTTCCAAGAGGGGCCGTACGGGATCGGGATCAGGCAGGGGAACGTCGCGCTGAAGCGCTGGGTCGACTCGCGGCTCGAGCTAATGCGGAAGAAGGACACCTTCATGGCGCTCCTCCGCAACAATGTGCCGTCGCGCTTCGTCGCCGGCTTCTCGAAGAACATCCTGCGGCCGAATAACCGGTTCGCCTACCCGCCGCCGGGCTCGCCGAGCACGGACACTGTTTGCTAGCGGCAGTCGACCGCAACACCACGATCAGGGGGAGCGGCCGCGCACGCGCGGCCGCTCCCTCGTCGTGCCCGTGATCCTCGCGACCTACGAGCTCGGGGCGTTCGTCTCCGAGAACTGGGAGGAGCTGCTCGGCGGGCTCCTGAACACGCTGAAGGTCTCGGGGTTCGCGATCGCAGGCGCCCTCGTGATCGGCGCTGTGCTCGGCGCGGCCCGCGCGCACCGGATTCCGGTCGTCAGTCAGCTCACCGCGGTCTACGTCGAGGTGATCCGGAACACCCCGATCCTCGTCCAGATCTTTATGATCTTCTACGCGCTGCCGCAGCTCGGGATCGTCTTCGACCAGTTCACGGTTGCGTGGCTCTCGGTGATGATCTGGGGCGGCGCCTTCAACAGCGAGAACTTCCGCGCCGGCTTCGAGGCGGTGGCGTACCGCTACCGGGAGGCGGGCTCGGCGCTCGGCTTCGGGCGCTTCGCGACCTTCCTCAACGTGACGCTCCCGATCGGCGGCCGGATCGCGCTGCCGTCGTCGATCAACACGTACATATCGGTGCTGAAGAACACCTCGCTGATGTACGTGATCGGCTACGCCGAGCTGACGACGACGTCTCTCAACATCAGCAACCTGTCGTTGCAGACGACCGAGTCGCTGACGGTGCTCGCCGTCGTCTACCTCGCGCTCGTCTGGACGCTCTCTGCGTCGATCCGCCTGCTCGAATCGCGGCTCGCCCTTCCGGAAGCGAGGTAAGCCATACCCTCCTGGGTTGAACCCGTCGCGCGCTACATCCTGTTCGAAGGCCTGCCGGGCACGCTGCGCGTGTCGGCGGTCGCGGTCGTCGGGAGCGCGCTGATCGGAGTCGTCCTCGGGACCCTGATGACGATTCACTTCCGACCGCTGCGGTGGCTGATCCGGGGCTACATCGAGGTCTTCCGCGGTCTGCCGCTCCTCGTCACCGTCTTTGTCGTCTATCTCGGCCTGCCGTCCGTCTCAGCTGGGCTCGAGTTCGACCCGCTGACGGCCGCGTCGATCGCGCTCGTCCTCTGGGGCAGCGCGCAGGTCGCCGAGGCGACGCGCGGCGCCGTCCAGTCGATTCCGCGCGAGCAGCACGAGGCTGCGTCGGCGCTCGGCTTCGGCTGGGTCGGCCGGCACGGGTTCGTGATCCTGCCGCAGGCGCTGCGGCGGCTGCTGCCGCCGTTCGTCAGCCTGCTGGTGAACATCGTCCAGAACTCGACGCTCGCCCAGGTGATCGGCGGGCTCGAGGTGCTGGAGGCGGGCGAGCGTCAGAACGAGCGGCTGACCGCGATCCCGCCGATCGGGCTCGGTGAGATCCACGCGTTCGAGATCTTCGGTGGCGTGATGATCCTCTTCTTCCTGCTCTCGTTCCCGCTGACGCGGCTGGCGGCGTCGCTCGAAAAGCGGCTCGTCTGAGGGACTCTCGATCCTCTTAACGGAATCCTTACCGTCTACACGCGAGTTGCTTGCATAGCTGACGCCTTACTGAGTACACCCAACGAACGATGCTCAGGAGGACTCAGAATGAAGCTCAAGGCACTCGTGGCAGCTCTCGCGGTCGCGGCGATCCTTCCGGTCACAGCGCTCGCCGACGAAGCGACGTCGAGCGACAAGGCGAACGGCGCCCGGACCTGTCAGGCGCTCAAGACCTCACTCGGCGAGACAGCCTTCAAGACGACCTACGGCTCGAACGCGGACAAGTCGAACGCCTTCGGCAAGTGCGTTTCGGCGTGGACGCGGGCCGAGCACCAGAACCGGGACGCCGCGATGACCGCGTGCAAGACCGAGCAGCCGACCGCGACGCGCAGCGCGCTGAACCGGTGCGTGCAAGCGAAGCTGAAGGCGGAGCGGACGGCCGAGCGCGCCGCGACGGTCAATGCCGCGAAGCAGTGCAAGGCGGAGCGCACCTCGCTCGGCGCCACCGCCTTCACCGCCAAGTACGGCACGAACGCGAACGCGTTCGGCAAGTGCGTCGCGAAGCTCGCGGCTGCGAAGTAAGAGGCCGGACGAAGTGCGAGCGGGGTGTTGCGGCGCCCCGCTCGCTTCACTCTCCGTCAGAGCAGGCTGCGGAGGCCCTCGGCATCGGCGAGAGCGGCCTCCGCGGCGGCTCGACCGGCCGCGACGGCGCGGTCGAGTGCGGAGAACTCACGCAGCCCCACGTCCTGAACGTCCGGTGAGATCACGAGCGCGGCGAGTGCCCGATTGCGCTCGGGCGACGCTGCCGAGCACCGTCGCCCGCGTCATCGTCTCCATGATTGAGGGCAGCTGAGGGGTCGCCGAGCCGTTCTCGAGCTCGAGGCGTCGCACGACGTCGATCGCGATCACAGGCCCCTCGTGGCTGTCGTGCATCAGGTCGACCGGCAGGTTGTTGAGCACGCCGCCGTCGACGAGCAGCTGGCCGCCGCGCGCGAGCGGTGGCACGAGCCCGGGGATCGACATGATTGCCCCGACGGACTCGTCCAGCGGTACCCGGCGATGGACGACGGTGCGGCTCGAGAGGAGGTCGGCGCTGACCGTGAAGAGCGAGCGCGGCAGCTCCTCGATCTGAAGCTCCCCGAAGATGCGCTCGAGCATTCGGCCGGCCTTGCGGGAGCGGATGAGCGCGACCCGAGGCACCGTCCAGTCGTTGAAGGGAGCCTTGCGAACGAGCTCCTCGTCGCAGCGATCCCGGATCTGATCCGCGTCGAGCCCGAGCGCGGTCATCGCGGCAATGAGGGCGCCCATGCTGCAGCCGCCGAGGCGATCGATCGCGTAGCCGGCTTCCTCGATCACGGCGATCGCACCGATGTGTGCGAAGCCGCGGGCGCCGCCGCCGGAGAGCACGAGCCCGAGCGAGCGGCCGGCGATGCGCCTGGCAACGCGGGCGGCGCCGAGCTCGTAGGCGGCCTCGTAGACAAGGTGGTGCGCGGCGGGCTCTGTCTCGTCGAGCCAGCGGGCGGTGTTGCCCCCGGGCTGGGGAGCGAGCAGCACGAGATCGCATCCGGTCGCGGCTCCGGCCATCGGCGTGTCGCTGCTCGCGACAAGCACCGTGCGATCGGCCTGCCTGCGGCAGAACGCGTCCCACTCGGCATCCGTTCCGCCTGCGACGAGGATGACGGCGTCGTTGGCGGCCTCGGCGCGAGCCAGCAGCGCCGCGTGGCCGTCGGCGCCTTCCTCGCCCTGAAGCGTGTCGACGCGGCCGAAGCGGGTCAGCTCGCGCCGAAGGGCCGCTGCCAGCCGATCGGCGTCGACGTCCTTCGACAGCGGGACGACCGAGAAGACGCTCGGGCGGGTGGACGGCGCGGCGAGACCGCCCGACGCCTGGAGCTGCCGGGCAAGCTCGCGGACGAGCGCCCGCGAGAATGCGGGGTCGTCGGCGAGCAGCGCGTCGAACCTCCCGGCCTCGAGTGAGAGCAGCGCGCTGTCGCGCACCGCTTGCACGGACGCGGACCTGGCGGAGCCCGTCAGCAGCGCGAGCTCGCCGAGCGCGTCACCGGGACCGAGCTCGCGCACGATCCGCGGGCCGTGGATGTCCTCGACCAGGACGCGAAGCCGCCCCGCCTGCACCACGAAGAGCCTGTCGGCCGCATCACCGCTCCGGAAGAGGTACATGCCGCCGCGAACCGTGACCGCACGTGCATCGGAGGCGAGCCGCTCGAGAGCCTCCCTGCCGACCTCGCGGAAGAGCGGTGCGTGTGAGAACGCCTCGACGCCGGCGGCACCCTCGATCGACGTCTCTACCACGACGCCTCAAGCATCGCCGCAGATCACCGCCGCTCGCAACCTGCACGAGGCGCGCGACGTCACAGCAAGGTCGCGACCGCACGAACCGCGAGGATGCCCCCACAAGAATCGAACTTGTGCACGCGGTTTAGGAACGTGCTGCCGTTACGGGCAGATCTCCGTGATTAGCAGGCAGAACAACCGACCGGATGTCGCGCGCGCCAGAGATTGCGCCAGTCGCGTGGATGGCTGTGCTGGCGTGACCTGCTGAGAGGTGGCACGCTCGGTTGGTGCGCGAGCTTCCGGCCGGTACGGTCACCTTCCTCTTCACTGACGTGGAGGGTTCGACGAAGCTGTTGCACGAGCTTGGGGCGGAGGGTTACGCGCAAGCGCTGGCGGAGCACCGGCGGGCCATTCGCGAGGCGTTCACGCGGAACGGCGGTGTCGAGGTCGACACGCAGGGTGACGCCTTCTTCATTGCGTTTCCAACTGCGCCCGGTGCGCTGGCGGCTGTGGCCGAGGCGCTCGAAAGGCTCGTGGCGGGGCAGATTCGGGTGCGGATGGGGGTTCACACGGGGACGCCGTTTCTCGCGGAGGAAGGTTACGTCGGGGCAGACGTAAACCGTGCCGCCCGGATCGCCGCGTGCGGGCACGGTGGTCAGGTGCTCGTGTCCGCGGCGACAGCGTCTCTTGTCGAAAGTGCGAGCCTGCGCGACCTGGGCGAGCACCGGCTGAAGGACCTCTCGGCGCCGGAGCGGATCTTCCAGCTCGGCGCCGGCGAGTTCCCGCCGCTGAAGAGCCTGCACCAGACGAACCTGCCGATACCGGCGACGCCGTTCCTCGGGCGTGAGACGGAGCTCGAAGAGATCGTCGCGCTGTTGGTGCGCGACGACGTGCGGCTGGTGACGCTCGTCGGGCCGGGAGGCACGGGCAAGACGCGGCTTGGGCTGCAGGCGGGGGCTGCGGCCGGCGACGCTTCTCCCGGCGGTGTCTGGTGGGTGCCGCTCGCGCCGCTGCGCGATCCGGAGCTGGTTCTGCCGGCCGCTGCCCAGGCGCTCGCTGCCACAGGCGACCTGGCCGACCACATTGCCGACAAGCGGCTGTTGCTCCTGTTCGACAACTTCGAGCACGTCGCCGCGGCAGCCCCCGGCGTGTCGCAACTCCTGCAACGGTGTCCGCGGCTGACGGTGCTCGTGACGAGTCGGGAGCCGCTTCGGCTCGAGGGCGAATGGGAGTACGCAGTCGACCCGCTGCGCGAGTCGGAGGCGGTGGCGCTCTTCGAGACGCGTGCCCGCGCGGTCCGCCATGACTTCGTGTCGAACGTCGAGGTGCGCCAGATTTGCGAGCGTCTGGACAACCTGCCGCTGGCGATCGAGCTCGCCGCGGCGCGTGTGAAGGTGCTGTCGCCGGCGGCGCTGCTGGAGCGGCTGGAGCAGCGGCTGCCGCTGCTTGGCGGCGGCGCGCGAGACGTGCCGGAGCGGCAGCGCACCCTGCGGGCGACGATCGAGTGGAGCCACGAGCTGCTGGGGGAGGAAGAGCAGCTTCTGTTCGCGCGGCTGGCGGTCTTCCGTGGCGGGTCGACGCTCGAAGCGGCCGAGGAGGTCTGCGAGGCGGACTTCGACACGCTCGCGTCGCTCGTCGACAAGAGCCTCGTTCGGATGCGCGACGACAACCGCTTCTGGATGCTCGAGACGATCCGCGAATATGCGGCCGAGCAACTCGAAGCCTCCGGTGAGGGTGTGGAGCTCCATCGCCGCCACGCGACCTACTTCCTGGCGCTCGCCGAGGAGGCAGCTCCGCACCTGCGCGGCGATCCGAAGGCGTGGCTCGAGCGACTCGATCCGGAGCACGACAACCTCCGTGCCGCCCTGGACTGGCTCGAAGCAGCCGGCGAGACGCAGTCCGTTCTGCGACTCGTAGCCGGTCTCTCGGAGTTCTGGGGCGTGCGAGGGCATTTCGCGGAAGCCGATCGGAGGATCGGGCGCGCACTCGCCGCAGCGGCGCTCCCGACCCTACACCGAGCGAGAGCGCTCCTCGCGGGGGCGCAATTCGCCGGTTCGAACGGCGACGTCGCGAGAGAACGGCGCCGCGCGGAGGAGGCGCTCGCGCTCTTCACCGAGCTTCGCGACCCTGGCGGAAGCGCGCAGGCGCGGCTCGCGCTCGCCTGGGTCGTTGTGTCCGAACGTGACTGGGCGACGGCGAGGGATCTCGTGGAGAGGAGCGTAGAGGAGTTGATGGAGCTCGGAGACCACCTCCTCGCGCTGCAGGCGAGGCGCACGCTCGCGTGGATGCACGAGGAGCTCGGAGACCGGGATCGGTATAGGCAGCTCACCGAAGAGAATCTCGAGCTCGCGAGGGCGGTGGGCCACAGGCGCATCGAGGCCAGGACGCTGGGCGCGCTTGCGATGCTCGCGCTCGAGGACGGTCGAGTCGCGGACGCGTCGGCCCTGCTGCACGAGTCTTTCCGGATCGACCGCGACCTCGGCAACGCGGTCTTCGTCTCCGTCGATCTCTGCCGCTTCGCCGCCATCGCTCTGCGAAGGGGTGACGCGGCGACCGCCGCGCAGCTGCTCGCACGGTCGTCGGCGCTGCAAGCCGAGATCGGGTGGGCTCCCGAGTCCTGGGCCGTGGAAGAGTACGAGCAGATCCTCGAGGAGACTCGCGTCGCGCTCGACGATGCGGAGTTCGCCCGCGCGTGGGAGCGGGGGGAGACGCTGGACGTCGACGAAGCGGTCGCGCTCGCATTGGGCGACGCCAACTAGAACGGC
>JBDSOJ010000021.1:0-5173 GCA_039914895.1 Gaiellaceae bacterium
CGTGGTCGGCGAAGTGGAGCTGGAAGCCGGAGACGCCCGGGAGCGAGCCGGCGGGAGCGCGGATCTCCGCCGGGAAGTCCGGCAGGGTCGAGAGATCGTTGCCGAGCACGGCCGTCTCGCTCGTGAAACGGTCGCCGGTCAGCTGCATCCCATCCCCGGAGTCGCCCGCGAAGCGGATCGTGACTTGCTCGAGCTTCTCCACGGCTTTCGCCACGCTCTAGTTGTATCGCACGCGCGTGATGCCCGACTCGAGCGCGAAGGCGCTGAAGGTCGGCTATTTGACGGGGCGCCGGACGACCGACAGACCCCACGCCTTGCCGGACTCGAACAGCTCGTCCGGGTCGACGTCGTCGCGCCAGCCGATGAAGTGCTTCTCCGGGTCGTCGGCCGTCGAGCCGAAGACGGCCAGCCGCTCCTCCGGCGGGGTGGAGACCTCGCGCTCGAGCTCGTCGAGCCGGCGCTCCGCCTCGTCGGCGGCCGGGCCTTCCATGTAACCCCTAGGCATCGTTGCCGCTGACACTCTGGGGCGCCTCCGCGAGCAGCGCCTCCAGGTCGAGCGGGATGCTCACCATCGCGACGCCGCCGTCCGGCGTATGCGGCCACTCCTCCAGCGGCCGGTCGCGGTAGAGCTCGACGCCGTTGCCGTCCGGGTCGTTCAGGTACATCGCCTCGCTGACGCCGTGGTCGGAAGCGCCTGTGAGCGGGATCCCGGCCCCGACGAGCCGACGCAGAGCGTCGGCCAGCTGCGCGCGGTCGGGATAGCGAATCGCCGTGTGGTAGAGGCCGGTCGAGCCGTGGGGAGGCGGGCTGCCTCCGCGGCTCTCCCAGGTGTTCAAGCCGATGTGGTGGTGGTAGTTGCCGGCCGAGATGAACGCCGCCGCGTCACCTATCCGCTGCTGCAGCTCGAAGCCGAGAACGTCGACGTAGAAGGCGAGCGAGCGCTCGATGTCGGCGACCTTGAGGTGGACGTGGCCGATGTCTACGCGGGGATCGATCGCCGTCACCCGCCGAAGATAACCCGCCGCCATCCCCGCGTACAGGTTCTAAGGCTCCTCGCGCCCGGGCAGCACGAGCGTGACGGTCGAGCCACCCGCCGTCGCGCGCCCACCGTGCGCGCGGGCGACGGCGTCGACGATCGCGAGCCCAAGCCCGGCGCCACCGCTCGTCCGCGCGTCGTCGGCGCGACTGAAGCGCTCGAACGCGTGCGGCAGGAACTCGTCCGGGAAGCCCTGACCCTGGTCGGAGACGCGCAGCTCGATCTGGTCGCCGGCCGGTGCCGCTTCGAGCCGGATCGCTCTGGCGCCGTGCGTGAGCGCGTTGTCGACGAGGCTGCCGAGCGCCTGTTCGAGCCGGTCGCGGTCGCCGCGGAACGTGCCGCTTCCCCCGGCGTCGATCGCGCGACCCTCGGCGGCGGCGCGGGCGGCGAACCGCCGCGCCACGGCGTCGAGCAGCGTGCGCGCGTCGATCTCGACGAAGCGCAGCGCCGCCTCGCCGGAGCGGTCGAGCACGAGCAGAGCCTCGGCGAGCCTGATCAGCCGCTCCACCTCCTCGGCAGCGGAGCGGATCGCGGCTGCAAGCTCCTCGGGCGAGCGCGGCCGTCGCAGCGCCAGCTCCAGCTCCGTGCGTAGGAGCGAGAGCGGCGTGCGCAGCTCGTGGCCCGCGTCGGCGACGAAGCGGCGCTCGCGCACCAAGCCCTCGTCGAGCCGCTCGAGCATCTCGTTCAGCGTCTCGCCGAGGCGTCGCACCTCGTCGCGCGCCTCCGGCACGGGCAGCCGCCTGCCCGACGTCGCGGAGGAGATCTCGGCCGCCTCGCGCCGCATCGACTCGACCGGGCGCAGGGCGGCTCCGGCGAGCCGGTAGCCGGCGAAGGCGGCGAGGAGCAGCGCCAGCGGCCCGACGACCAGCATCAAGGCGAGCAGCGTCGCCAGCACCTCGTCCCGGTCGCCGAGCGCCTCGACCCGCGTCGCAGGGTTGTCGGTGATCTGCTCGTCGAGCACCTCCCGGACGCTGAGATAGAGCACCGCGCCGACGGCTGCAAGGACGGCTGCGCTCGCGACGGCGAAGACGAGCGCCAGTCGGATCCGCAACGGCAGCCCGCTCACGCGTCGCCCGCCCGCAGCCGGTAGCCCGCGCCCCGCACCGTTTCGAGCGACTCGACCCCGAACGGCCGGTCGACCTTCTCGCGCAGGTAGCGCACGTAGACGTCGACGACGTTCGACCTGTTCTCGTACGCGATGTCCCAGGCGTGCTCGAGCAGCTGATAGCGCGAAAGCACCTGCCCCGGCCGGCGCATGAACGTCTCGAGCAGCGCGAACTCCTTCGCGGACAGCTCGATCTCGAGCTCGCCCCGCCAGACCCGGCGCGTCGACGGGTCGAGCCGCAACCCGCCGGCCTCGAGCACCGCCGGGCGCTCCGGCGCGCCGCGGCGGGCGAGCGAGCGCAGGCGCGCGAGCAGCTCCGCGAACGAGAACGGTTTCGGCAGGTAGTCGTCGGCGCCCGCGTCGAGCCCGGCGACGCGGTCCTCGACCGCGTCCCGCGCGGTCAGCATCAGCACCGGCGCCCAAACCGAGCTCTCGCGCAGCTGCCGGCAGACCTCGATCCCGTTCACGCCGGGCAGCATGAGGTCGAGCACGATCGCGTCGTACTCGACCGAGCGCGCCATCCAGAGTGCGTCCTCGCCTGTGCGCGCGACATCGGCCGCATGCCCCTCCTCGAGGAGCCCGCGCTCGAGCAGACCTGCCAGCTTCGGCTCGTCTTCGACGACGAGGATGCGCATCGGCTCATTGTCGCCCGCCGGATGAGAGCGGGATGAGAGAGGCGTGGTTTAGGCAAGCGGGCGCCGAGAGAGAACGGCCGGGTGGACACCTGCTCCCACTGCGGCGGGTCTCTGCCAGCGGACGCGACCTTCTGTCCCTCCTGCGGACGCCGCGCCGATGCGCCCGTCGCGGTCGAGCGCGATGTGCCCATCGACGTCCAGCACGCCGAACCGCGCTATTTCGGGCTCGGAACGCCCGTCTTCGTTCTCTCTGCGGCGGCAGCCTTGCTCGTGCTCGGGATCGTCCTGATCGCGACCGGGTTTCTCGTCGCCGGCGTGATCGCGATCGTCGTTGCCGCCTGTCTGCTGCCCGCCTTCCTGGCCGGCGCCCGGCGCTGGCCTGACACGTCGCTCGCGCGAATCGGCGTCAGCACAGCGGACAGGGTGCGCGACGAGGCCGGCGTCGCCGTCGAGTCGATCTCGACCTGGTCGCGCGCGGGACGCGACGTCGCGCGGCTACGGAAGCAGCAGTTCCAGCTCCGCCGCGAGCGCGACGCGAGGATCCGCGAGCTCGGTGTCTCTTCCTACTCCGACGACGGTCGCGCAGACGAGCTGAAGGCTGCCGCGAAGGAGCTCGACGAGCGGCTGGCCGCAAGCGAGCGCGAGCTGCAGCGCACCGTCGCCGGCGCGCGCCGGCGAACACGCAAGGGACGCGCGACGGTCGTGGCGACCGAGGTGATCAAGCCCGAGCCCGAGCCCGAGACCGAGCCCGAGCCCGAGCCCGAGACCGAGGTCGCGCCGCAGCCGTCAGCCGCCGCGAAGAAAGGTCAGGCCCGCTCGAGGTAGGCGCAGCGGCGCCTTGGGCCGGGCAGCGGCGAGGGGCCGTGCCTGCGCACGACGAAGCTGCCGCCGTCGACCTCGAGGATGTCTCCCGCCTCAGGAGCGACACCGTCCCGCTCGACCAGCGTGTAGCCGGTCACGGAGGGGACGAAGAGGACGTGTGCGGCCTCGCCCTTCGGCTCGGGCACGGAGGTGGTCGTGTCCTCGAGCTGGAACTGGCGCTCGACGAGCTGGAGCAGGGCGCGGTGCTCCCGGTTCATCTTCGCGATCTCGCCGACGCTCTCGGCGAGGCGCCGCTCACGCGCGGCAAGCTGGCGGCGAAGCTCGACCACGTCTGCGGTCGCGCCCTCGGACGGAGCCGAGGCGTCGCGGAGCCGATCGCGCAGGGACGCGAGCTCGGGCTCGAGCTCGGCCGAGCGGGCAACCGCGGCATCGCGCTCGACGGTCAGCGCCTGGAGGGCCTCGTTCAGGCCGGTGACCTGCGTGGCGAGAGCGTCGTCTTGACCGGCTGACTGCCGTGCCGCTTCGAGCTGCTCGCGCAGCTGCGCGAGATCGGTCTCGAGTGAGTTCGCCCGGGCCTCAGCGGCGTCGCGCCGTTCGGCGAGCCTCTGCAGCTCGGCGGTCGCGTCCTCGCTGACGTGGGTGCGCAGCTCGTTGAGCTCGGCCTCCAGGACCGTGACCTTCTCGAGCGCGGCATCGCGTCCGGCAGCGATCGTCTGCAGCGTCTGCAGCTGGCTGTCGTGCTCACGGCGACTCTCCGCCGCCTCGGCCAGGCGACCTTCGAGCTCGGCGACCCGTTCGGCCGCATGCTGCTGCGCCCGCTCCAGCTCCTCTCGGCTTGCAGCGGCTGCCTGCAGCTGACTCTCGAGCGCGCCGACCCGCTGCTCGACCTCGGCGGCGACACCGGCCTCGTGGGCCTGGGCGGCGTCGCTCAGCCGCGCCTGCAGCTCGTTGAAGCTCTGAGCCAGGGAGTTCCGCTCGGTGAGGACGCCGTGCAGCTGCGACTCGAGCTCCTCGATCCTCGAGTTGGTCGACGCAGCGTTGCCGGCCGCGGCGGGCGGAAGCGAAGGCTCCGGCTCAGGATCGGACGCGGGCTCCGGCTCGGGCTCAGCCGCGGCCGGCTCGGGCGGCGGGGCGACCGGCGCTGGAGCTGGGGCGACCGGCGCGGGCGCCTCGGTCGCCGGAACCTCGGCGACGGGCTGTGCGAGTCGAAGGCCGGCGCCGAGAGGTGCGGCGGGCGGGGGCGACTGCGGCGCGGCGGCGGCGGGGGTCGAAGGCGGCATGGGCGGAGCCGCGTCGGTCCGGATCCGCGCGCGGCCCGCCAGCTCGCGGCCTGCGCTCGTCCCGTACTCGGTGCGGAGGAGGCCGCCATGCTGCTCGGCGAGAGCGTTTGCGACTGCCCCTGGCGACACGAAACCGAGATCGACGAGCACCTTGCCGAGCGGCGTGCCGCTGCGATTCTGTTCCGCGAGCGCGTCCAGCAGCTGGGTCTCGGTCAGGAAACCTTCGTCGACCATGATCTGGCCGAGTTGTCGCCGGGTGTCGGGCGCCGCGTCCACGGAGTCCTTATCGGCTGGA
>JBDSOJ010000079.1:0-9183 GCA_039914895.1 Gaiellaceae bacterium
GAAACTGCGCCTCGAGCGCGGCGACAAGGCGTGCCGCCGTCTCTCCGGTCGAGTCCGAGAGGATGTGGAGCTCGACGATCTCGCGCGCGGGCGTCACGCGCCGGAGGCTACCCGCCGCCATGCGCGCTGCGGTGAGCCGGCGCTGACGAAACGGCAGGCGTCATCCCGGTAGCCTCTGCGGACTCATGAGCGCCGACACGCCTTCCAGCGACGCCGTCTCGATGGACAAGATCGTTTCGCTCTCGAAGCGGCGCGGGTTCGTCTTCCCCTCTTCGGAGATCTACGGCGGTCTCAGCAGCTCCTACGACTACGGCCACTACGGCGTGCTGTTGAAGGACAACGTCAAGGCGCGCTGGCTCGAGGCGATGGTACGGGAGCGGGACGACATCGTCGCACTCGACTCGTCGATCATCCTCCACCCCGACGTCTGGAAGGCCTCCGGACACGTGGGCGGCTTCAGCGACCCGCTCGTCGACTGCCGCTTCTGCAAGCGGCGCTACCGCGAGGATCACCTCGAGTCCGAGCAGTGTGGGAAGCGGCCGTCGAAGCGGCCCGGCGAGACCGAGGACTGCGACCTGACCGAGCCGCGCAACTTCAACCTGATGTTCCGAACGCGCGTCGGCGCGCTCGAGGAGACGGGCGTCGACGTCTACCTTCGGCCCGAGACGGCGCAGGGGATCTTTATCAACTTCAAGAACGTCGCCCAGATCGCGCGCCGAAAGCCGCCGTTCGGGATCGCGCAGGTCGGCAAGTCGTTTCGGAACGAGATCACGCCCGGCAACTTCATCTTCCGGACGCTCGAGTTCGAGCAGATGGAGATGGAGTTCTTCGTGCCGCCCCCCGAGGCAGACGAGTGGTACCGCTACTGGGTCGCGGAGCGGCTCGCCTGGCACGTCCGCTACGGCGTTCGCGAGAGCCACCTGCGCGTGCGCCCGCACGACGCCGACGAGCTCTCCCACTACTCGACCGGCACGAGCGACATCGAGTACCTCTTCCCGATCGGCTGGTCGGAGCTCGAGGGTATCGCAAACCGCGGCGACTTCGACCTGAACCAGCACACGGAGGCGTCGGGAACGAAGCTCGAGTGGGTCGACGCGGGCACCGGCGAGCGCTTCGTGCCGCACGTGATCGAGCCGGCGCTCGGCGTCAACCGCTCAATGCTGACGTTCCTGATCGACGCCTACGACGAGGAGGTCGTGGGCGAGCGCGAGCGGACGGTGCTGCGCCTGCACCCGCAGCTCGCGCCGGTGAAGGCGGCGATCCTGCCGCTGGTCGGCAAGGACACGGCGATGGTCGAGCGGGCGCGCGGCCTCTACGAGGAGCTGCGTCGGCACTTCAGTGTCGAGTACGACGACGGCGGCGCGATCGGCCGTCGCTACCGCCGGCAGGACGAGATCGGGACGCCGTACGGGCTGACGATCGACGAGCAGACGCTCGAGGACGAGACGGTCACCGTTCGCGATCGCGACTCGCTCGAGCAGGAACGGATCCCGATCGGCGGCGTCCGCGCGAAAGTCGGCGAGCTGCTCGCCGCCAACTGGCGCTCGCCCAAGAATTAGACGCCCCGGCATGATCCAGGGCGCTCTGCGCGGCGAATATACGCTGTGAAGACGATGGTGCTCCGCGGATCGATCGTGCTCGGTATCGCGGCGGGCCTCGCCGTGGTCGACCTCACCCACAAGGCAGCGGTCGAGATTCCCGGCTGGGCCTACCATCTTCGCTCCGGCGCCTGGGAGCTTCTTGCAGCCGCGCTCGTCGTCGGCTGTGTCGCGCTCGCCCGTGTTCCCTCGAGCTCCGTCGCCGTCGCCGCCGGACTCCTCGCCGGCGGGGCGCTGGGGAACCTCGGCTCGTCCGTGTCCTCGGACCGCGGCATCCCCAACCCGATCCTCGTCGGTGAGGACACCATCGTCGCGTTCAACCTTGCCGACGTCTTTACTCTCGCCGGGATCTGCACGTTGATGCTGGCGCTGATTGCCGTCACGATCCGTCACCGCGAGCAGCTGCTGCCTCCGCGGGAGTTCGCCCGGATGCTCTGGGAACGACTCCGCTCCGCGTAGTTATGCCGATTCGCTCGCGGCTCGGGGCCGCTCGAGCAGCCGATCGCTTTGCCCGAAGCCGAGCCGCTCGTACAGGCCGTGTGCGTCGGCGGTGTGCAGCACCCAGCGCCGCTCCGCGTATGGGCCCTCCTCCACGGTGAATCGCACCAGCTCGACGCCGAGGCTGTGGCCGCGATGCTCGGGCAACACGAAGACGTCCGCGAGATAGACGAGGAAGGCGTCGGGAGCGTCCACGCTGCGGGAGTAGCCCGCCAGAGAGCCGTCCGGTGCATAGAGGCCGACGTTCCGCCGAGGCCCGGTCGATCAGCCCGTCCATCACCTCCCGTGGGCGTCCCTTGGCCCAGTACGACTCCTCAGCGATGAACCGGTGCACGACTACTCGGTCGATGCGTGCCGTGTCGTCGTCGAGCTCGTACCCCCGTCCGAGCGGCGTCTTCACGCCGAGAGCGTCTTCAGCCGGAAACCGCCCTGGTGCTCGTACGACGCCCGCACGATCGCGAGCGCTTCTTGGGCGCGAGCCTCTGTCAGCCCGGCATCGCCCGCATCGGCGAGCGGTGTGGCGACCAGCGTCTGGATCGCCTGAGCGCCCGAGGGCGAGAGCGGAATCGCGCCGGGGCCGCACGCGCGGCAGACGGCACCGCCTGCCGCGGGCAGGTAGCCGACGAGTCCTTCGACGGCGCCGCACTCGACGCAGCTCTCGAGGTGCGGCATGTAACCGGAGAGCCAGAGCAGCTTCAGCTGGAAGGAGAGCACGAGCGGGTCGAGCGCCGGCGGCGCAGGCGTGCGGGCCGGAATCTCGTCGAGCCGGTCGAGGAAGCGCGTCAGCGCCGTGAAGGCACGCTGGTTTGCCTCCTGCTCGGTGAAGAGACGCAGCATCGCCTCGGCGCCGATCATGCCGACTGCGAGCCGGTAGGGGTCTTCGCGCGACTCGTGGTGGGATGCACGCAGGTCGGCTCCGGTCACGGTCTGGAGCTCCCCCGAGCCCTGATGCAGCATCAGCTCGACGTGCGAGAGCGGCTCGAGCCGCCCGCCGAAGCGCGACTTCGTCCGCCGCACGCCCTTCGCGACCGCACCCACCCGGCCCCGGTCGGCCGTGTACAGGTGGAGCACGCGGTCGGCCTCGCCGAGCCGGAACGAGCGGAGCACGACCGCCTCCGTCCTGTACGTGCGTCCCATGCTTCGAGTCTAGAGCGGGCGCTGGACAGGAACGAATCGTTGCTCGTCTACGTTGCAACTCGCAATGAGCAGGATCCAGATCTATACGACGCGCTGGTGCGGCTACTGCGTCCGCGCCAAGGCGCTCCTCGACGACGCGGGCATCGCCTACGAGGAGCTCACGCTCGACGACGATTCCGCGTTCCGCCGCAACCTCCAGGAGCTCACCGGCGGCTGGACTGTGCCGCAGATCCTGATCGACGGAACGCCGATCGGCGGCTACATCGAGCTCTGGCGGCTCGAGCAGTCTGGCCAGCTCGACGCCCGACTCGCGGCCTAGTGCTCCGTTCGGTAGTCCGTTGCCACTCTGGGGAGCGGCCGGGTGTGATCTGGCTGCGCACGGTGCCCGCGCGCGTGCTGGTGGCACGTGCGCGGGTGCCGGGTGCTGCCACGCGCAGCTGGACGCCGCCAGGGTCCAAGAGACTTGCGGAACGGAGTACTAGACTCGTAGCACGGACGACACGCTGATCTCGAGGACGGTACGGGCGGCGGCGCCGTTCCTGACCGCCTTCGCCGCCGTCGCCGGCCTCGGCGCGGCCGACGGCGCCTTCTTTCCCGGCGATTGGGGCCTGGCGACGGTCGCGTTCGTCCTCGTCGCGGCAACCGCCGTCCTCGTCGCGGATCTGCCGCGTCCCGGCCGCCTCGAGCTCGCCTTCCTCGCCGGGCTCGCCGCTCTGGCGATCTGGGCGGGACTGTCTTGGCTCTGGTCGGCGGGCGCCACCGCGCCCGTCCTCGAGGCCGAGCGCGGGCTCCTCTACCTCGCCGCGGCAACGGCTGCGCTCGCGCTGCTCTCGTTCCGCGACTCGTTCGCTGCGCTGCTCGCGGGCGTGGTCGCCGGCGCCGTCGCGGTCTCGCTCTACGCGCTCGCGACCCGACTCTTCCCCGGGCGTGTCGGCGGCGCCTACGACCCCTCGAGCGGCTATCAGCTGGCCGAGCCGCTCGGCTACTGGAACGCTCTCGGGCTGCTGGCCGCCGTCGCGATCCTGCTCGCGGCGGGCTTCGCCGCCCACGGCGGGCGGCTCCTGACGAGGGTGCTCGCCGCCGCGTCGCTGGTCGTGCTGCTACCGACGCTCTACTTTACGTTCAGCCGGGGTGCGCTCGCCGCCCTCGTCGTGGGCGCGATCGCACAGGTCGCGATCGATCCGCGCCGCGCGCGGCTGCTCGCGTCGGGGCTGCTGCTCGGCGCGCCCGCGGCGCTCGGCGTCCTCCAGGCCTCCCGCTACCACGCGCTCACCGCGCCCGGCGACTCATTGACCGCGGCCCAGGGCGAGGGACGGGAGCTGACGAAGGTGCTGATCGTGCTCGTGCTCGCCTCTGCGGTGCTCGCGATCGGGCTGCACCTCGCCGAACGCCGGCTGCGACTTCCGGCCCGCGCCGGTACGGCGCTCGTGGCGGCGATCGCCGTGATCGCGGTGGTCGTGGCCGGCGGCACGCTGGCCGCGGCAGGTGGTCCGGCCGACGTCGCCGAGCGGGCAGCCGACACGTTCGGCGAATCGCCGTCGGCGGGGCGCGGCGACCTGCAACGACGCCTCCTGAGCACCTCCGGAAACGGTCGCGGCGACTACTGGCGGGTCGCCTGGACGATGGTGGGCGACGAGCCGCTGCTCGGCGCCGGGGCCGGGAGCTTCGAGGCGGGTTGGTTCCGCGAGCGGCCGGTGGCGTTCCACGCCCGTGACGCGCACAACCTCTACCTCGAGACGCTGGCCGAGCTCGGGCCCGTCGGCCTGCTGCTGCTGCTCGGAACACTGGCGATCCCGCTCGCGGCACTGCCGTTTGCGCGCCGGCACCCGTACGCCCCGGCCGCCGCGGCCGCGTACGTCGCGTACCTTCTCCACGCGGGCGTCGACTGGGACTGGGAGCTGCCGGCGCTCACGATCCCGGCAATCCTCTGCGCGGCCGTCCTGCTCGCCCGAGGACGTCCGGATGAGGGTCCGTGGCTGACCGGGCGACGACGCGGCGCCGTTATCGCGCTGCTTGCTCCGATCGCCGCGGTCGCGCTCGTCGCGCACGCCGGCAACCGTGCGGTGGCAGCGAGCATCGCCGCGACCGAGTCGGGCGAGCCGGAGCGCGGCCTTGCCGAGGCCAAACGAGCCGTCGCGTGGGCTCCCTGGTCGGAAGAGGCGTGGCAGCTCCGGGGGGAGGCCGAGGTCGAGCTCGGCGACAACAAGGCCGCGCGCAGGAGCCTCGCGCGGGCGCTCGACCGGAATCCGGAAAGCTGGAGCGCCTGGTTCGATCTTGCGCGCGCGAGCGCCGGCGCTGACAGGAGCTCGTCCCTCGATCGCGCGATGATGCTCAACCCGCTGAGCCCCGAGGTCGATGAACTCCGTACAGAACCTTAACGACCTTCGGCGCATGAGTTCGGGCGCCGAGGCATCACTACCAATAGGACCCGAACGTCAATCTGTGAAGGGAGCTCAGTTGAATCCGAAGAAGACCCCCCGTCTCGCCGGCGCCGCAGTGATGGTGGCATGCATGCTTGCCGCCCTTGCCGCGCTTGGCGGTGTCGGTCACGCGCAGAACGTGATCACCGCCGCCCAAGGCGCCTACGGCAAGAAGGTGACGATCTGCCACAAGGGCAAGAAGACGATCAGCGTCGGGAAGAGCGCGTTGCCGGCGCACCAGCGTCACGGCGACACGCTCGGCTCGTGCTCGAGTGCGGCCGCGAAGGCGGCGAAGGCCAAGAAGGCGAAGGCCGCCAAGGCTGCGAAGGCCAAGGCCGAGCAGGCGACGGCCGAGAAGGGCAAGAGCGCCGGCAAGGGGAAAGGCAAGGGCTAGACGGCCCGACGCCGCGTTCAGAGATCGCGTGGGGCCCGGCGCAGACCGGGCCCTTCTGCGTTCTGGGACGGGGCCTGACAGCGGGGGCAGAACCAGGTGCCGCGGCCGCCGACGCGTGTCCTCGTCAGCGGCGTCCCGCAACGGTCACAGGGCTCGTCGGTGCGGCCGTAGGCCCGGAATTCCTTCTGCATCGTCCCCGCCGAACCGTCCGGGAGGCGGTAGTCGGAGAGCGTCGATCCCTGCCGGGCGATTCCGAGCTCGAGCGCCTTTCGGATCGCGCGGTGCAGGCGCCGCAGCTCGTCTCGGTCGAGCGAGCCGGCCGGCCGCTGCGGGTGCAGACGCGCGTGCCAGAGCGCCTCGTCGACGTAGATGTTCCCGAGCCCGGCGAGCGTACGCTGGTCGAGCAGGGGTGCCTTGAGCGGTGCACGGCGGCCCTCCAACCGTTCGCCGAGGCCCTTCGCGGTGAACGCGGCGACGAGCGGCTCCCCGCCGAGCCGGGCATCGAGGTACGGCTCGAGCTCCCCAGGCTCGAGCAGGAGCCAGGTGCCGAAACGACGGACGTCTCGGTAGCCGACGGTGGTGCCGTCGTCGAGCCGCAGCAGCGCGCGGACGTGTGACGCCTCCCCCGGCTCCTGCAGCAGGCTGCCGGTCATGCGCAGGTGGATCAGGAGCGCCCGGCCGGACTCGAAGCGAACGATCAGGTACTTGCCGCGGCGGTCGACGTGCTCGACGCGCTCGCCGGTGAGCTCGGCCGCGACGAGGAGCGGATCGTCCGGGCGGGTCAGGCGCGCGTCGTCGATCTCGACGCGCTCGAGCGTCCGGCCCTCGAGCGTCGGCGCAATCGCCCGCCGGACGGTCTCGACCTCCGGCAGCTCAGGCATGCATTCAGCCGAACTCGGGTGGCAGCGGCGGGAAAAACGATGGATAGACGACGCGGCCGCGTAAGGCGGGGTCGTACGCGCGCAGCGGGCGCACCATCCAGGCTTCGTCGGGAATCCTCGGATCGGGCCGCTCTAGCCCGAGCTCCGTCGCCGACCGGAACCGGAACTGCGGGTAGTAGGACGGAACGCCCTCGCAGAGGACGAGCGGCTCGCCGCGAGCATCTGCGGCGTCGAGGGCGGCCTCGATGAGTGCCTTGCCGACACCTTGCCGTTGGCGGTCGGGCCGGACGGACATCGGCGTCAGGATCAGCACCTCGACGTCCGGGCCTGCGAGCAGCACCTTGCTGAGCATCGTGTGCGCGAGGATCTCGCCCTCCTCCTCCGTGACGAACGCGAGCTCCGGCACGTAGCCGGGCGAGGCGCGGATCTGCTCTGCGAAGGTCGCGACGCTGCGATCGCCGAAAGCGGCTTCGATCACGCGGGCGATCTCGGCTGCGTCCTCGCGCCGCTCGCGACGGATGGTCACGCGACGACGTCGAGCAGGATCGGATGCTCCCGCGGTGGCTCGTCGCCCAGCTCGTACGCGGCCAGCACGGCGGCGACGGCCTCCGCCCCGCTCACATCGTCGCGTGCGTGCACCTCGGCCAGCACGTCGCCCGCCGCGACGCTCGCGCCCCGCTTGAGGCGGCAGACGACGCCGACGGCATGGTCGATTGCGTCCTCCTTCGTCCGCCGACCCGCGCCGAGGTGCAGCGCGGCCATGCCGACGCCGATCGCACCCAGACGCACCACCGATCCCGCTCCGTCAGCGCGGACGGGCAGCACCACCGGCGCCTTCGGCAGCACGTCCGGATCCGGGTCGCCGCCCTGTGCGCGGATCCAGCGTTCGTACAGCGCGAGCGCCGAGCCGTCCGCGACCGCAGCCTCGGCGCGGCGCCGTCCCTCGTCCTGGTCGATGCCGAGGTCGGAGAGCGCGAGCAGCCGCGCGCACGCGTTCATGACGAGCTCGGTGAAGTCGGGTGGCCCCTCGCCGCGGATGGTGTCGCGCGCCTCGACGATCTCGAGCGCGTTCCCGACCGCCGCCCCGAGCGGCTGATCCATGTCGGTGAGGAGGCAGACAACTTCGCGCCCGGCATGCACGCCGAGCTCGAGCATCGCCTGCGCCAGCGCACGGGCGTCCTCGAGCGTCTTCATGAACGCACCGTCGCCGACCTTGACGTCGAGCACGATCGCGTCGGCGCCGCCCGCGATCTTCTTCGACATGATCGAGGATGCGATCAGCGGCAGGATGTCCACCGTTGCGGTGACGTCGCGAAGGCCGTAGAGCTTCTTGTCAGCGGGAACGAGGTCGTCGGTCTGGCCGATGATCGCGAGCCCGACCTCCCTTACCTGCTTGACGAAGCGGTCGACGGAGAGGTCGACGCTGAAGCCGGGGATCGCCTCGAGCTTGTCGAGCGTGCCGCCGGTGTGGCCGAGCCCGCGGCCGCTCATCTTCCCGACGGGCACGCCGCAGGCCGCCACGATCGGCCCGACCGCAATCGTTGTCTTGTCCCCCACTCCGCCCGTCGAATGCTTGTCGACGACCTTGCGCCCGAGCGCGGCGCCGAGGTCGAGCGTGCGGCCGCTGCGGATCATCGCGTCCGTGAGCGCGTACGTCTCGGCGAACGTCATCCCGCGGAAGTAGACGGCCATGCAGAACGCGGCCAGCTGGTAGTCGGGGATCTCGCCGCGCGCGTAGCCGAGGATCAGCTCCGCGATTGCGGCCGCGGGAAGCTCCTCCCCGTTCCGCTTGCGCTCGATCAGCTCGGCCGGACGTATCACTTGCACGCCACGTAGATGACGGGGGCGCACCGCACCCGCAGGGGAAGGTCCGCATCGGGTGCAATCGCAGCCGGTGCGAACATCGTCCGCGCCGAGTTGATGTACGACAGCACCGCCTCGCGGTCGGGAAAGTTGATCCAGCCACCGGCGTCCCGCTCCTCGACGCGGGAGAAGTGCTGCGACAGCAGCGCGGGTCCGCGGACGTCGTCGAACGCCGACAGGGGCCAGTCGGCGACGAGCTCAGCCAGCTCCTGCAGGTGCTCGCGACGGTTGGTGACGGCGACGAGCCGGCCGGCCGGACGGAGGACGCGCGCGAGCTCAGAAACCGCGCGTTCGACATCGGGCACGTGGTAGAGCATCCATGCCGCCAGAGCGCAATCAAAGCTTGCATCCTCGAAGGGGAGCTCTTGGACGTCGCCGACTCGGGCGGCCAC
>JBDSOJ010000080.1:0-9909 GCA_039914895.1 Gaiellaceae bacterium
GCTCGCGGTCGCGCGCCCCGGCAGCCTGCGGCTCACACGCCGCGAGGTGCCCTACCTCGTCGTCTTCGGGATTGCCGGCGTCGCGATGGTGCAATGGCTCTACTTCGTCTCGATCGGACGCCTGCCGATCGGGATCGCGCTCCTGATCGAGTACATCGCGCCGATCCTGATCGCGCTCTGGGCCTGGGCCGTCTTCAAGGAGCCGATCCGGCGGCGGATCTGGGTCGCGCTCGTGCTCGCGGTCGTCGGTCTCTCGGTGGTGGTGGAGGTGTGGAGCGGGCTGTCTCTCGACGGGCTCGGCGTCGCCGCGGCGTTGTCGGCAGCCGTGGCGTACGCCATCTACGTGTTGATGGCGGAGCGGGCCGTGCGACGCCGCGATCCCGCCTCGCTGACGGCGTACGGCTTCCTCTTCGCAGCTCTCTTCTGGGCAGCCGTGCAACCGCTCTGGCGGTTTCCGGCCGGCAGGCTGGACGACGGCGTCTCGCTGCTCGGCCACCTGGAGCGCTTCTCGCTTCCCGTCTGGCTGCTGTTGCTCTACGTGGTCGTCGCCGGAACGATGATCACGTTTCTGCTGGTCGCGGCCGCGCTCCGCCACATCTCGGCGACCCGCGTCGGAATCGTGGCGATGCTCGAGCCGGTCGCCGCGAGCGGCGTCGCGTTCCTCTGGCTCGGCGAGTCGTTCGGAGCAGCGCAACTGGTCGGAGGCACGATCGTCCTGACGGCGATCCTGCTCGCGCAGACCTCCCGCTGAGTGCGCACGGCCGGCTTTACAGGCGATCCCCCAAAAGGGGGACGCCGGCGTCCGGTCGGTTCGTCATTCTCCCGCGTTATGCATATTTCAACAGGTATTCGGGTAGGTTTCTGCGCGATTCTTGCCGCCTGTGCCCTGACTCCGGCCGCCCAGGCCGCCACCGAGGCACCGGCGATGACGAGCGGTGAGCGTTCGCTCGTGAGCGTCGTCAACGACATCCGGACAACTCGCGGACTGCGCCCGCTGCGCGTCGACGGCGCCCTCTTCCGCGTCGCGCGCACGTACTCGGCGACCCTGATCCGAACCGAGACGTTCACGCACGGAGCCATCGGCGAGCGCCTCGCGGCGTCCGGTGCCCGCGGCCCGGTCTTCGGCGAGAACCTCGCCTGGGACAGCGACGGCAGCACCTCGGCGCAGGGTGTCGTCCGCAGCTGGATGGCGAGTCCCGGTCACCGCGCGAACCTGCTCCGCCCCGGCTGGACGCGCATCGGCATCGGCGCTCTCAAGGGCAGCTTCCGCGGCTACCGCGACGCCACCGTCGTCACAGCCGACTTCGCCGGCTCGTAAGAGGGCTGCTCCGAACCAGCGCTGCGGTCACCCTCCGCAGACACGGAACTCTTGGGGCCGCTGGCGGCCCCCTTCAGGGTCTTCGCAACCGAGCTACGTCTCGGCCATCAACGCGCGGAGCTCGCCGAGCTTCTCGCGCCGGAGCTCGTCGCGCTCGCCACGCTCGATCCGGTCGAGCAGCTCGCGCACGAGCGGAGCCAGCTCGACAGGATTGAACGGCTTCGTGATGTAGTCGATGCCGCCGATGTCGAGTCCCTTCGCGCGATCGCGAAACTCCGCCCGCGCGGTCAGGAAGACGATCGGAATCTCGGCGGTGCGCTCGTCCTCGAGCAGCGCCTCGGCGACGCCCCAGCCGTCGAGCCCGGGCATCATCACGTCGAGCAGGATCACGTCGGGCCGGTCGGCGCGGGCGGTGTCGAGACCGGACGGTCCGTCCCCCGCCTCGAGTACGGACATTCCCTCCGCCTCGAGGTTGACGCGGCAGAGCAGCCGGATCGGCGCTTCGTCGTCGATCACGAGGACGGTGGTCATCCGCGTCATGTACCCAGCTGTGTCATCTCTCACTCTCGGCAGCGCGGAGCTCCAGCACGAACGTCGATCCCGTCCCTTCGCTCGAGTCGACCCTGATCCTGCCGCCCATCGCCGTCACGAGCCCTTCGGCGAGGAAGAGGCCGAGCCCGGTCGCGCCGGCACCCACCGCCCCGGCCGCGGCCGCATCGCCGCGGTAGAACTTCCGGAAGATCCGTTCCTGCTCGGCGTGCGGGATCCCGACGCCCTCGTCCTCGACGCTCACCTCGACCGCATCCTTGCCCCGGCGCGCTGAGACGGTGACGGTGCCGCCGGCCGGCGAGTAGCGCACCGCGTTGTCGAGAAGGTGCGCGAGCACCTGAACGAGCTTGTCGCGGTCCGCCTCGGCGGCGAGCGGCTCGTCGGCGAGATCGACGACGAAGCGGTGCCCGTTCCGGCCGTCCGCCCCTTCGGCCGAGCGCACCGCCTCGTTGACGACCGAGCCCACGTCGGTCGCGGTGATCTCGACGGCGATGTCGCCGGTGTCGAGTTGCGCGACCGAGAGCAGCCGGTCGACGATCGACGTCAGGCGCTCGGACTCGGAGGCGATGTAGCGGAGGAACGTCGCCCGCTCTTCCTCACCGAAGAGCACGTCCTGCCGCAGCAGCGTCTCGGCGAAGCCGAAGATCGAGGTCAGCGGTGTGCGGAGCTCGTGCGAGACGGTCGAGACGAAGTCGGATTTCATCTGCTCGACGCTCCGCTCGGCCGAGATGTCCCTGAAGGCGTAGATCCGGCCGGCGACCACGCCCCCCGGATCGGTCATCACGGCCTCGCTGAGCGAGAGCCAGACCTCCTCGCCGCCGCGGCGGATCGGCAGCATGCGGCTGCGCCCGGTCGTGCCGTCGGCCGCGTCGAGCGGGCGGCCGAGCGCGTCGGTCGGCGTCCGGCCGAGCGCCTCTGCCTGCGAGACGCCGGTGACGCGCTCGGCAGCCGGGTTCCAGAGCACGACCTTGCCGTCCCGGTCGACGGCGACGATCCCGTCGGCGACGTTGGCGAGGATCGCCTCGCCGCGCTGCTGCTCCTGGCTGATCCCCTGGTAGAGCTCGGCGTTGACGCGCGCCGCGACAGCGGTCGCAGCGAGAGCCCGCAGCGCCTCGGCCTCCTCCTCGCGCCACTCGCGCGGGCGTAGCGAGTAGACGGCAAGGATCCCGTGCACCGACTCCTCCGGCCCGATCATCGGTACGCCGAGGTAGCCCGTGTACCCGGCGGCGAGCATCGCGTCGGCCTCGCCGACCCTCGCGTCGCCGCCGACATCCGCGATCGCACGCGTGGCGCGCGTCTGCACGATGTCGCCGACGAGCCAGGCGGTCGAGGGTGCACGCGTCGCGAGCGCCTCCGTCTCGCCGGCGCCGGCGGCGGCTCGCACGACCACCTCGTCGCCCTCGAGCGCCCGCACCGATGCACCGTCGCCATCGAGCAGCTCCACCGCGTGCCGGGCGACCTGATCGAAGACGTCGTCCGGGTCGAGCTCGCCTGCGAGCTCGCGGCCCGCCAGGGCAAGCCGCTGCGCGAGCTGCCGCGACCGGCGCTCGCGCTCGAAGAGGTTGCTGCGCTCGAGCGCACCCAACGACGCCGCCGCCACCTGACGGGCGAGCTCGAGCTGGTCGTCCTCAAACGTCCGCTCGCCCCGGAAGAAGACGAGCACGAGCCCGGCGCGCTCGCCGCCCGGCTGCTGGAGCGGCACCGCCAGCAGCGAGTGGCGTCCCGCCGTCGCCGCCGCCTCCCCCAAGCCGTCGCCGAACCGCCGGTCCTCGCGCAGACGCCGGGACGCGAGCACCTTGCCGCCGTGGGCGTAGGCTGCGAGACCCGACGCTGTCTCGCGAAGATGTGCGGCCAGGCTCTCGGCGATCTCGTACGAGCCGACGAGCTCGAGCTCTGCTCCGGTCGACCGGAGCACGGCGGCCGAGTCGCCGCCGAGTGCCTCCGCCGCGGCCTGCGCGACAGCGTCGAGCGTCTCCTGCTCGGAGAGCGGCTCGCTCAGCACGGCCGCGATCCGATAGAACCCACGCTCGACCTGCGTCTGCCGCGTGCTCTCCTCGTACGCTTCCGCGTTGCGGAGCGCGATCGAGGCGAGGCTGGCGAAGGCCTCGATCAGGCGCAGGTCCGATTCCTCGAAGCGTCCCGCCTCGCGTGAGCAGGCTCCGAGCACGCCGCGAATCTCTCCGAACGAGAAGATGGGAGCGTCCATGACCTCTGAGAACGCCGCGTAGTTGCCGGACGGGGCCGGCCGCTCGGACGTGGCGAAGTCGCGTCGCAGCACGGGCCTGCCGGTCTCGATCGCCTCGCCGATCGTCCCTTCGACCGCGATCGTGCGTCCCACCTCGTCCTCGGGGAGTCCGCGCACGGCGCGGCAGACGAGCTTCGAGCCGCTCGGCGCGAGCGTCCAGCAATCTGCGGCGTCGGCGTTCACGAGCGCGCAGAGCTCTTCGACGAGGCGCTCGATCACGGTGTCGAAACGGAGGTCGCTGGTGAGCGCCTCACCGGCCTTCAGGAGTGCCTGCTGCTCAGCCAGACGGCGCTCACGGTCGTGAAGCAGCCTCGACGTATCGAGTGCGACCGCAGCCTCGCGCGCGACCGCCTCCGCGAGCGCGACCTCGGTCGGGCGCCATGGCTCGGGGACGGCGCGATGGAAGACGAGGACGCCGAGGCTCCGGTCCTGGGCGACGATCGGCGCCGCCAACACGGCGCGGACTCCCCGCTTCGCGAGCTCGCGCACGTCGCCGAGCGTGGCGTCGCTCAGCTCGGCCGCTTCGAGGACGTCGGCGACGGCGACGGTACGACCGGAGCGTGCGGCAAGGTTCACGACCGGCAGGCGGCCGGCATCGCCGACCGGCTCGATACCAGCGGCATCCCATTCGGCTAGGAGCGCGTCGGTCTCTCCCTCCGCGCCGACCCGGACGAAGCACCTGACCGCGTCGAGGGCACTGCCGATCTCCTCGAGCACGGCGGAGAGCACCTCGTCGACGTTCCGGCTGGAGCGGAGCTCGAGCGAGATGCGGGAGATCAGCCGCTCGCGCTCGAGCGCTTGGCCGAGCGCGACCGTCGCGCGCGAGCGCTCCAACGCGAGACCCGCCTCGCTGGCCAACGTCTGCATCAGCGCGAGCTCGTCCTCCTCAAACAGACGCGGTTGGCGCACGGCCCCGAAGACGACGCCGAACACCTCGTCCCGAGCGCGGACGGGGACGAAGACGCAGCTCTTCACCTTCGCGATCGCGTTCAGACGCTGGTTCACGACGGCCGACTGCTCGGCGTCGTAGACCGCAAACGCGGTTCCTTCGCGCACGACGGCGCTGATCCCGGACGACTCGCGGTCGAGCTCGATGCGCTGCCCGAGCAGGGCCGTATGATCGGTCCCGCCCTCACGGGCGGCGACGAGCACGGCGACCCGTCCCTCGTCCTCGATCAGTGCGAGGTTCGTGAGGTCGAGGTCGAAGACCTCGGCGAGCTCGTCGAGCAGCAGCGTCGCGACGTCGTCCGGCTCGGATGCGTCGAGCAGGCGGTGCAAGAGCCGGCCGACGCTTGCGAGCTCGCGGTCGCGAAGCGTCGAGCGCTGCTCGGCCTCACGGGCCCGCCGCACCCCGGCGACGAGCAGGTCACGTTCGCCCCAGTTGCGGGCGATGCTGACGAGCGGAATGGCGCCGAGCACGATCGCGGGCAGCGAGAGCAGCGCGTTGCCGGCGAGCGGGTCGCGCTGGATCGCGATCCCGACCCCGAGGATCGCGGCCGTGAGGCCGAGGAATGGGAACACGAGCGCGGCCGCGAAGCCGATCTCGCCCATCCGTTCGCGCTCTCGCCACAGCACCGGAGCGATCGCGAACCCCACGGCCAGGTACAGCGCCGCGAGGATCAGCAACGGCACCGCATTGAACAGCACCGCTTGAGTCTCTGCGTCCACTGGCCGCCCCCGATGATAGAGACGTCGATGCCGCTTTGAAAGATGGGCCGCTCGGCCCATTGGCATCGGGCCGAGCGAGTATTAGCGTGGTTGCACTGGGCGATGCGAACCGCGTACTGCGCGGGGAGCATTGGACACAGCCCTGTCGCGACGACCCCCGACGCGGCAGGGCTGTGTCCCTGCCACCGGTACGCTTGAGCTGTGGTCGAACGAGTCCTCCTCGCCTCGCCGCGCGGTTACTGCGCCGGGGTCGAGCGCGCCGTCGAGACCGTCGAGCTGGCGCTCGAGCACTACGGCCCGCCGGTGTACGTGCGCAAGCAGATCGTCCACAACATCCACGTCGTCCGCGACCTCGAGGCGCGCGGCGCGATCTTCGTCGACTCCGAGGACGAGACGCCCGAGGGTGCGACGATCGTCTACTCCGCCCACGGCGTCGCGCCGTCGGTCAACGCGGCGTCGGCGGCACTCGGGCACAACGTGATCGATGCGACGTGCCCGCTCGTGACCAAGGTGCACGTGCAGGCGCGGCGGTACGCGGCGGACGGCTACACCGTCATCCTGATCGGCCATGCCGGCCACGAGGAGGTCGTCGGGACGATGGGCGAGGCGCCCGAGGCGACCGTGCTCGTGCAGGACGTCGCCGAGGCGGAGGCGCTCGACCTACCGGCGGACACTCGACTTGCATACATCACCCAGACGACGCTCTCGGTCGACGAGACGTCCGAGATCATCGGCGTCCTGCGGCGGCGCTTCCCGGCGATCTACGCGCCGAAGAAGGAGGACATCTGCTACGCGACCTCCAACCGGCAGTGGGCGGTGAAGGAGATGCTGACCGAGGTCGATCTGCTGCTCGTGATCGGGTCGCGTAACTCGTCCAACTCGAACCGACTCGTCGATGTCGCGCGCGCCGGAGGGATCGGCTCCTACCTGATCGACGACGAGACTGAGATCGACGAGGCGTGGCTCGACGGGGTGAAGACCGTCGGTGTGACATCAGGTGCGTCGGCACCGGAGAAGCTCGTTAACCGCGTCTGCGACTGGTTCAGGGCGCGCGGCGTCGAGCGGATCGAGCCGTTCCGGATGGTCGACGAGGACGTGACGTTCCGCCTCCCGGTGGAGCTGCGTCGCGAGCTTGCGCTCGCCGAATCTCAGCGCTAGCTGCGCAAGGAACGAGATCCGCGGAAGCGGATCCCGTTCCGCGCGAAGATCCCTAAAGGGGCCGTTCGCGGCCCTGGCGTTCCCTCATCCTCCTCCCGGTATCGACGAACGAAGCAAGCCGCTGCGCTTCGCGCTCGTCGATCGAGACGGCCGCCTCGGCGACGCCGCTCTCGTCCCACACGCTGAAGCGGACGTGCCCCTCCTCCGTGTAGCGCGAGACGCGGAGCGCCTTGCCCGCCTCCGTACCGGTGCCGGCGAAGAACTCGACGAGCTTCGCGCGCTGCGGCGCGGCGCACCAGGGGCAGTAGCGAAACGCCTCACCGATCGACCCGCCGCACTGCCTGCACGCGTGCATCGCGCCTCCTCGTCGAGAGCGTAATACCCGCCGAAGACCCTGGCTAGACCTTCGCGATCCGGGGGGCCTCGACGCCGTCGGAGTCGAGCGAGACGGCGAGCACCTCGGCCTTGATCCACTCGGCGTGGTGCTCTACGAGGTCGGCGTCGGCGGCGGGCAGCGTGACGGCGATCCTGTCGGTCAGCTCGAGGCCCTGCTCCTTGCGCATCGAGTTGAGCGAGTGGATCAGGTCGTAGACGCGGCCTTCGAGCTCCAGCTCCGGATCGAGTGTCGTGTCGAGCGCAACCGTCGTGCCCTCGTCGGAGGCCACCGACCAACCCTCCTTCCCTGAGCGCTCTACGAGCACCTCGTCGGGACTGAGGTCGTGGCCGAGAACGCGGAAGCCGCCCCCGTCGAGCTGCTCGAGCTCGCCGGCGGCGAGCGCGGCGCGGACGGCACCCAGCTCCTTGCCGAGCTTCGGGCCGAGCACGGGCAGGTTGGGCTTGACGTGCAGCTCGGTCGCCTCGACCGGGCCGAACTCGACCACCTTGACCCGCAGCTCCTCGCGCAGCTCGTCTGCGTGCGAGGCGGCGAGCGGCGCACCCTCGACGACGAGCCGCCGCAGTGGCTGGCGGAGCTTCAGCCGCGAGGCCGCGCGCGCCTGGTGTCCCAACGCGACGACGCGACGAAGCTCGGCCACCTCGTCGAGCAACGCCCGATCGACCTCGCCCGCCTCCGGCCAGCCGGCGAGATGGACCGACGCGGGCGGCTCGCCGTCCGCTCCGCGCACAAGGATTTGCCAGAGGTGCTCGGCGAGAAACGGCAGCACGGGTGCGATCACGCGGATGCCCTGCACGAGAGCGTGCCAGAGCGATTGCAACGCCTCGATGTCGCCGTCCCAGAAACGGCGGCGCGAACGGCGGATGTACCAGTTCGAGACGTCGTCGACGAACTCGTCGAACGCGCGGGTGACGTTGCCCGTCAGAAACGCCTCGTAGCCGGCGGTCGACTCGGCGACAAGCTGTGCTGTCCGCGCCGCGAGCCACCGGTCGAGCGGCTGGTCGCTCGACGGCGCCGAGCCCCACTCCGGCCGGAAGGCCTCGATCTTCGCGTAGTCGACGAGGAAGCGCGTCGAGTTCCAGAGCGTCAACAGCCGCCGCTTGATCTCGTGTGCGGGGCCGAAGCCGAAGAGGAGGTTGCGGTCCGGCGGCTGCGCGCAGAACTGCCAGCGCATCACGTCGGCGCCCATGCGCTCGAACGCGTCCTCGGCCTCGATCATGTTCCCCCAAGAGCCGTGCATCTCGCGGCCGGTCTCGTCGAGCATCTTCTCGTAGCCGAGCACCTTCCGATACGGGGCGCGGCCGGTGAGGACGACCGACATGAAGTGTTGCGAGTAGAACCAGAGCCGGATCTGCTCGCGCATCTCCGAGACCCAGTCGGCCGGGAACCACTCCTCCCAATACGCGTGGTCGGGAAGATCGGCCGTCGTCAGCCCCTTCGCCGCCCCGGTGGCGTAGCCCTGGGGCACGTAATCCGGGCTCTGCCAGCCGAGGGTCGAGAAGGGGACGATGCCCGCATCGAGCCAGACGTCGCCGACCTCGGTGACCCGGTTCACCTCCTCGCCGCAGGACTCGCAGGTGATCGGCACATCGTCGATCCAGGGGCGGCGCAGCTCCTCGAGCTGCTCGACGCCGCCGGTGGCGCGCTCGACGAGCTCCGCCTTCGATCCGATCACGTTCAGGTGTCCGCACGCGCAGGGGTAGAACGGCAGCGGTAGCCCGTAGTAGCGGCGGCGCGAGATGTTCCAGTCGCCCATGTTGCGGAGCCAGTCGTCCATGCGCTTACCCATGTAGGCGGGCGTCCACTCGACCGTCGCGTTCGCCGCCAGGAGCGGCTCGCGGAGCTCCTCGACGCCGATGAACCAGTCGTCGGAGAGCCGGAAGATCAGCGGCGTGTCGCAGCGCCAGCAGTGCGGGTAGGCGTGCTCGTGGAGACCGGCCTCGACGAGCAGCCCCTGCTCGCCGATGAAGCCGATGATCTGGTCGGCGGCCTCGACGGTCGAGAGCCCGTGCAACCAGCCGTAGTCGTCGTAGAAGTGCCCCGCCTCGTCCACCGGCGTCAGCACGTCGAGGCCGTGCACCCTGGAGAGCTCGAAGTCCTCGCCGCCGCAGCCCGGCGCGATGTGGACGATCCCGGTGCCCTGGTCGAGCGTGACCTCGTCCCACGGGATCACGCGGTGCTCGACCCCGCCACCGGGGCCGACGCCGTCGAAAGGCGCCGAGTAGCGCCAGCCGACGAGCTCCTCGCCCCGCTTCCTCTCGCCGAGCTTCTCGTCCGGGAAGCGCTCGACGGCGACCCACTCGCCGTTCTCGCGCAGCCCGTACTCGGCGTCCGGCTTGACCGCGGCCGCCACGTTCGCCGGCACGGTCCACGGCGTCGTCGTCCAGATCACGAGCGACTCGTGCGGCCGGTCGAGGAGCGGGAAGCGGACGAAGAGGGACGGGTCGTGGCGATCCTGGTAGACGCCCGACTGAGAGAGCTCGTGCTGGGAGAGCGAGGTGCCGCAACGGGGGCACCACTCGGTCGAGCGGTGCCCCATGAAGAGCCAGCCGCGCTTGTGCACGACCTTGAGGAAGC
>JBDSOJ010000101.1:0-8668 GCA_039914895.1 Gaiellaceae bacterium
GTCCTAGCGGCCGATAGCGTGAGGACTGGCGAGTTCCGTGGGCCGTGCCGCAGCGCTCCACGTCGAGCTCCCTTCCGAAGCAACGGGGGTGGCCGCAAGGTCACCCCCGGCGCTTCACTCAGGAAGAGCTGCCGTACTTGGCCTTCAGCGCCGCGATCTCTGCAGGCCCGTAGAGCGGGCGGCGCGGGTCCAGGGCGACGATCGCGTCACGACGCGGCACGCGACCGAGCTCCCGCCCGAGCTTCTCGGCACGGCGCCGGCACCCGTCGCAGAGCGTGATCAGGTCGCGCCCGGGCTGCTCGTCGCCGATTGTCTCGTGCGTGAGGTGATGTGCCGCGAGGTCGCTCGCTGCGCGACAACGCTCGACCTCGCACGCGGGCGCCAGGGCGAGCTGCGCCTTCGCCCGCCGGGTCCAGTGCCCGGTCGCGTCGTAGGCCGCCGCGCTGAGCCGGAAGAGCGCGCCGTAGGCCTCGGTCGCGAGCTTGCCGCGACCGTCGGGCGAGCGGCCGTCCCGCCAGCGCGCGAGCGCCTCGGTCGCGGCGGCCTCGGCCTCCTCCCGGCGCCGTGCCGCCTCACGATTCGCCGCCTCCGCAGGACTGAGCAGCACCGGCGACTCGCGGCGCGCTCGCAGCACGTCCTGCAGCGACTTCTTCCCTTCCTCGCGCCTCATCGCTCTGACGGTACTGACTAGGGTGCCCGGCATGCGCACACGCCACCTTGGCAGTTCCGACCTCGAAGTGACCGTCGTCGGGCTCGGCTGCAACAACTTGGGCCGCCGGATCGACGAGGCCGCCTCCCGCGCCGTGATCGACGCGGCGCTCGACGCCGGCGTCACCTTCTTCGACACCGCCGACGTCTACGGCAACCGCGGCGGCAGCGAGGAGATCATCGGCCGCGCGCTCGCCGGTCGGCGCGAGCAGGTCGTGCTGGCGACCAAGTTCGGCCACGAGCTCGGCGACGGCGAGACTGCCCAAGGCGCCCGCCCCTACATCCGCAAGGCGATCGAGGCTTCGCTGCGACGCCTGCAGACCGACCGGATCGACCTCTACCAGTACCACCGCCCCGACGGCGTCACGCCGCTCGCGGAGACACTCGAGGCGCTGCACGAGCTCGTCCAGGAGGGGAAGGTGCGCGCGATCGGCTCCTCCAACTTCACCGCGGCGATGGTCGAGGAGGCGAGCGCGATCGCGTCCGAGCGCGGCCTCACTCCATTCGTCTCCGAGCAGAGCGAGTACTCGTGGCTCCGGCGCGAGGCCGAGGAGGAGCTGCTGCCGGCGTGCGAGCGGACCGGCGTCGGCTTCATCCCCTACTTCCCGCTTGCGAGCGGCCTGCTCACGGGCAAGTACCCGCGCGGCGAGCCCTCCCGCGAGGGAACGCGGCTGCACGGCCGCGAGCTCGCGAACGAGGATCTGGCCGCGGTCGAGCGGCTACAGGCCCTCGGGGAAAGGCACGGCGCCTCGCTGCTCGAGGTTGCGGTCGGCGGCCTCGCGGCCGTCCCCGGCGTCGTCTCCGTGATCGCCGGTGCGACGAAGCCGGAGCAGGTGCGCGCGAACGCCGAGGCAGGCGCCTGGGAGCCGACCGCGGACGAGCTGGCCGAGCTGCTGGCGCTGTAGGTGCTCGCCGTGGTCGCCGCTGCCGCGCTGATCTGCCTCGATCCCGGTCACGGCACCGCGCCCGAGATCGGCCGACAGCTCGAGCCGATCGGCCCCGGCTCGAGCCGGCTGAAGGTCAGGGATCCCGGCGGCGCGGCAGGCGAGGCGCCGGTTGCGCTCGCGATCGCGCGGCGGACGAAAGCGCTCCTGCTCACCCGCGGCTACCGAGTTGCGCTGACGCGTGCCGGGAGCGGCTATCGCGGCGGCAATCGGGAGCGCGCCGGGTTCTGCAACGCCCGTGGCGCCGCGTTGATGATCCGGATCCACGCGGACGGCTCGAGCGACCCGGACGTGCACGGGATCTCGACGCTCGTGCCGGCGCTCCGCCGCGGCTGGACCGACGACATCCACCGCGCGAGCGGCCGCGCCGGACTGCTGCTGCAGGGCGAGCTCGTTGCCGCCACGGGCGCGCGGAGCCTCGGCGTCGTCGAGCGCGCCGACCTGACCGGCTTCAACTGGGCAGACGTGCCGGCGGTGCTCGTCGAGACGGGCTTCATGTCGAACCGGCGCGAGGCCGGACTCCTCCGCAGCGCCGCCTACCAGCAGCGGCTGGCGGGCGCGCTCGCCCGCGGCGCCCAGCGCTTCCTGAGCGGGTAGCTCACGTCTCCCAGGGGTCGGCGGCGCCCGCCTCGGCGCCCGCCTCGGGGGGCTGCCTCCACCGCCTCAGGCCGCGCCGGCGCCTGGGCGCAGCCGCCGACTCGGCGATCTCCTCAGGCTCCGCTTCCACCGGGTCGGCGGGCAGCTTCGTCACCATCGTCCTCGACTCGGGATCGGGTCCCGCCTCGATCACCGTCGCCTCGACGACAGGCATGTCCCACGGGCCGGTCGTGTCGGCCACCTCGTCGCCGAGCGGCGCCGCGATCTCGCCCAACCGCCAGCGTTCGCGCGTGGCGGCGGCCCCCCATTCGGACAGCGCGACGAGCGTCCACGCAGCCACCATCACCAGCACGATCCAGACAGCAGCGAGGTCGGCCAGGCCGGCGAGGAGCGCGACGACGAGCAGGAATACACCCTCGAGCGCGAGCCGCGGCACCGTGAGCCCGCGTGCGAGCGGTGCCGGCACCGCGGCGATCCAATCCGGGGAGGGATGGGCCGGAGAGGGATAGGCGCTCTGCTCCACCGGCCAGCGCTCGTCGTCGAAACGGGTCGGAGCGGGCCGCTCGGCGCGCAACGCCTGCAGCTCCGCGCGCAGCTCGCCCGCGACCGTTTCGAGCTCGTGCACGCGCTCGGCGAAGGCGCTGAACGCCTCCTCGACCCGGGCCGGGTCGTATCCCGCGTCCGCGGAGGGCGGGTCGTCCGTCTGAGGCAGATCGGTCATCTCCTTGAAGTATGCCGCGGGCTCGAAGAAGCCTGCTCAGACGGATACCGCCGACGGCTAGTCGCCCTCGCCTGGGCGATTCATCTCGCCAAGCGCCTGCTGCGCCTTCTCGTGGATCGCGCGGCGGCGCTCGTCGAGCGAGAGCGACGGCGGCTCGACCTCGTCGACCGGCTGGCCCTCGGCCGCGTCGAACTCGTCCCGGTCGTCGGCCGCCCCCCGCGCCTGCTCGAGCTTCGTGCGCAGCTCCGCTGCCGGGTCGGGCTGCGGCGGCTGCCGGCCGACCTGCTCACGGCGCAGCAAGCGCCAGAGCCACGCGAGCCCGAAGGCGCCGCCGAGCCCGGTGAGCAGCCGTCCCATGGCGCCGATGCTACTCTTCCTGCCGCTTCCTGCCCCGTCTTCGCGTGCGCCGTTCCCGCTCACGCTTGCCGGCGAGGCCGCCTAAGACCACGGGAAGCCCGACGGAAGGAGACCGGGAACGTGATCGATTACGAGATTCTGCTCATGCTGGACCCCGACCTGCCCGACGAGCGGCAGGAGGAGATCGTCAAGCGCACCCGCGATCTCGTCGAGAAGGGCGGCGGACGCTGGGACGGCCAGGACGTCTGGGGCCGCCGCAAGCTCGCCTACGAGATCGACAAGAAGGGCGACGGTGTCTATCACCTGCTCTCGTTCAGCACCGACGGCGAGACGCTCGACGAGATCTCGCGCGTGCTCAAGATCGACGACGACGTGATGCGCCACCTGGCCACCCGTCGTTACCGGCCGGGTTCGACTCAGCCAGTAGCGGTGGGCGGCCCCACACGCGAGGATGTCGCCGACCCCATCGACACCTCGTTGGAGGAGGAGTAATGGCCCAGAACATCAACAGCGTCGTCCTCGTCGGCAACCTGACGAAGGACCCCGAGCTGAGGCACACGCCGTCCGGCACCGCCGTGACGACGTTGCGGCTTGCCGTCAACGACCGCATCAAGCGCGGCGAGGAGTGGCAGGACGCGGCGTACTACTTCGACGTCACCGTGTGGGGACGCGACGCGGAGAACTGCGCGCAGTACCTCGCCAAGGGCCGCCCTGTCGGCGTCCAGGGCAAGCTGACCTGGCGTGAGTGGGACGCGCAGGACGGCACCAAGCGGCAGTCGGTCGAGGTGACCGCGAACACGATCCAGTTCCTCGGCGGTCGCGAGGGTGGCGGCGAAGGCGCGGGTGGCGGGCAGCAGTTCGTGCCGGCCGGCGCGGCGCAGAGCTCGTCCGCCGACTTCCCCGCAACCCCCGCAGACGACGACATTCCCTTCTAGGAGCGATCAGATGGCACAGCCGAAAACCCAGCAGACGCGCAGCAAGCGTCCCGGCTCCTCGCTCGCCCCCGGGCGGCGCAAGAGCTGCCTCTTCTGCAAGGACAAGGTCGAAGAGGTCGACTACAAGAACCTGAACCAGCTCCGCCGCTACATCTCGGAGAAGGGGAAGATTCGCAACCGCCGCATCAGCGGCGCCTGCCGGCGTCACCAGCGGCAGGTCGCGGTCGCGGTCAAGCGGGCGCGCGAGATGGCGCTCCTGCCCTACGTGGAGCCCCGCTGATGGAGGTGATCCTGCTCAACGACGTCGACAAGCTCGGGCTTCGCGGCGAGGTGGTCAACGTCGCCCGCGGCTACGCGCGCAACTTCCTGCTCCCGCGCAAGCTGGCGGAGCCGGCCACGGCCGGCCGCGTCGCCGAGCTGAAACGGCTCGACGACCAGCGCGCCCGGCACGAGGCCCGCTCGGTCGACCAGGCGAACGAGATCGCCGACGTGCTCCGCAAAACGGTGCTCAGCTTCGACGTCAAGTCAGGCCCGACCGGCGCGCTCTTCGGCTCCGTGACGACGACGGACATCGCCGACGAGCTCTGGCGCACCCGCAAGATCCGCGTCGACCGGAAGAAGATCGGCACCGACTCGATCCGGCGGATCGGGCGCTACGCGATCCCGATCCAGATCTTCGAGGACGTCACGGTCGACGTGAAGACGCTCGTCGTCCCCGAGGGCGGGGAGCTGCCGCCCGAGGAGGAGCTGGCCGCGATGGAGGCCGCGGAGGCGGAGGCCGAGGCGGCCAAGGAAGCCGACGCGCAGGCCCACCGGGCCGAGGCCGAGGAGATCCTCGAGGCCGAGCTCGCCGTCGACGCGGAGACCGAGGCGACCGAGGCTGAGGCTGAGACCGACGCTGAGGCCGAGACCGACGCGGTGCCCGAGGCAACGGACGGCGAGCCCGAGGCGGCCGCCGCGCCCGAGCAGCAGTAACTGCTCACAGCACGCTCCACAGGCCTGTGGAGCGTGCTGTGAACTTCCCGCTCTAAGCGGACACGGCTCTTGTGGACAGTGCCGGTGGAGCCGCCCGGCCGCTGTGGAGAACGCTGCGAACACGCGTTCCTTCCGCCTGCAAATCGGCCTCTCGGCTGCCCGCGGCGGCCTGTGATTCCCCAGCCGTTGAGGCCGTCCGCCGCTGCCGCTCTAATGAGTCTCATGGCCCAGGTCGCGCCCATGCCCCCGGTCGGGGTGCACACCCCGCACGTGCCCTCGCACGACCTGGATGCCGAGATGTCGGTCCTGAGCGCGATGCTGCTCGCGCCGACGGCGATCGCGGCCGTCAGCGAGCACCTGAAATCCTCCGACTTCTACCGGCGCACGCACGGTGTCATCTTCGACGTCGCCCGCGGGCTCTTCGAGCGCGGCGAGCCGGTCGACGCGATCACCGTCACCGCGAAGCTCGAGGAGGAGGGGCAGCTCGAGCTCGTCGGCAGCCGCAGCAAGATCCACGAGATCGCCGCCTGGGCGTCGGCGGCCGGCAACGCCGCCCACTACGCCCTGATCGTCCGCGACCACTCCCTGATCCGCCGGCTCACCGACGCCGGCCGCGAGATCACGCGGCTCGCGATCGACCGCGGCGACGAGACGAGCCACCTGATCTCGAAGGCGGAGCAGGTCCTGTTCGAGGTCAGCCAGGCGGGCAGCCCGGGCGAGCTCCGCTCGCTCAAGGAGGCGCTCGTCGAGACCTTCGAGCGCGTCAGCCGTCTGTACGAGCAGGGCGCGTCCGTGACGGGCGTCTCGAGCGGCTTCGCCGAGCTCGACGCGATCACGGCCGGCTTCCAGCCCGGCAACCTGATCATCCTCGCCGCCCGTCCCTCGATGGGAAAGAGCGCGCTCGGGATCAGCATCGCCGCCAACGTCGTTCGCACCGGCATGCCCTGCGCGTTCTTCACGCTCGAGATGTCGAAGCAGGAGGTGACGCAGCGGCTGATCTGCCTCGAGGGAAAGATCGACTCGCACAAGATCCGGACGGGGAAGCTGGCCGAGGACGACTGGGCGCGGCTCTCGAAGGCCTGCGCCACGCTCGAGCAGGCGCCGCTCTACCTCGACGACACGCCCGGCCTGACCCTGTTCGAACTCCGCTCGCGCGCCCAGACGCTGAAACGGCGCGAGCCCGAGCTCGGGATGATCGTCGTCGACTACCTGCAGCTGATGGCGATGGGCGGCAACGTCGAGAGCCGCCTGCAGGAGGTCTCGTCGCTCTCCCGCGGCCTGAAGGCGCTCGCGAAGGACCTCGACGTCCCGATCATCGCCCTCTCGCAGCTCTCGCGCGCGGTCGAGCAGCGCACCGACAAGCGGCCCGTTCTCTCGGACCTGCGCGAGAGCGGCAGCATCGAGCAGGACGCCGACCTCGTCATGTTCATCTACCGCGACGAGTACTACAACGGCGAGGAGTCGGAGCAACAGGGGCTCGCGGAGGTGCACGTCGCCAAGCACCGCAACGGGCCGACCGAAACGATCAAGCTCAACTTCGTCAAGCGCTACGCGAAGTTCTCCGACCACCGTGCAGCATGAACCGCGCCGCATGAACGCCACCTGCCTCACCTGCCGCCGCACCTTCGACACGGTCGAGGTGAAGGTGCTGCACTTCACCTTTCCGGGCAGCCGCTACTGCGAGGTCTGCCGCCAGGCCGAGGAGATCGAGCAGGCCGAGAGCCAGGCTGCGGCGCGGTTCGTCCGCACCGGCGTGCCGCTTGCCTACCGCGACTGCTCGTTCGCGACCTTCCAGCGCGTGCGCGGCACCGGAGACGCGCTGACGCTGGCGATGAACCTGTCGAAGGAGGTGCGCCAGGGCCGCCGGCCGAGCCGCGGCCTGCTCCTCCACGGCCCGCCCGGCGCCGGCAAGACGCACCTCGCGATCGCGATCCTCCGCGAGGCGGCGTACATGCAGGAGTCGGCGAGCCTCTTCATCAACGTCCCGACGTGGCTGCAGCGCCTCCGCGACCTCCGCAGCCAGCAACTCGACGGCGAGGAGCTGCAATGGAGCTTCCCGCGCGGCTTCAAGATCGTCGTGCTCGACGACCTCGGCAACGAGAAGCCCGACGACTGGTCGCGGGGGCGTCTCTACAGCCTCGTCAACGAGCGCGAGTCGTCCCGCTCGCTGACGATCGCGACCACGAACCTGACGCTCGGCGAGCTCGACGACCGCGTCGGCAAGCCGATCGCCAGCCGGCTCCGGCGACTGTGTCAGGAGGTGAGCCTGACTCCGACCAACGACTACCGGGCACTCGGGGCCGCGTAAGCCCGACGAGCCGATCGGCGTGCGATCTCACCGAGTCGGGCATGATCGCTCCGTGCCTGCAATCGTCATCGTCGGCGCCCAGTGGGGCGACGAGGGCAAGGGAAAGATCGTCGACCTGCTAGCGCAGGACAGCGACATCGTCTGCCGCTACCAGGGTGGCCCGAACGCGGGCCACACCGTGATCGTCGACGGCGAGACGTTCAAGTTCCGCCACCTGCCCTCGGGGATCCTCTCGGGCAAGGTGAGTGTGCTCGGCGCCGGCTGCGTTGTCGACCCGGAGGTGCTGCTGGAGGAGATCGACGGACTCGAGGAGCGGGGAATCTCGGCCGAGCCGCTCAGGATCTCTGGCAACGCGCACCTGATCATGCCGTGGCACATCGCGATCGACGGTGCCGGCGAGAAACGGCTCGGCAAGCTCCAGATCGGGACGACGCGGCGCGGGATCGGGCCTTGCTACGCCGACAAGGCGGCGCGGCTCGGGATCCGCGTCCAGGACCTGCTCGACCCGAAGATCCTGCGCCAGAAGATCGAGACCGCGCTCCAGGAGAAGAACGTCTGGCTCGAGCGCGTCTACGAGCACGAGCCGTTCGAGCTCGAGGACGTGGCTTCGCGCTACGAGGGTTTCGCCCGTCGGCTGCGGCCGTTCGTCGCCGACACCTCGCTGCTCGTCGACGAGGCGCTCCGTGAGGGCAAGAACGTGCTGCTCGAAGGCGCGCAGGGGACGCTGCTCGACCTCGACCACGGCACCTATCCGTTCGTCACCTCGTCGAATCCGATCGCGGGCGCCGCTGCGACCGGGATCGGGATCGGCCCGACGCGGATCGACCGGGTGATCGGCGTCTCGAAGGCGTATGTGACGCGGGTCGGGGCGGGGCCGTTCCCGAGCGAGATGGAGCCCGGGCTGGCCGCGCAGGTGCGGGAGCTCGGCCAGGAGTACGGCACCGTCACCGGGCGTGACCGGCGGCCGGGCTGGCTCGATCTGGTCGCGCTCCGCTACGCGGTGCGGCTGAACGGGATCACGTCGCTGGCGCTGACCAAGCTCGACGTCCTCTCGGCCTTCGACGAGCTGGAGGTGTGCGTCGCCTACCGGCTCCCGGACGGCTCGGAGACACGCGACTTTCCC
>JBDSOJ010000153.1:0-2614 GCA_039914895.1 Gaiellaceae bacterium
GCGTTCGACTTCTCTCACCTTGTCGCCGAGCTCTACCGGCTCACCTTCGACGACTTCTGCGACTGGTACGCCGAGGCGGTGAAGCAGCGGCTCTACGACGGTGACGAGGACGCGCGCGCGACGGCGGTTGCGGCGCTCGAGCGGCTGCTCAAGCTGCTGCATCCGGTGATGCCGCACGTGACCGAGGAGATCTGGTCATCGATTCCGGCCCGCGAAACGAGGCTGATTGTCGCCCCGTGGCCCGACGCGGGCGACGATGCGCGTGCGGACGCCCTCGTCGCGGTGCAGGAGGCGGCCAAGGTGTTCAGGCGCACGGGAGTACAGATGGAGCTTGGTTCCGAAGCGGAGCGCCGAATCTTTCAAAGCGTGGTGCGTCCCACGCTCATCGAACTCACACCGGAGGAGATCGAGGAAACAATCGGATTCGAGCTCGCCCGCCTGAGCGGTGAGATCGCGCGCGGCGAGAAGATGCTGGCGAACGAGAGGTTCGTCGCGAACGCGAAGCCCGAGGTGGTCGAGGCCGAGCGCGAGAAGCTCGCCCGCTACCGGCGCGAGCTCGATGCCCTCTCAGGCTGAGTGGCTCGCGGGCCTGACCCCGTGGCCGAAGGAGTTCGGGCTCGGGCGGATGCGGACGCTGCTGGCGGCTCTGGGCGACCCGCAGCTCGCGTACCCGGCGATCCACGTCGTCGGTACGAACGGCAAGTCGACTGCGGTCCGGACGATCGAGGCGCTGCTGCTCGCGGAAGGGCTCTCGGTCGGCGCGACCGTCTCGCCGCATGTTCGCACCTGGGCCGAGAGGATCACCGTCGCCGGCACGCCCGCCGATTTCGAGGCCGCGATTTCGCGTGTGCGGCCGGAGGCCGAGGCACACGAGGCGACGCAGTTCGAGACGCTCTGCGCGGCCGCCTTCGCCGAGTTTGCCGCCCGCGGCGTCGACGTCGCCGTCGTCGAGGCCGGGCTAGGCGGCCGGCTCGACGCGACGAACGTTCTTCGCAGCAACGTCGTCTTGCTCACGAACGTCGGCCTCGAGCACACGGACGTCCTCGGCGACACGCGCGAGCAGATCGCGGCCGAGAAGCTCGCCGTTGTGCAGGAGGGGACGATCGCCGTCCTGCCGGACGAGGAGTTCGCCCAGCTCGCCGGCCCGAACGTCGTGCTTGGCGGCGCTCGCGAGGCTGCGGCCGCCTTCCTCGGGCGCAAGGTTGACCACGAGGTCGAGATCGTGCTCCCCGGCCGGCTCGAGCGCCGCGGCGACGAGGTCCGGGACGGTGCCCACAACGCCGACGGGGCGCGCTGGCTCGTCGCGCAGCTCGATCGCGACGACTACACGGTCGTCGCCTCGATCCTCCGCGACAAGGACGCCGTCGCGATGCTCTCGACGCTCGCCACCAAGGCACGCCGCCTCGTCGCGACCGAATCGGGGAACGAGCGCGCGCTTCCGGCTGCCGAGCTCGCACGCCTCGCCGCGGGCGTCTTTCCTGAGGTCGTGGTCGAGCCTGATCCGGTCGCCGCGCTCGCCCGCGCGCGCGAGCACCCGCCCGTCCTCGTCACGGGCTCGCTGTACCTTCTCGCCGACTTGGCCAGGAACGAGACGTGATATGACGAAGATGCGCGAGCGGGTGACCGTGCTCGCGTTCGCGCTGTCGGTGCTCGGCTTGATCATCGGCTCCGCGTTCGGAATCGGCTACCTCGTGGGAAGACTGCTGCTGTGATCCTCGCCGCCACCACCACCAGCAACGACGACCTGCTCGGGGGAGTCAACGACTTCTTCGACTCGGGCTCGTGGCTCGTGATCCGCAACCTGACCCTCTTCTTCGTCGCCGTCTTCTGGCTCGCGACCGCGTACTGGGTCTACAAGGACGCGCGCCGGCGGATCGAGGATCCGTGGCTCGTCGCGATGGCGACCGTGCTGGGACTGATCCCGCCGTTCGTCGGCCCGATCATCTACCTCTTCTTCCGGCCGCCCGAGTACATCGAGGACGTGCGTGAGCGCGAGCTCGAGATCCGGGCGATGGAGGAGCGGCTGTCGAAGCGCGGCCTGCATTGCCCCGTCTGCCGCGCCGCGGTCGAGTCGACATTCCTCGTCTGTCCGGTCTGCACGACACGGCTGAAGCAGGCGTGCGAGAAGTGCAACGCCCCGCTCGAGGCACTCTGGCAGATCTGCCCCCATTGCGCCACGCCGGTCTCGACGCCGAACCTGCCCGGGATCGTCGACGACACGATCGCCGACTCGTGGACACAGCCCCACCGCGCTCCGCGCAAGCGCGCCGCCGAGTCCGAGTAAGCCTCTAAGCCTTCTCCCAGACCGAAACGTGCTTGAGGCTGTCGCTCGCGAACGGCTCGCGCTTCCAGCCGCTCCAGCGCTCGCGCAGTGTCATCCCGGCGAGCCGCGCCATCAGGTCGAGCTCCGACGGCCAGACGTAGCGAAACGGGATCGACATGACCTCGAGCTTGCCGTCGGAGATCCAGTAGTGATGCGAGACCAGGCCCTGTCGGGCCACGTCGTACTCGTCGACTCCGAGGTGCGTTGGACTCACGTCGAAGGGTTGGAACGTCTCGCCGGGCGGAAGCCGCCTCAGTCCTGGGACGAGCACCTCGATGACGAAACAGCCGC
>JBDSOJ010000222.1:0-18367 GCA_039914895.1 Gaiellaceae bacterium
GGGAGCGCTCGCCGTACTCCTGGTAGTGGCCGGTGTCGCCGACCCCCTTCGAGCTGAGCAGGCCGTGATCCGTGAGCGAGAGCGAGAGGAGCAGCAGCGCGACCCCGACGAGGGCGCCGGGCCTCGCGACAGGGCTCACGCGCGGGAGACCCGGCGGGCCACGGCGACGGCGCCGGCAGCCCAGAGGACGAAGAACGGCGGCAGGCTCGCGAAGAGGAAGCGCGGGTGGAGGGAGGTGTGCGCGTAGAAGCTGTAGAACGCCGCGTTGACGAGCGTCGCTGCGAGCAGGAGCGTCAGCGCTTCCCGCCGCCTGACCGCGAGCGCCCCGACGATCGCCAGTGGGAGCAGCACGATCAGCGTCCTCGGCGAGAAGAGGAGCGACTCGGTCCAGCTCCGCCCGGCGTAGGAGAGCGAGAACGGGTCGGGCGGGAGCAGGTTACGGCCGTTCTCCTCGCTGACGTAACCGAGCGGCCAGTAGGCCAGCGCGACGGGGAGCAGGACGAGCGCGCCGAGCGCGAGCGGGAGAGCGGGGCGGACGCCGCGGAAGCGGAGGACGACGAGCACCGCGAGCGCCGCCAGGAGTGCGTTCGAGATCTTGACGAGGGACGCGTACGAGAGCGCCAGACCTGCGAGCGCGAGGGTGAGGTCGGACGACCGTGGGCGGAGCAGCAGTGCCAGAGCGACCGCGACGAGTGCGCTCGAGAGCGGCTCGGTGTAGAGCGCGAGCCCGGTCTCGACGAACCAGGTCCCGTTCTCCCAGGCGCTGTGGCCCGCGACCACGACCGAGACGAGCGGCCACACGGCGAGGGCGCCGGCCGCCACGAGCCCGACCGCCCGCCTGCCCGTCGCCCAGAGCCCGGCGTAGGCGGTCGCGACAACGGCGACCGCGTTGGCCACGAGCAGGAGCGGGAAGCCGACGGCGAAGGCGACCTCGTAGCTCGCCACCCCAAGCAGCCGCGCGGGCAGGAGCGGCACGCTCCAGAGCAGCGACCAGCCGAAGACGGCCGAGCCGCTCGGCTCCATCTCGAGCACGACGACTGTGACCGCGAGCGCCGCGACCTCGACGGCGCCGAGCAGCACCCACGGGCGCCACTCCGGTCGCGTCCGCCAGAGCCGGACGACGGCCACGACGGCGGCGGCGCAGGCGAGCAGGAGCAGGGCCAACACCACGGCTGGGAGGCGCCCCGGTGCTGCGATGAACTCACGGGCGGCCGCGTAGAAGCCGGCGTCGTCTCCCGTCCCGGCGACGAGGTCGAAGCGGGGCAGGCCGGGGACGTCGTGGCCCTCCGCCGCGAGCGCGACGAGCGGCGGAACGGCCCGGACGACAACGAGGCCCGCGAGGACGAGCGACCAGCGGCGTCCGAGGCTCATCGACCCATTCTGCGGGTTTCCTCGCCGGTGAGGTTTTCGTTAAGTTCGGAGGCATTTCGGGCGTCTCCCGCTACGATCGGCGCGATGCCGACCTCTGTCGTCACCGGCGGCGCCGGCTTCCTGGGCTCCCACCTCTCCGATGCGCTCCTCGCCCGCGGTCACCGCGTGATCTGCGTGGACAACCTCGAGACCGGGTCGCTCGCGAACATCGAGCACAACCGGTCGAACACCGACTTCGAGTTCGTCCCGCACGATCTGACCCAGCCGATCCGGCTCGAGGGCGACGTCGACTTCGTCTACCACCTCGCCAGCCCCGCGAGCCCGATCGACTACCTGCGGCTGCCGCTCCAGACCCTGAAGGTCGGCTCGTACGGGACGCACAACGCGCTCGGCCTCGCCAAGTTCAAGCGCGCCCGCTTCCTGCTCGCCTCGACCTCCGAGGTCTACGGCGACCCGCAGGTGCACCCGCAGCCCGAGACCTACTGGGGCCACGTCAACCCGATCGGCCCGCGCGGCGTCTACGACGAGGCGAAGCGCTACGCCGAGGCGCTGACGATGGCCTACCACCGCCAGCAGGGCGTCGACACCGCGATCGTCCGCATCTTCAATACGTATGGCTCGCGGATGAGACCGCACGACGGGCGCGCGATCCCCACGTTCGTGCGCCAGGCGATGGAGCGGAAGTCGATCACCGTCTTCGGCGACGGCTCGCAGACGCGCAGCTTCTGTTACGTCGACGACCTGATCCGGGGGCTGATCGGCCTCGTCGAAAGCGGCGAGCACCTCCCCGTCAACATCGGCAATCCGCAGGAGTTCACTCTGCTCGAGCTCGCCGAAAAGGTGCTCGAGGTCTGGGGCGGCGGCAGCGAGATCGTTTACGAGGCCCTGCCGGTCGACGATCCGAAGGTGCGCCAGCCCGACATCACGCGGGCTCGTCAGGTACTCGGGTGGGAGCCCGAGGTGGGTCTCGACGAGGGGCTGCGCCAGCTGCACTCGTCGCTGCAGGAAGCACCGGTTGCGTAGCGCAGGGACAGCCATTGCGCTCGTCGTCGCTGCGGCAGCGCTCCTCGCCGCGCCGTCTGCCTCGGCGTCGCGGTCGCTCCAGCACGGGCTCTTCGACGACACGCAGATCAACTACGGCAACCCGGACAAGGTCTTTCCGCAGCTGCAGCAGCTGAAGACGCAGCTGATCCGGGTCAACCTCGTCTGGGGCGGGCCGAACGGCGTCTCGCAGCGGCGGCCTGTCAACCCGATGAACCCGAACGATGCCGCCTACGACTGGTCGGTCCACGACCGGACCGTGCTCTACGCCCAGCAGTACGGGATGAAGGTCGTCTTCTCGATCATCGGGACGCCACCGTGGGCGAACGGGGCGAAGGGCGTCAACGTCGTTCCGCGGAGCGCGCTCGACCTCGAGCGCTTCGCGACCGCAGCCGCCCGGCGCTACAGCGGCAGCTTCCCGACCGAGGATGGGCGCGTCCTGCCGCCCGTGCGCCACTGGCTCGCCTGGAACGAGCCGAACAACCCCGCGTTCCTGCGGCCGCAGTACCGCAAGGTCGGAGGCAAGGTCGTCATCCAGAGCGCGATCGACTACGCGAAGATCTGCAACGCGATCGTGAAGGGCGTGCGGAAGACGACGATCGGCGCGTCCAAGGTCGCCTGCGGCGTCACCGGCCCCCGGGGCAACAACAACCCGAACTCGGCGCGGCCGGCGCTCTCCCCGCTCGCCTTCCTGCGCGCGATGAAGAAGGCCGGCGCGAAGGGCTTCGACGCCTACGCCCACCATCCGTACTACGGCGCGCCGCGGGAGACGCCGAGCACGCCGCCGCCGCCGGGCATCCACGGGAACGAGGCGACCGCGATCACGCTCGGGAACTTCCATCTGCTCGTCCGCGAGGTGACGCGCCTCTACGGCAACAAGCGGATCTGGATCACCGAGTACGGCTACCAGACGAACCCGCCCGACCGGATCTTCGGCGTCTCCTTCGCGAACCAGTCGCGCTATCTGACGCAGGCATACGGGATCGCGAAGCGGCATCCGCGGATCGACATGTTCCTCTGGTTCCTGCTCCGCGACGAGCGGCGGGGCGGCGAGGGCTGGCAGTCCGGCCTACTGACCGTCTCGGGCGCGAAGAAGCCGGCGTTCGCGGCGTTCCAGAAGCTTCGCGGTTAACGTCTCCGCGTGAGCGGACGTGACTGGCCCGGAGAGGATCGGCGACGTCCGTCCCTGACCTCGCCCACCTGGGCCGTGCGGGCTCCACTCGCGGCCTGGCTCGAGCGCCAGGCGCAGGTCGGCACCGGCTACCGGGTGCTCGACGTCGGCTGCGGCTCGAAGCCGTACTACCCGTTCTTCGCCGAGCGCGCCGCCGAGTACGTCGGCGTCGACGTCGTCGAGAATCCGGTGGCCGAGCTCCGCGGCCCGGTTGAGGCGCTTCCGATCGAAGATGCGTCGTTCGACCTCGTCCTGTGCACGCAGGTGCTCGAGCACTGCGACGACCCGGCGCAGGCCGTCCGAGAGCTGCGCCGCGTGACCGCACCTGGAGGACGCGTGCTCGCGTCGACCCACGGCGTGCAGTGGTACCACCCGTCCCCGGTGGACTACTGGCGTTGGACGCACGAGGGGTTAAAGCGCCTGTTCTCGACGCACGCGGATTGGGCCGCGCTCGAGGTCGAGCCTTCGGGGGGCACGGCCGCGTGCCTGGCGATGCTGGTCGGCGCCTACACCGAGCTCGCCCTCGGCCGGATCGGCCTGCGACCCCTCTCCCGCGGCCCCGTCTGGCTGCTGAACCGCGCCGCGTCCGGGCTCGACAGGAGGTTCCCGCTGCTCGGCGAGCCGCGGCCCGGCTCGCTGACGGCGAACTTCCACGTCGTGGCCACCGTCGGCCGCTGATCTATCGGTTCAGCGCCTCCTCGTAGACGGCCTTGGTTCGTTCGGCCATGCGGGAGACGGAGAACTCCGTGCGGGCCCGCCGCCTTCCCGCCTCGCCGAGCTCGGTTGCGCCGGTGTCGTCGGCCAGCAGCGCTTCAAGCGCCCTTGCCAGCCCAGTGTGGTCGCCTGGCTCGACGAGCAGCCCCGTCTCGCCGTCCGCAACCACCTCCGGGACGGCACTCACGCGTGTCGCGACGACGGGGAGCCCAGCGAGCATCGCCTCGAGCAGCACGATCCCGAAGCCTTCCCAGCGCGACGTGTGGACGAAGACGTCGGCTCGCTCGAGCCAGTCGCGGATGTCGGTGCGGCCGGGCAGGGTCACGGCGTCCTCCAGCCCCAGTTCGGCGACGAGCCGCCGCGTGTCTGCCTCGAGCGGGCCGCTGCCGAGGATGGCGAGGCGTGCCGGCGGGAGCGCCGCATGGACGAGTGCGAAGCCGCGCAGCAGGGTCGCGTGATCCTTCTGCTCGATCAGCCGTCCGACCGCCAGAGCCAGTGGGGCATCGGCTGGAATCCCGGCGGCTGTCGGAGTCGGATTCGATCGCGCGCTCGGCAGCTCGTCGAGCCCGTAGCGGATCGTCACGAGTTTTGCCGGATCGTGGCCTGCCCGCTCGAGAAAGTGCCGCACGGCGTCCGAGATCGCGATCAGCCGCGCTGCGGGGCGCGCGAAGGCGCGATCGACGTAGCGGAACGGGCCGAGCAGGTAGCGGTCGTCGTTGTGGCGAGTCGAGATCGCCGTCGTCCCGAGCAGGCGCGCCACGACGCCGCCGTAAACGTCGGCATGGACGAGGTGCGTGTGGACGATGTCGGGCCGCTCTTCCCGGACCGCGCGGGCGACGTCGCGCGCCATCCGCGGGCTCACGTCTGCCCCGCAGCGGACAGAGCGGTGGGGAACATCGGCCCGGTGGAGCTGCTCGTAGAAGCGTCCGGCATCGCTGCCGGGCACGTCGAGACCGAGGAAGTGTGCGTCGACGCCGTGCTCGCGCAAGGCGGTCAGCAGCGCGAGCAGGTGCCCTTCCGAGCCGCTGACGCCGGTCAGCTTGTGCAGGTGGAGGACCTTCACGAAAGCAGCCGGACGTAGATCGCCTCGACCTCGTCTGCCATCCGGCCGACTGCGAATCGCGCCCGCACGTCCTCGGCGCCGCGTGCGCCCATGTGCGCCCGCAGTTCGAGATCACCGGCGAGCTGGGCCAACTGCTGGGCCAGCGCCGCAGTGTCGCCGATCGACTCCAGGAAGCCGCTTTCTCCGTGCCGGACGACGGTTCCGGTTCCGCCCGCCCGCGTGGCGACGACCGGCCGCGCGGCCGCGAGGGCCTCGATCGCGACGACGGGCGTGCCTTCGTTTGCCGAGGACAGCAGCAGCGCGTCGAAGGACGCGTACCAGGGCCGGATGCTCTTCTGGAAGCCGACCAGGCGACAGCGCTCGGCGACGCCGAGCTCGGCCGCGAGCGCCTCCACCACGAGACGATCCTCACCGTCGCCGACGAGCACCAGCAGCGCGTCGACCTCGCGGTCGACGAGGTCGCGCAGCGTGCGGATCAAGTCGAGGGGCCTTTTGATCGCGGTCAGGCGGCCGGCCCAGCCGACGACGAAGGTGTCGTCGTCGGCGCCGATTTCGCCGCGGATCACGGCTCTCGCCTCCTCGTCCGCGTCACTCCACGGCGGCAGGTCGAAGCCATACGGGACGACGACGAAGCGCCGAGCCGGTGCAACGCCGAAGCCGACGAGGTCGTCCCGCACCTCGTCGCTGACGGCGATGAGCGTTCCGGACGTGAGCGCGAGCCCGCGCTCGATCCACCGGAAGACCCGCTCCCAGCGTCGGCTGAAATAGCCGCTCAGCACGTGGCCGTGGTAGGTGTGCACGACCGCGCGCGGCCGGACTTGTCTGGACGAGAGCGCGGCGAGCCGGCCTGTGGCGCCCGCCTTCGCGGTGTGAGTGTGGAGGACATCGGGGCGCCGCCGCTTGATGATCTTGCGCAGAGCGAGGATCGCAGCCGGGTCGGCGCGGAACGAGAGCTCGCGCTGGAGCACAGGCAGCCGCAGCACCTCGACGCCGAGCTCGTCCGCGACGTACTCCATCGACTCCTCGCCAGCGGCGAGCGTGCCTGCGACGACGAGGACATCGTGCCCGCGCCGCGACTGCTCGTGCGCGAGCTGAAGCACATGCAGTGCCGCCCCGCCGACGTTCAGGCGCGCGATCACGTGCACGATCGACAGACTCATAGGCACCTCTCCGTGGCGGCCGGCTCACCGGGGTGGTGCGACGTGCACTGCCCTGAAGGCGTCGTTCGAGGAACGCACGAGTCGGCAACCGCGGGACACGAGCGTCTCACGACCGTCCCGGCGGTGGTATCGGGGGAGGAGCAAGCGATGGGGCAAGCGCGGTGACGCCGATCGTGATCCAGAAGATCGCCGCGAGCGGAATGCCGCCGAACAGGGCCGCACCGGTCAGTCCGCCGGCAAGTGCGCCGACCCAGGCCGCGGGCAGGTACACCGCGAGCTCGTCGGGGTCGTCGCGCGGCCATGATCGAGCAACCCGTGCGGCGGCGCGCACGGTCACTGCGGCGAGGACGACGAACAGAAGCGCACCCACGATCCCGAGCTCGTAGAGCACCTGGTCGTACGTCTGCTGCGGGATGAAGCCGTCGCCGGACGGAAAGTAGCTCGCCGGCTGGCCTGGAAAGCGCGCGCGCGCGTCGTTGATGAAGCGCACGTACTCGTCCGGCGGCAGCTCACCGTGCCACCCGGTGCCCACGATCGGATTGTCGAGGAAGATGCGACCACCGACGTACGCGTCGATCAGCCGCTCGTTCCAGCTCGCGGCGTTTTTGAAGGGATCGTCCTGAGGCTCTCCGATCCCGATGGAGCGGAGGAACGCCCCCAGGTCGCCGGAGCGCAGGGCGAGCACACCGATCGTGACAGCCGCCGTCGCCGCCACCGTCAGGGCTACCGCGCGCCTCGTGGCCGCGCCACGCGCGACCGCGACCGCGACGATCGCCGCGGCGGCGAGGTACAGGCCGAGCAGCCCTGCGACCGCAGCGCCCAGGACGACGCCGACGGCTCCTGCGATACCTGCGACCAGAGGCAGCCGACGAAGGCGATGGGCGGGTGTGAACAACGCGGCGAGCCCGAGCGCGAGCGTCATCGTCGACAGGGCCGCGAGATCGTGCTCTCCGAGGAACGAGGGCTGGCGGCGTCCAGGGAAACGGGACTCGACGAATGGAGCGTCGAAGAAGGCGAGCAGGGCGTACGCGACCGACCCGACGGTGAACGTGACCAGTACCCCAATGAGCAGCCAGAGCTGGAGCCTCCGCCGCACGAACAGGACGAAGCCGAGCGCGAGCACGCCGTACTCGAGCAGCTTGGCAGCGGCGATGACGGCATCGGCGCCGTTCGCCGCGGACGACAGGAAGAGCCAGGTGGAGAAAGCCGCGGCCGCGAGGGTGACGGCGCGCGCGGGTCGGGGCAGACTGCCGCGGCCGAGCAACCGCTGCAGGCAGATCGCGGCGAGCACCGAGAGTGCCGCGTCCGCGAGGACGAACGTGACTTCGGTTCCGGCGAGATCGGACGAAAAACTGGGCTGGTCGATCGACCGGACGAGGCTCAGAACGGTCGCCGTTGCAAGCACGACCAGCGGCACGTCGACCGCCGACCGCCAGTGCGGTTCACCCGGGGGGTCTGCCATGCCGCGCCCTATACTACGCGGGTGGTTGTGGGCCTCGGGCCGATACCGGTCGCCCGCTCCTCCTCCCGATGCGCATCACTGTCCTCCCCGGAATCTGGCCTCCTGACGTCGGTGGCCCGGCGACACATGCGCCCGAGCTTGCCCGCTTTCTGACCGCCCGCGGCCACGCGGTCCAGGTGGTGACGATGGCGGCCGCACCTCCGACGGAGCGGCCCTGCCCGGTCACGACGATCGACAGAGGGCGCCCCTTTCCACTCCGCTACGGCGAGCTGACGCTGCGGGCCGCCCTCGCCGCGCGCGCCACCGACGTCGTCTACGCGTCCGCCACGTACGCCGCGGCGGCGGCAGCCAGTATCGGGGCACGCCGGCCACTCGTGGCGAAACTCGTGTCCGACCCGGCGTACGAGCGCGCCCGCCGCTGGGGCCTCTTCGGTGGGACGCTCGAGGAGTTCCAGGAGGCCGGCGGACGGCGCCTGTTGACGCTGAAGCGCGCGCGGACCTGGTCGCTCCGCCGCGCCCGGACGCTGGTCGTTCCGAGCAACTACCTCGCCGAGATCGCACGCGGCTGGGGCCTCGACGACGAGCATCTCCACGTCATCCCGAACCCCGCTCCGCCCGCGCGGAAGCCAACGACGACGGAGCGCCAGGGACTGGTCTTCGCAGGTCGCCTGACCCGTCAGAAGGCGATGCACGTCGCTCTCGACGCGCTCGCCCATGTGCCGGCCGCCCGGCTGACGGTCATCGGCGACGGTCCCGACCGCGACCGCCTCGAGCGGCATGCGCGAGGGGCCGGCCTGAACGGGCGTGTGCGCTTCGTCGGCTCGCTCCCGCGCGACGAGGTGCTGGACGCGCTCGCCGGTGCCGAGGCGGCTGTCCTCTCCAGTGACTGGGAGAACTTCCCTCACGCCGCCGTCGAGGCGCTCGCGGTCGGCACGCCGCTCGTGGCGACGGCGGTCGGCGGGGTCGGCGAGATCGTCGTCGACGGCGTCAACGGGTTGCTGGTGCCGCCGGGATCGCCCGAAGCGTTCGGCCGCGCGCTCGAGCGGCTGCTCGGGTCTCCCGAGCTGCTCGGACGCCTCTCTGACGGAGCACGAGCGTCGGTCGCGGAACTGAGTGCGGACCGAATCTACGGACGCATCGAGCAGCTGCTGGAGGCCGCGTGCCGGTGACGGACGGGGCGGTGGACGGCGAGCGTCCACGGATCCTGATGGTCGGACGGATGCGGTACAGCCTGCCGCTTCCGAACTGGCTGGCGAGGAAGTTCGATGCCCTCGAGCGCCAGCTCGACCTCCGAGTGGTCGCGACCGCGGACCCGCACAGCACGGCCACGGACGAGCGCTTCCGTTTGCTCGAGCCGAGCCGGGTCGACCTACTCGACGGGGTTCTCTTTTACCTGCGGCTGCCCTTCCACGTCCGCAGGCAGATTCTCGAGTTTCGGCCCGAGGCGATCATCGCCGAGAGCCCCTACACGGCCGCGCCGGCACTCGTGGGACGGGCGCTCGCCCGTGGCTGCAAGCCCCAGATCGTGATCGAGGTACACGGAGACTGGAGAACGGCAACGCGGCTCTACGGCGCACCATCGCGGCGGTTCCTGTCACCACTCGCCGACGCTGTGGGGCGCATCGCGCTCCGCCGCGGCGACGCGGTGCGCGCGCTCTCGAGCTACACCGAAGGCCTGGTCGAGGACGTGCGCGGGATCCCGGTGACCGCCTCGTTCGAGGCCTACATGGATCTGTCCACCTTCACTTCGAAGCCGCCGACGCCGCTTCCGGAGCGCCCGACGGCGCTGTTCGTAGGCATGCTCGAGGCCTACAAGAACATCGACGGCCTCGTGCAGGCCTGGCGCCGGGTCGTGAAGGAGCTGCCCGAGGCGCGGCTCGTGCTCGTCGGCAAGGGCACTCGCCGAGAGCTCGTCGACGAGTTGGTGGCCGAGCAGCCCGAACACGTCGTGCACATCGAGGAGCTGCTGCCGGAGGGCGTGTCAGAGCAGATGGACGGCTGTACCGTGCTGGTGCTGCCATCACGCTCCGAGGGCTTGGGGCGCGTCCTGATCGAAGCCATGGCCCGCGGCCGCGGGATCGTCGCGAGCCGTGTCGGCGGTATCCCCGACGTGGCCCGCGACGGTCGTGAAGCGCTCCTCGTCGCGCCCGGAGACGTCGACGAGCTTGCGTCGGCGCTTGTACGGGCGCTCTCCGACCGGCCGCTCGCCGAGCGGCTCGGCAGATCCGCCTTCGAGCGCTACCAGGAGTGGCACACGACTCCCGCCGAGTACGCGAGCCGGGTCAGAGCCCTGGTCGATGCCTCACTTCGCGAAGCGGGTGCGCTTCCAGGCGAGCGGCCCCGCGTGCTGATCGTGTCCGCAGCCGCACGCGCGGCGACGTCGGAGCGGGTCGATCCCGCCCTGGACGCGCTCCGCGAGGAGGTCGATTACTGCGTCCTCGCACCCGCGGCGCGCGGCGTCTCGATCCGACGGGCCGCGGTGGGTCCGGGATCGATCCAGCTTGTGCGTCGCTGGCCCGGCTTTCTCGACGCGCTCTTCTTCTACTGCGTGATGCCGTTCCGAGTGCGGCGGCTCGTCCGGCGCTTTCGGCCCGGCGCTGTGATCGCCGAGTCGCCCTACATCGGCTTCTTCGTCCTTCTCGCCATGTGGCTGCGGCAGCGCGAGCGCCCGTCGATCGTCGTCGAGACGCACGCCGACTGGCGCACCTCCACCCGTCACGGCGGCTCCCGGTTGCGGGTACTCGTCGCCCCGCTCGCCGACTGGGCTGCGCGCTATGCCCTGCGCCATGCGGACGCGCTGCGTGCGGTCTCGCCATTCACCGCCGAGCTGGCGGGCCGAGAGGCGGGTCTGCCGCCGGTGGAATCGTTCCCTGCCTACATCGATCTCGGCGCGTTCACGGCACGGCGGCTCGCACCACTGCCGGTGCGCCCGACGCTCCTCTTCGTGGGCATGCTCGAGCGGTCGAAGGGAGTCACGGCGCTCGCCGATGCATGGCCGCTCGTTGCCGAGCGGGTTCCGGACGCGCGCCTCGTGGTCGTCGGACGCGGCGCTCTACGGGACCTCGTCGACCGGCTTCGCGACGACTACCCCGGACGCGTGGAGCACCTCGAGCAGCTCTCGCCGGAGGGGGTCGCCGAACAGATGGACGCGGCAACCTGCCTCGTCCTGCCCTCGCGCTCTGAGGGCCTCGGCCGGGTGATCCTCGAGGCGTTCGCCCGCGGACGCGTCGTCGTCGCGACCAGAGTCGGGGGGATCCCGGACCTGGTCGAGGACGGCGTCAACGGGCTGCTCGTTGAGAGTGGCGACGTTCCGGCGCTCGTCGGCGCGCTCACGCGGGTGCTCTCCGACGACGGGCTCGCCGCGCGGCTGGGTGCCGCTGCCTACGAGGCCTCGCAGGCATTTGAGTGGTCGCCCGACGACTACGCCACCCGCGTTCGCTCGCTCGTCGACCGGACGTTGGCGGAAGCTCGCCACTGATGCGCCTGATCTTCGTGACGCAGTCCGTGGACTCGGACGACCCGATTCTGGGCGCCACGGTGGCGAAGCTGCGAGCGCTGGCGGAGCGGTGCGAGGAGCTCGTCGTGATCACCGACCGGATCGGCGCCCACGACCTGCCGGCGAACTGCACGCTCCGGACCTTCGGCTCCGCGACGAAGCTCGGGCGCGGCCTCCGCTACCTGCGCGCGCTCGCGCCGCTGCTGCTCTCGCGCCGGCGCCCGGACGCCCTGATCGCCCACATGTGCCCGATCTACCTGGTGCTCGCGGCCCCGCTCGCGAAGCTCGTCCGGATGCCGCTCGCACTCTGGTACACGCACTGGACGATCGACCGGACGCTGCGGCTCGCGACCGCGCTCGCCGACGTCGGGCTCAGCGTCGATCGCCGTTCGTACCCGCTCGACCGGCCCAAGGTGCGGGGAATCGGTCACGGCATCGACGTGGCTCAGTTCGCGGCGCGAAGCGGCGCGCCGCTCGAGAACGGAACCCTGCGCCTGCTCGCGCTCGGCCGCACGTCGCCGTCGAAGGATTTCGCCACGCTCGTGCGAGCCTGCGCGCGCTGCCGCGCTGAGGGCGTCGACCTGCGGGTCGAGATCCGCGGCGCGTCCTCGACCGAGGAGGAGCGGCTGCACAGGCGCGAGCTCGAGGCGCTGATCGAGACCGAGGGCCTGGATGACGTCGTGTCGCTCGGCGACCCGGTGCCGCGCCCGGCGGTACCGGAGCTCGTACGGGCGGCCGACGCCGTCGTCAACACGACCCGCGGACAGACCTCGGGCGGCGCGCTCGACAAGGTCGTGTACGAGTCCGCCGCCTGCGCCGTCCCCGTGCTCGCGTGCAACCCGTACTTCGACGAGCTGCTGGGCGGGCTTCCGGTCGAGCTCCACTTCGCCACTGGCGACGACGCCGACCTCGCGCGCGTGCTGCGCGCTTTCGACGACGCGGACCGGAACCGACGAGAGGACGCGGGCCGCGAGCTGCGGCGGCGTGTCGAGGAAGGCCACTCCGTCGACAGCTGGGCGGACGCCGTCGCCGCGACGGTCCGGCGCCTGCACGACTGATCCATGCGGCTGCTCCGCCGCAACGTGATCCTGATCTACGGCGTCTACGGCGCCACGCTCGCGTCCGGCCTCGTCGTCACGCCCATCATCGTCGGCGCGCTCGGCACCGAGCAGTTCGGGATCTGGGCGCTGATCGGCTCGATCCTCGGCTTCATCGGCCTCCTCGACCTCGGCATCGGCCCGTCTGTGATCCGCTTCGCGGCCGAGCAGCGGGGACGGGCCGCGCGCGACGAGACCAGCGAGCTGACCTCGACGGCCTTCGCGATCTATCTCGGGCTGGCGCTCGTCGCGACGCTGCTCGCCGTCGTCCTCGCCTGGCTCCTCCCGCTCGCAGTCGAGATCTCGGATCAGTACGTGCGCGCGGCGCAGATCGCCCTGGTGCTGTCCGTCGGCACGTTCGTGATCCGCTTCCCCGTCGGACTCTTCAGCTTCCTGCTCGCGGGTCAGCAGCGCTACGACGTGCTCAACATCGGCAACCTGCTCGGCGCGGTCATCTACTTCGTGCTCGCGGTCGGGATCCTGTACGTCGCGGACGGTGGCCTCGTGGCGCTCGCGCTGATCGCCGTTGCAGTGACGGCGTTCAGGCTGTTTCTGCCCCTGTTCTGGCTTGGACGCGAACTCCCGGAGCTGCGCTTGCGAAGGAGCCTCGTGACCGGTCGGCAGGCGAAGGAGCTCCTCCGCTTCAGCTCGCGCAATCTGCTGATCCAGGTCGCATCGAAGGTCGTGTTCTCGACGGACGTGATCGTCGTCGGGATCATCTTCGGCAGCGTCGCGGCGGGCGTCTATGGGATCCCGGCCAAGCTCTTCGCCCTCGCCTTCGGCGTCGGGATCGCGTCCACCACACTCCTGTTCCCACTCCTCTCCGAGCTCGAAGGCGCCGACGACCGCGAGCGCCAGGAGCGCTACCTGCTCTCCGGCGTGCGCCTCGGCGTCGCCGTCGTCGTCGCGGTCGGGCTGCCGCTTGTGTTCCTGCCCGACCGCTTTCTCGAGGCCTGGCTGCCGTCCGACTTCGACGTCTCGACGAGCGCGCCGATCCTCGCGATTCTGATGGTCAGCCTGCTCTTCGCCCAGCCCGGCCACCTGCTCGCGCAATTCCTCGTCGCGCGCGGTCGACACGGACGGCTGGCGGTCGCGCGCCTCGCGACCGTGGCTGTGAACCTGCTGCTCTCGATCGGGCTCGCCTTGTGGGTCGAGCTCTGGGGCGTGGCGCTCGCCACCCTCGTCACCGAGGCGCTGTCGGTGACGATCGTGCTGCCGTACCTGCTCCGACGGGAGTCGTCCGCCTCGCTGCCGGCGTTGGCGGCAGCCTGGCTGCGACCGGTCGGGCTGGGCGCCGTGGCGGCGATCCCGACCCTGCTCGCCGCCGGCCGCCTCTTCGACGTCGACACGCTCGTGGAGTTCGTCGGGGTCGGCCTGAGCTGGCTCGCTCTCTACAGCGCGCTCGTCTGGCGCTTCGCGATGCGCGATCCGGAGCGAAGGACGATCATCGAGGCGTTCGGCCGCGGATCGACTGTGGTCGCGGACGATCGGCCGCTGCTGTAGAGCTCAGTTTTCCGACCGGCGGAGGTAGCCCTTCGGATTGAAGGTGAGGTAGAGCTTCTCGCGCCGGCGATCGGCCTCGAAGGCGGAGTCGCCGCGCAGGAACTCCTCGGCCGCCTCCATCGGGCCGGGCCCGAACTCGGGGCTGACCGGGTGGCCGTTCAGAATCGTGTCCTCGACGACGATGTAGCTCCCGGGCGTCACGAGGGGCGCGTAGAGGCGCAGCTCCTCGAGCACGTGCTCCTTGCGGTGATCGGAGTCGAGCACGACGAGGACGGTCCGGGCGCCGTCGGCACTTCGCCGGACGTGCTCGAGCGTCTCCGGCGCCACCGATGAGCCGGTGAAGTACTCGATCCGCGGGTGCTCCCTCCAACCCTCCTGCTGCTGCACATCGATCGTGAGCACGTTGCCGTGGCCGAGCAGGTCGCAGAGCGAGGCGAGATAGAGCGCGCTGCCGCCGAAGGCTGTCCCGGTCTCGACGATCAGGTCCGGCCGCAGCTCGTGCAGCAGCTCCTGGTAGATCCACAGGTCGAGCGGGCACTTGTCGGTGCGGACGCCGAGCCAGCGCGTGTCGGCGCGCGTCTCGCCGAAGAGCGCGCCATCGTAGTAGACCTCGGTGAACCGCTCGACGATGTCCCCATGGAGCTTGCGCCGAAAGAGGGTCCGGTTGACGAGGCGGCGGAAGACGTAGGCCTCGTCCCGCGCCAGATAGACGAACGGCTTCACGGACGGCACGGCGGCGAGCTTACACGTGGCCGGGGATCAGCTCCTCGACGACGCGTCGGGCGCAGAAAGCGGTCTGCCGCGAGCCTGGCCGGCCAGGGCGGCAAGTAACATTCAGGACGTGGCGACGCAGCCCACGGAGCCCGCGTCGCGCGCTCGCGACCGCGACGTGCGCGCCCTCCGCCCGTATGTCCTGCGGCGCGGGCAGCTGCGAACGCTGTTGCGCCGCACGCTCGGCGTCACCACCCTCGCCGTGCTCGACACCGGCGGCCTCGCGCTCGGGATCTTCCTCGCGCTCGTCGCGCGCAGCGTCGTCTACGGCGATCCGGTGTTCTGGAGCCTGCTCTGGCGCACGGAGGTCGACGAGTGGCTGCCGTTCCTGATCCCGATCACGCTGCTCGTCTTCTTGCAGGCCGGGCTGTACGCGTCGCGCGAGCGCCGGGCCGGGCTCGGCCGCGTCGCGTCGTCGCTCCTCCTCGTCGCCGCGATCGTGGTCGCCTTCGGCTACGGGACGGGCTACGACTTCAACACGTCCGGGCTGATCCCGACCGCGCTCGTGCTCTGCGCGATCACGATCGGGCTCCTGCGCTCCGCCTACGACTCGGCCGCCCTCGAGCTCGAGCGCCTGTTCCACGCCCGCCGCCGCGCGCTGCTGCTCGGCGACCGCGAGAGCAACAGGGCGCTCGAGCGGATGCTCTCGGGGAGCCGGGGCGGCATCGCCTATGAGTTCGTCGACGCGCACGCGACCGGCGACCCGGCGGGTGTGGCCGAGAGTCTCGCGCGGCTGCGGCCGGACGAGGTGATCCTGAACGAAGGCGACTTCGACGAGGCGACCGTGCTCGAGATCGTCGAGAGCGCGCACCGCGCGGGCGTGAAGGTGCGGATCGCGCCGAAGACGACCGATCTCCTGATCGAGCGCGGCGAGTACGTTCCGGGCCAGGGCATGCCGCTGTTCGAGCTGCGGCCGCCCGTGCTCGCCGGTACCGACTGGCTGTTCAAGCGGGCGTTCGACCTCGTCGTCAGCGCCGTCGTCGTCCTCGTCGGCCTGCCGGTCTGGCTGCTGCTCGCCGCGGCGATCAAGGTCGACTCGCGCGGCCCCGTCCTCTACCGCGACCGGCGGATCGGGGTCGGCCAGCACGAGTTCGGGATGCTCAAGTTCCGGACGATGGTACGGGACGCCTCCGAGCAGCAGGACGAGCTCGAGGAGCGGAACGAGGCGCCCGGAGCGCTCTTCAAGATCCGTCGCGACCCACGCGTGACCCGCGTCGGCCGCCTGCTCCGCAAGCTCTCGCTCGACGAGCTGCCGCAGCTCCTGAACGTCCTCCGCGGCCAGATGAGCCTCGTCGGCCCCCGCCCGCTGCCGCTCCGCGACTACGCGATGCTCGAGGCCTGGCACCGGAAGCGCTATCTCGTTCTGCCGGGGATCACGGGCCTCTGGCAGATCTCGGGCCGCTCGAACCTGACCTTCGACGACCTCGTCCGGCTCGACTTCTACTACATCGAGAACTGGTCGATCTGGCTCGACATCTCGATCCTGATCAAGACGCCGTTCGCGATCGCGAGCGGTCGTGGCGCGTACTGAGCCGCCCCTAACGGCGCCTTCATCCCCGCTCCCTATGCTGTTCCGGATGATGGGCTGTCCCCGATGAAGGCGCCGAAGCTCCTCGCCGTCGCCTCGGCGGTCGACCTCGACTTCCGCTACGGCTGCACGCCGGCGTGGTGGCAGCTTTGGAAGGGGCTCTACGAGGTCGGTGCCGACCTGATCGTCACGCCCTATCGCGGCCGGCCGGTCGAGTCGCCCTGGTGGCGGACGGCGCCGAACCCGACCCGGGTCGAGGGCGAGAGCTTCGCCGCCGTTCGCACCGGTATCGCGCGCCTGAAGGGTGACCGCTACCTGCGCCGCGCGGAAGAGTCGCCGGACGAGACGACCTTCGATAAGGCGACGCGGGAGGCGATCTGGCGCTGGGTGACGCCACGCTGGAAGCGCCACCTGACGAAGCTGCTCGAGCAGGAGCGCGACGTCGACGCGGTGATCGTCTTCACCGTCCCGATGGCGCACTTCCGCGGCATCCCCACCTACCTGCGCGAGCGCTTCGGCGTGCCCGTGGTCTTCTACGACGGCGACGTGCCGATGAGCCTGCCCGCGTTCGGCGGCATGGACACTGGCTTCAACTACTACCTCGGCGCCGATCCGTCCGAGTACGACCTCGTCGTCTCGAACTCGGAGGGCGGGTTGCCGAGCCTGCTCGAGCTGGGTGCGAAGCGGGCGGAGGCGGTCTTCTGGGGCGCCGACCCCGAGTTCTTCGCGCCGCGCCAGGTCGAGAAGCTCCACGACGTCTTCTTCTACGGCTACGGGGACAAGTTTCGGCGCGAGTGGATGGCGGCGATGGTGGGGGAACCGAGCCGGGCGGCGCCCGAGCTCGAGTTCGCGCTCGGCGGCCGCGACTTCCAGGGCGACACGGGTCGCGCGTGGCTCGTCGGCGACGTGCCGTTCAACGCCTTCAACCAGGCGATCTCGGCCTCGCGGATCAACCTCAACATCACCCGCCGCTCGCACGCGACGGTGCCCGCCTCGTCGTCGTGCCGGCCGTTCGAGCTCGCGAGCGCGGGGGCGGCGATCGTCTCGAACCCGTACGAGGGGATCGAGCGCTGGTTCGAGCCGGGGCAGGAGCTGCTCGTCGTCCAGGACGCGGAGGAAGCGCTCGCCGCGTACCGCGGGCTGCTCGACGACCCGGCGCAGGCCGAGGCGATGGGAGCCCGCGCACGCGAGCGCGTCCTCGACGAGCACACCTACGCGCACCGTGCCCGGCAGCTCCTCTCCCTCGTCGGCCTCGGCGTCCCGGCGGGATCCCGTGCCTAGACACCGCCTCGCGATCGTTCCGGCGCGAAACGAGGAGGACGCGGTCGGCCGCGTCGTCGAGGAGCTGCGGGCGTTCGACTCCGAGCTCGACGTCGTCGTCATCGACGACGGCTCCGAGGACCTGACCGCCGTCCGGGCGGCCGCAGCCGGGGCCGCGGTCGTCAGCCTCCCGTTCAACCTCGGCATCGGCGGCGCGGTGCAGACGGGCTTCAAGTACGCGCTCGCGCACGGCTACGACACCGTGATCCGGCTCGACGGGGACGGCCAGCACGACCCGGAGCAGATCCCGAACCTGCTGGCGCCGCTCGAGCGCGGCGAGGCGGACGTCGTCGTCGGCTCTCGCTTCGCCGAGGGCGGCGGCGACTACAAGGCGCCCTTCGCGCGCCGTGCCGGGATCCGCTGGTTCGCGCAGCTCGTCTCGCTGCTGACCCGGCAGAAGCTGACCGACACGACCTCCGGCTTCCAGGCCGTGAACGCGCGTGCGATCCGGCTCTTCGCCGCCGACTACCCGCACGACTACCCCGAGGTCGAGGCGGCCGTGATGGTCGTCCGCCACCGGCTGCGCATACTCGAGGTGCCTGCGCAGATGCGCGGCCGCGAGACGGGCCGCTCCTCGATCACGACGCTCCGCTCGCTCTACTACGCGATCAAGGTGACGCTCGCGCTGCTCGTCGGCATCTTCCGTCGCCGGGTCGTGCCGGTGGACGAG
>JBDSOJ010000154.1:0-6625 GCA_039914895.1 Gaiellaceae bacterium
CCTCGTTCAACCCGACACGTCCCGAAGGACGGAACTCACTGCGTCCGTTCACCGCTGATCACGAAGGCCTGGGCGGTCGGCGCCTCCACGATGTCGGTCGGTGCGAACGCCTCATCCGCTGCCTGGCGGACTCCGGGACACATCGCCTCACCGTAGTCGTCGAACAACATCACTCCTCCCAGCGTCAGCCGGGGCCAAAAAGAACTCGATCGCTCTCGTGGGGCTCGTAGAGGTCGACGTCGATATGGACGAACGAAAACCGCTTCGCGGTGACGTCAGGGAACCATTCGGGGATCCAGTTGACGTATCCCGAGAGTTGGTCGCCCCTGACGAACCGCCGATAGAGAGCTTGTAAACCGCGTGCACTCTTCATGACGCCCCTGGTAGTGCTCCTTCAGGACGGGCGAGGGAGGCTATCCGGAGGTCCGGCGCAGCCAGTTCGCCAGGTTGCGGGCGTCCTCCGCCGGTGTGCCGCCGGCCGGCACGGGCGCGACCGCCGGCGGGGCGCGCGTCTCGTCGTCGCGCGTGCCGAGGGCGAGCGCGGCCGCGATCACCGCGACGGCCCCGGTTGCACCGAGCCAGACCCGGTGGCTCGGCCGCGTTCGTCGCACGCGGCGCACGACCTCGGGGGGCCGCTGCGACAACGTCGGCGCTGCGCTCGGCGCCTCGAGCTCGTGCGCAAGCTCCCGCGCCGAGGCCGGCCGCAACGCTGGATCGGGGTCGAGGGCGCGGACGATCGCGCGCTCGAGGTGTGGCGGTACGCCGCGGACGCGCTCGCTCGGCCGCAGCACCGGCTCGTCGGCGGCGAGGTCGGCGATCGTGGTCGCGTGCCTCGGCGGCCTCCCCGTCAGAAGCTCGTAGAGGACCGCCCCCAGCGAGTAGACGTCCGCCGCGATGGTCGCCGGCTCGCCCCGCACGACCTCGGGTGCCATGTACGCGGCCGTTCCGAGCAGCGTCCCAGACTGGGTCAGAGTCGCCGAGCCGGTGCCGGCGCGGGCGATCCCGAAGTCGGCGACCTTGAGGGTCCCATCGCTGCCCAGGAGCAGATTTTGCGGCTTCACGTCGCGGTGGACGAGCCCGCGCTCGTGAGCGTGCTCGAGGCCGGCGCATGCCTGACGGCCGAGCTCGACCACCTCCGCCGGAGCCAGCGCGCCGCGCCGCTGCAGCTCCTCGGCGAGCGTGGCGCCGTCGACACACTCCATCACGATGTATTGCCGCCCGGCCTCCTCGCCCGTGTCGTAGACGGCGACGACGTTCGGATGGGAGAGCCGGGCGGCGAAGCGGCCTTCGCGCAGGAAGCGCTCGCGCAGCTCGCGGTCGTCGCCGAGCGCATCGGAGAGGAGCTTGACCGCGACCGGGCGGTCGAGCGTCGTGTCGTGCGCGAGCATCACCTCCGCCATGCCGCCGCGGCCGAGACGGCGCTCGAGCACGTAGCGACCGCCTGCGAGCGACTCGGCGCTCAATCCTTGTCCTTCCCCTTCTGCTTCCCGTTGCCTTCGTCCTCGCCGCGGTCCTTGTCGTCCTGCTCGTCCTCGATGTCCTCCTCGGCCGCGGGCGGCGGGGGCGCGCACTCGATCGACTCCACCAGCGCGGTCGCCGACCCGAGCAGCTGCTCCTGGAAGGGGCTCGGAACGCGTCCGCCGTTGACCGCCTCGATCGCCTCGGTCTGGAGCGCCTCCGCCTCGGCGCGGGCGGCGCAGGCGTCGCCGCGCTCGAGCTGCTCGGCAACGACATCGCTGCGGGCGGCGAGGCTTTCGGCCAGCGCTGCGGGAAGCTGCGGCGCCGGCGGCGGCTCCCCGCCGCCGCAGCCGGCGACGAGGAGCGCGCAGCCGAGCGCGAGCGTCCTACGCAGTAGCGTTCGCGTCTTCGTTCGCCGCTAGCTGAAGGCTCGCGGCCATCACGTCCTTGAGGTGCCGCCTCTGGATCGGCAGCTGCACCTTGACGAGGTCGCGGACGCCCGCGTGCCTGGCCTGCTTGTTCAGCTCCTGCAGGATGCTCCAGTGGCCGACCTCGCCCGCTTCGGTCATCGTCAGGAACTCGAAGCCGTCCAGATCGTCGGAGCCGCGCTCGAGGTAGCTCTTCATCATGTTGGCGCCCTTGTTCCGCACCGACCGCGCCTCGGCGAGGATCTTGCCCTTCTTGCCGTCGATGCTCGCGGCGACCGCGGTGCCGTCCTTCTCCGCCTTCGCGGCCTCCTGGCGCATCGTCTTCAGCTGCTTGCGCAGTTGCGCGTTCGTGGTCAGCTTCTCGACCCGCTCGGTCGCCGCCTGCGCTGCCATCGCGAGGCCGATCACCTCGCCGAGCTTCGTCTCGAGATTCGTCAGTTCCGCCATGCTGCTCCGTTTCGTGTCGGGGCCGGGCTAGATGCCATGGGCGAGCCGCGCTGCAAGAGCCTCGGGGAGACCTCGCTCGCGCATCTCGGTTTGCGTCCGCTCGACCGGATAATCGGTACGGCGGAAGGTTGCCCGGGCTGTCGCATTGTCAATCTCGAGCCAGGCCGCACGTGGGTCGCCGTCGCGCGGCTGGCCGACCGAGCCGGGGTTGAGCAGCCGACGCATCCGGCCGAGCTCGAGTCGCGTTCCGGCCGACGCCGGATTGCCGCGCAGCACCTCGCCGTTCGAGATCTCGAGCGCGACGTGGCTATGGCCGACGAGCACGAGCGGCGCCTCGGTGAGGGCGAGAGCCGTCGCCGCGCTCTCGTCGGAGATGACGTAGTCCCAGACGGGGTCGCGCGGGCTGCCGTGGAAGAGCTCCGCCCCGGGCGCGGTGGCCTGCGGCTGCAACGAGTTGAGGAACGAGCGAGCCGTGTCGTCGAGCACCGTCTGCGTCCATCGTGCCGCCGCGGCGGCCTCGCCCGCAAATGCCCTGATCGGGATCTTGCCCAGCACAACCAGGTCGTGGTTGCCGGCCAGACAGATCGCGGCCCGCTCCTGCAGCAGCGCCGCGCACTCGTTCGGCCGCGGGCCGTAGCCGACGAGGTCGCCGAGGAACCAGATCGCGTCGAAGCCGTCCGCGTCGACCTCCGCCAGCACCGCCTCGATGGCGTGCAGGTTCGCGTGGACGTCGGAGAGAACGGCAACTCGCATGGGCAAGCGGCCGCTAGCTGTTGCGGGGAGGGGCTTCGGGCAGATCCTGGATCCCGCGCACGGTCGCGTACTTCGACCACGAGTCCTGAAGCGCGTCGAGCAGCTCCTTCGCGAACTTCGTCGACATGTTCACGCGTGAGACGACGACCCCGGGGACGTCACCCTCCGAGATTTCGTGGTCGATGCGGGCGAAGGTGACCGTGAACTCGTACTCCGAGAAGGAGATGTTCGCAAAGTTCGCGTAGGTGCCGGCGAGGTGCTTCTCGTCGATCTGGATGTTGAGCTGTCGCTCCTGGCCGGAGTCGTCCTCGTCCACGCCCGTACAGTAACGGCGTGACGGCGATCGAGACTCTGGAGGCCGCTCTCGGCCAGGCTGCGGGGACGGAAGTCGTCCTCGAGCGGCCCAGTGACGCGACTCACGGCGACTACGCGACGAACGTCGCGATGCGGCTCGCGGGCGTGCGCCGTCAGGCGCCGCGCGCGATCGCGGAGGAGCTCGCCGCGCAGGCCACGGCGCTGCCGCAGGTGGAGCGGGCCGAGATCGCCGGTCCAGGGTTCGTCAACCTCTGGTTGACCCGCGACTGGTACCGAGACGCGCTCGCGGACCTGCTCGCCGCCGGCGAGCGGTACGGCGGCGGCTCGGCGGCGACGAAGGAACGGATCCAGGTCGAGCTGGTCTCGGCGAATCCGACAGGCCCGATCACGGTCGCATCCGCCCGCAACGGCGCCTACGGCGACTCGGTCGCGCGCCTGCTCGCGTTCGCCGGCCACGAGGTCGAGCGCGAGTACTACTACAACGACGCGGGCGCGCAGATGGAGCGCTTCCGGGCCTCGGTCGAGGCGCGCCGGCGCGGGGAGGAGCCGCCGGAGGACGGCTACCACGGCGCGTACGTCGCCGACCTGGCGCAGCTGCCCGACGACCCGGTACCGCAGATGCTGAAGCGGATCGAGGCGACGATGGAGCGCTTCCGGATTCACTTCGACTCCTGGGCGCTGCAGAGCGAGCTCGAGCAGCGGCTGCCCGACTTCCTGCCGCGTCTCGACACCTACGAGCGCGACGGCGCGGTCTGGGCGCGCTCCTCCGCCCACGGCGACGAGGACGACCGCGTCCTGATCCGCTCCGAGACGGGTGTCCCGACCTACCGCGCCGCCGACGTCGTCTACCTGGCGGACAAGCTCGACCGTGGCCTCGATCGGGCGATCTACGTACTCGGCGCCGACCACCACGGCACCCGCAACTGGTACGCGGCGGTCGCGCGGATGCTCGGCTACGACCCCGAGCGGGTCGAGGTACTGCTCTACCAGCTCGTCCACCTGACGCGGGGCGGCGCGGCCTCGAAGATGTCGAAGCGGCGGGGCGACGTCGTTTTCCTCGACGAGCTCCTCGACGAGATCGGAGTCGACGCCACGCGCTGGTATCTCGTCTCGCGCGGCCCCGACCAGGCGATCGAGATCGACGTCGACCTGGCGGCGGAGAAGACGGCGAAGAACCCTGTCTACTACGTCCAGTACGCGCATGCCCGGATCGCCGGGATCCTGCGCAACGCGGAGGGCGCGTCGCCGTCGGCCGATCCGCCTGCCGAGCTCGCCGCCGAGGAGCGCGACCTCGTCAAGCGCCTCGCCGAGTTCCCCGTCATCGTCGCCGAGGCGACCGAGCGGCGCGGCCCGCACGCGATCCCGACCTACGCGATCCGTGTCGCCGACGACTTCCACCGCTTTTACCACCACCACAAGGTGCTCGGCTCGGACGCCCAGGCCTTCCGGCTCGGGCTCTGCACGGCGACGAAATCGGTCGTCGCGCGCTCACTGGACTTGATCGGCGTCGAAGCACCGGACACGATGTAAGGCCATGCTCAGGGTCGAGATCATCCTCGGCATCGTCGCCAGCTCGATCGCGATCCTCGCGTTCCTCGCGCGTGCGATCGCGAACGTCCGTCAGGGACGGCGTGTCCGGCAGGAATCGCGCCGCCGGCGCGAAATCCTCCCGCCAGAGTGAGCTATCTGATCATCTCGACGATCGTCGTGATCGTCGCCGTCATGTCGGTGGTGAACGGCATCGGCCTCCGCCGGCAGGGCAAGCGCGACGAGGGTACGGCGTGGATCCTCGCCTCTGCGCTCGCGGTGATCGTCGTCGTCGGCGGCTGGGGCGCCTGGCGCTCCTTCCATTCCGTCAACGCCGGCCACGTGCTCGTCGTGCGGCAGTTCGGCGAGATCATCGGCCAGCGTGGCGACGGCTTCCAGACGATCGCCCCCTGGCAGAGCGCGGAGGAGGTGTCGACGCAGGTCGAGAGCCAGCGCTTCCAGATGGACGACCGCACGGGCGCCCTCGAGGGCACGATCCTGAGTGGCCCTGCGATCAGCGAGGAGACGCAGCCGGTCTACGCTGTCGTCACGCTCAACTACCGCGTCAGCGACAAGGCGGTGCAGGAGCTCTACACGGACGTCGGCTCGACCTACTTCGAGAAGGTGGTCGCGCCGCGCGTGTTCCAGGTCTTCAAGAACGAGACGGTCAAGTTCAAAAGCGTCGCCGTCGCGCCGAACCGGGAGCAGATCCGCGAGGCCGTGCAGCTCGAGCTCGATCGGCAGCTCGACGGGTTCTCGATCGACGTCGTCGACTTCCTGATCAACGACCTCGACTTCCCGCAGGAGTTCACGGAGGCGATCGAGCGCAAACAGGTGGCGACGCAGGACGCGCTCGCGGCGCGGCAAAAGGTGGAGCAGTCGAAGGCCGAGGCGCAGCAGGAGATCGAGCGTGCCCGAGGCCAGGCGCAGGCGCAGCGGCTGCGCGCGAGCTCGCTGACTGACCGCAACCTCCAGTTCGAGGCGCTGCAGATCCTCAAGGAGGCGCCGCCGCAGATCGTCTTCCTCCCGGCCGGGCAGGGGAACCTGCTCGATCCGTCGACCTTCCTGAAGTCGGCGACTACGACGCCCTGATCAGACCGCCCGATTGGACTCCTGCAGCACCCAGGTGTTGCCGTCGGGATCGGCGAAGTCGGCGAACGAGGCGTAGTCGCGGTGCTCCGGGTCCGGCCCCGGCTGCCAGCCGGTCTCGGTCATGTGCCGGATCTCGCTCACCTCGACACCGCGTCCGGCGAGCTCGTCCCGAGCGGCCTCGATGTCGGCGACGACGAGGTGGGTGCCGCGGTAGGAGCCGGGCTCCGCGCTCGTGATTCCGACTCCGATCGTCAGCGAGCACGCGGATCCCGGTGGCGTGATCTGGACCACGCGGAACTCGTCGTTCGGCTGGTGGTCGACGTCCAGCTTGAAGCCGCACGTCTCGACGTAGAACTGCTTGGCGCGATTCACGTCCGCGACGGGGATCAGCACGAGCTCGAGCTTGAAGTCCATTCGGGCCTCCTTGTCGTGTCGGTGATGCTGCGGCGAGCATAGGATTCGCCGCGCGTGAGCGCCGAAGCCCCCGACCGCAACCTCGCCCTCGAGCTCGTCCGCGTCACCGAGGCCGCCGCGCTCGCCGCGTCCGGTTGGGTCGGCCGGGGCGAGAAGGAGAAGGCCGACGGCGCCGCGGTCGACGCGATGCG
>JBDSOJ010000259.1:0-3446 GCA_039914895.1 Gaiellaceae bacterium
TAGATCGATGGCAGCTCCAGTCGCTCACGGGCGACGTACTGCCAGACGTCGAGCTCAGTCCAGTTCGAGATCGGGAAGACGCGGACGTGCTCGCCGCGGCGGACGCGGGCGTTGTACAGATTCCAGAGCTCGGGCCGCTGCGCGCGGGGGTTCCACTGGCCGAAGTCGTCGCGGAAGCTGAAGATCCGCTCCTTGGCGCGGGCCCGCTCCTCGTCGCGGCGGGCGCCGCCGATCGCGGCGTCGAAGCGGTGCTCCTCGATCGCGTCGAGCAGCGTCGTCGTCTGCAGTTGGTTCCGCGACGAGCGCGGGCCGGTCTCCTCGACGACACGGCCCTTGTCGATCGACTCCTGCACGGACGCGACGAGCAGCGTTTCGCCGAGCTCGGCGACGCGGCGGTCGCGGTACTCGATCACCTCGGGGAAGTTGTGGCCGGTGTCGACGTGCATCACCGGGAAGGGAAACTTGCCCGGCCGGAACGCCTTCTCGGCTAGCCGCAGCAGCACAATCGAGTCCTTGCCACCGGAAAAAAGGAGGACGGGGCGCTCGAGCTCGGCGGCCAGCTCGCGCATGATGTGGATCGCCTCCGCCTCGAGCTCGTCGAGGTGCGAGAGGTGGACGGGGACCTGGATCACTGCACTGGTTCGGTCGGGGGATGCAGTCCGCACTCGGTCCGGTCGCTCTCGGCCCAGCGGCCGTCGCGGCCGGCGCCGGGGAGCGTCGAGTGGGTGTCGCCGATGGATGCGTAGCCGCGGTCGTGCAGCGCGTTGTAGGGGAGCCCGCGTTGCCGGATGTACGCCCAGCAGTCATCGTCGCTCCAGTCGGCGAGCGGGTTCGCCTTCCACAGCTCGTGCGTGGCGTCCCAACCCAGCTTCGGCGCGTTTGCGCGGGTCGGCGACTGGTCGCGGCGGATGCCGGTGATCCAGCAGTCGAGCTCTCCGAGCGCACGGTGGAGCGGCTCGACCTTGACGACCGCGAGGTAGAGGTCGGGCTTGCGCTCCCAGAGCGTCTCGCCGTGAGTCGCCGTGAGCTCCTCGGCGCTCGGGCCCTCGAATACCTCGATCTTCGTGTCGTACCGCTGCTCGATCTCACGCCAGAGGTCGTACGTCTCCGGGAAGAGGTAGTGGGTGTCGATCGCGAAGACGCGCGCTTTTGGGTCGGCGGCGAGCAGCAGGTCGAGCAAAACAGCCTCCTCCTTCTGGAAGGAGCACGCGAGTGAGACCTTCTCATCGAAGCGCTCCACCATCGCGCCGACGAGCTCCTGTGCGGAGAGTTCCTCGGAGCGGGCGGCAAACGCCGCAACCTCCGTGTGCAACTGCTCGGTCACGGCCACAAGGGTACCAGGACTCATAACACAAGCTAATCGACTGTATTAGTGGAGATCGGGTATCCTCGACGCGTGGACTGGAAGCTTTCGATCGCCGGGCTCTTCATCGGGGCGCTCGTGGGCATGACCGGGATGGGCGGCGGCTCGCTGATGACGCCGATGCTCGTCTTCCTCTTCGGCTTCAAGCCGACGGTCGCGATCGGCACCGACATCCTCCACGGCGCCATCTTCAAGAGCTTCGGCGCCGCCCGTCACCGCCAACTCGGCACCGTCCACGCGCGCTTGACCCTCTGGATGCTGCTCGGGTCGGCGCCGTTCTCGCTCGTCGGAGTCGGGCTCTCGACGTGGCTCGGGCGACGCTACGGCGACGGCTTCGAGGACGCGGCGGCGATCATCCTTGGCGTCGCGCTGATCGCGGGCGGCCTCGGCTTCGCGGCGAAGACGTTCCTGACCGGGCGCGCGAAGAGCGACCTGCCGTTCGCGCTGCAGGCCTCCGACCGGCGGATCGCGTTCTTCCTCGGTGTCACCGGCGGCTTCATCGTCGGTCTGACGTCGGTCGGCAGCGGCACCTTCTTCGGGCTCGTGATGCTGCTCGTCTTTCCGCTCACCGCGGCGAAGGTCGTCGGCACCGACATCTTCCACGCCGCGGCGCTGCTCTGGGTCGCCGGCGCTGGCCACCTCGTCGCGGGCAACGTCGATCTGCATGCGACCGGTTGGCTGTTGATCGGCTCGATCCCCGGTGTGCTGCTTGGCAGCCAGATCTCGATCAACCTGCCCGAGCGAGCGCTGCGACTCGGGCTCGCGACGACGCTGACGCTGGCCGGCCTCAAGCTCGCCGAAGTGCCGGGAGCCGAGATCATCATCCTGGCCGTGCTCTCCGCCGCCGCGGTCGTGCTCGTGGCTGCAGGAGTGCGGAGGCTGCTCGGGAGCTCCGCGAAGCCGGTTCCGGCTACGGCGGCGCCGCGCGGCGAAAACTAGAAACTAGAATCCTCCGCCTGTGGCCCGTCTTGCCTTGACCGCGCTGGTCGTCCTGCTGCTCGCGGCCACCGCCGCGGCGTTTGCGCTCACCCAGGGGCTGAAACTCCAGAAGAGCCCGATCTTCGGTACCGAGGTCCAGCCTGTCTTCTCGCCCGTCTGCGATTGCGACAAGGAGACCGCGACGATCGCCTTCAAGCTGCGGAAGGCCGATCGGCTCGACGTCGCCATCGTCGACGGGGACAAGGTCATAAGGACGATCGAGCGGGGCGAGCGGCACGCGAAAGGACCGGTCGAGATCGAATGGGACGGCCGCGACGACGCCGGCCGGGTGTTGCCGGAAGGCGAGTACAAGCCGCGGATCCACGTGCGCAGCGAGCGGCAGACGATCACGCTGCCGAACCCGATCAGGATCGACGTGACGGCACCGGTGCTCCAGAACGTGCGGCTGCGGCCGCGCGTGCTCTCGCCGGACGGCGATGGCCGCCGCGACCGCGTCACCGTTTCCTACACCCTCAACGAGCCCGGTCGGGGTGCGCTCATTGTCAACGGCAAGCGGCGGGGTCTTGGCACGCTGTTCGCGCGAACGGAGGAGACGATCGTCTGGAACGGGAAGGCCGACGGTCGGCCCGTCAGAGCGGGCCTGTATTCGCTCCTGCTTGTGGCGTTCGATCCCGCCGGAAACCGGTCGGCGCGGACGCCGGCGGTGCCCGTCACCGTCCGCTATGTGGCGCTCGGTCGCAACCGGATCACGGTCGCGGCCGGAGCCTCGTTCGCCGTTCGTGTCTCGGCCGATGCCGTGCGCATCCGCTGGACGCTCGGCGGCCGCAGCGGCTTCACCACGCCGGGGACGCTGCGACTCGTCGCTCCGCTCCAGAAGGGGCAGTTCACGCTCACCGTCTCCGCCAACGGGCACACGGCGCGCGCCGCCGTCTTCGTCCGGGAGCCTCCGCGCTGACCGAGCTCGCCCGCATCGCCGGCCCGCTCGGATGCGTCGGACTCGCGCTGCTGCTCGTCGCGGCGCGACGAGAGCTGCGGCTGGCCGGGCTCGCGGCCTGGGCGGCCGGCGCGGCAGGACTCGGAATCTTTCTCGCTCCGGACGGACGGACCGAATTGCTCGCCGCCGCGGCCGCGGCCGGGCTCCTGG
>JBDSOJ010000043.1:0-12760 GCA_039914895.1 Gaiellaceae bacterium
GCCGACCAGCTCGAGTTGCAGGTGCTCGCCGAGCTGAACAGGATTCGGGTGCAACACCACCTTGCGCCCCTGCGGCTGTCGAGGCCACTCTCGGCCGCTGCCGACGCTCACTCGCGGGCGATGGGCGCGCACGGCTTTTTCGCCCACGACTCCCGTGACGGCTCCGAGTTCTGGAAGCGCGTCCGGCGCTTCTACGGCCCGAGCGGCTACGACACCTGGTCGGTAGGCGAGAACCTGCTCTGGTCGTCCGGTGGCCTCACCGCCGGGACTGCCCTCAAGCTCTGGATGGAGAGCCCCGGCCATCGCAAGAACATCCTCACGTCGCGCTGGCGCGAGATCGGTCTCTCGGCGCTCGCCGTCCACGCCGCCCCGGGCGTCTTCGGCGGCCACGACGTCGTCCTGATCACGACCGATTTCGGCGTCCGCTCCTAGCCTCCCACAGGGCTACGCTGTCCCCGAGCGCCCGTAGCTCAGTGGACAGAGCGACGGACTTCTAATCCGTTGGTCGCAGGTTCGAATCCTGCCGGGCGCACTCGCGATCCCTGGCTGGGCGGCTCCGGCTGGGCGGAGCCCGGCTCCGCCGCCCTCGCGCGCCTGAGCGCACGCGGCTCGCGCGCTCACGCCGGCGCCGCGTCCTGTGGCTCCCAGCCGAGCAGGTCCCGGGCGTGGGCGACGTCCCAGAAACGGCGCGGATTGTTCGAGACGCCGTAGACGATCGCGAAGGTCACGTCATCGACATCGAGGCAGCGGGCGATCAACTCGGCGCAGTCTCGCCGGCTCAGCCACACCGCCCGCATCCGGTTCCGGCGGCCCTCGACGTCGAGGTCGAGCAGCGGATTCTCCGAGGGCACGGTCGGGTCGTCGCTCGACCGGACGGCGCCGATCCTCAGACAGAACACCCGCAGCCCGTGACGCTCGGCGTAGAAGCGGCCGAGCGCCTCGCCGTACGCCTTCGAGACGCCGTACAGGGAGTCGGGCCGGACCTCGACCTCGTGGTCGTAACGGCGCTCGTCGTCTACGTCGTACAGTCCGGGAGCGCCCTCCAGCTCGTACATCCCGACAGCGTGGTTCGACGACGCGAAGACGACCCGTTCGACCGCGGCGTTGCGGGCGGCCTCGAACACGTTGTAGGTGCCGACGATGTTGTTCCGAAGGACATCGTCCCAGGGGGTCTCGAGCGCGGGCGACGCGGCGAGGTGAACCACCGCATCGACGCCGTCGAAGGCCGGCCGGATTGCCTCGAGCTCGGAGATGTCAGCGACATGGCTCGGAAACGGCTGCGCCGCCAGCGTCAGCGAGGTGAGCTCGTAGCGCTCGGCCAGGTGCTCCCGCACGGCGGTTCCGATCGTCCCCTCGGCGCCGGTAACGAGGACGCGGCGCGATCCCATGGCGTGCAGTCTAGGCGTCTAGTCCGAGACTATGGAGACCGTCGGGATCGTCAGCCCCGGTGCGATGGGGAGCGCGGTCGGCGCCGCGTACGAGTCTGCGGGCAGGCGCGTCGTCGCCACGGTCGCTGCCCGGAGCGCCCGCACGGTGACGCTCGCCGAGGCGGCCGGGCTGGAAGTGCTGCCGGACTTGGATCGAGTGGTCGCCGAAAGCGACCTCGTGCTCTCGGTCGGACAGCCCGATCAGGCGCTCACGATCGCGACGGAGCTCGCAGCCGCCGCCGGCCGCACCGGCGCTCGGCCGCTCGTCTCCGACTGGAACGCCGTCTCGCCCGCGACGGCACGCGAGCTCGAGCTCGTGCTCGCCGCAGCCGGGCTCGAGCTCGTCGACGGCTCGATCTCGGGCGGCCCGCCCCAGGCCGACTACCGAACGCGCGTCTACCTCTCCGGCGCCCGGGCGGCCGAGTTGGCGCAACGTGCGCCTGCCCGGCTCGAACTCCGCATCGTCGGCTCAGACGTCGGACTCGCATCCGCGGTGAAGATGTGCACCGCATCGGTCTACAAGGGGCACACCGCGCTGCTCGCCCAGGCTCTCGCGACCGCGCACGCGCACGGCGTCCTCGGGCAGGTGCTCGACGACCTGCACGAATCGTTCCCGCGCCAGATCGACGGCGCCGCTCGCCTGCTGGCCGTCTCGACGACGAAGTCGGCGCGCTACGTCGGCGAGATGAGGGAGATCGCCGCGACGCAGGAGAGTGCTGGCATGACGCCGGCGCTGTTCGAGGCGATGGCGGAGGTCTATCTCCGGCTGGCGCAGACGAAGCTCGCGGAAGAGGCGCCCGAGTCGATCCCGCCTGAGCCCGAGCTCGAGGACGTGCTCGACCGGCTCTCACTGGACGCGTCGCGACTTCTGGGACGTGGCTGAGCGTGCGCGGCCGGAGGGGAGAGTGCGTAAGCACATACCCGGAGAGTCGCGTGCGCTCAGGCGCGTCAGGGCGGCGGAGGCCGGCTCCGCCGGCTGGGCGCCGCCCGGCACAGGAGTCGCGATGCGGGCGAGAGGACTTGAACCTCCAAGGGCCGGAGCCCACCGGGACCTAAACCCGGCGCGTCTGCCAGTTCCGCCACGCCCGCCTGCTCGTCAGAGCATAGACGCGCGGCCGGTCAGGATTTACACATTGCTCCCGGATTCCATCTATAAAGGAGAGCGGGGTGAGAGGGCATGGGCAACGGGGTGAGGGGCAGCGTCGGGTGAGCATGGCCCCGGGAGGAATTGAACCTCCGCACGCAGGTTCGAAGCCTGCCGCTCTATCCACTGAGCTACGGGGCCGGTGGCGGTCAGTATGCCCCACGTCTCACCGCTATCCTGTGCACGGCGAGGTGGCGGTAGCTCAGTTGGTAGAGCCCCGGGTTGTGGTCCCGGTGGTCGCGGGTTCGAGTCCCGTTCGCCACCCCTCAGCCCGCACGCGGCGTCCGCCGAGCAGGCAATACTCGTGGCCGCAATGAGATTCCCTTGGAATGCCGTCCGAGTTCCCAGCCTGCTGGCCGTAGCCGTGCTGGCCGGCTACCTATGGCGTGACGCGCTCAAGGGCCCGTACGCGAGCGGCCACGTCCTGCCCCCGAAAGCGTTCGCGGTGCGGGGTGACCCGCTGGTGATCTATCTGCCCTCCGTGAAGCCGCCGCGGGGCAGCGGGTCGCAGGTTGCAGGACAGGACCGCGGTCGTGGTGGGACAACTCGCGCAGGCGTCGGCGGCCGCCCCGTACCGGGGCGAGCGACTCCTGCGGGCGAGGGATCGGCGCGTCCGAGCGCTGGCCCGTCAACGCCTGTTCGTCCGCAGGCGAGGCCGTCCGCGCCGTCCGATACGCCGAAGCTCGCACCCACGCCGACCCCGGGGCCTGCGCCCGTGCCGCGGCCGAAGCCGACGCCGACCCCAACGCCCAAGCCGGCTCCAACTCCCAGTCCGACCCCGACTCCCAGTCCGACCCCCTCTCCCAGTCCGACCCCGTCTCCCAGTCCGACCCCGTCTCCCAGTCCGACCCCCTCTCCCAGTCCGACCCCGTCTCCCGGTCCGACCCCGACTCCCGGTCCCGCGCCGAAGCCAGGATCCGGTGGCTCGGGCACCGCCGCGCAACCGATCCCCGCTCCGACTCCCGCGCCGCCGACGGCGCGGCCGTCCGCGCCTGCGCCCGCCGCAGCCTCACCGAACGAGCAGCGGCCCGGTTGGGGTCACGGCGATCCGAACCACGAGCACACCGGCCCTCCGGGGCAAAGCAAGGAGGGCGAGCAAGGAAACGGCAAGAAGAAGTAGGTCAACGCAGGCTGCTTCAGGGCGCAGGATTAGAAGCGACCGTGCTGAGGGAATGTCGGAGTGCAGTGAGATTCCCGCGGATCGCCCGTATCTTCAGTCTCCTCGCTGTCGCGGTGCTTGCAGGCCACGTGTGGCGTGACGCGGGCGCAGGCCCCTACACGCTCGCTCGCGTGCTGCCGCAAGAGGCTTCCGTGGAGAGCCGCGAGCCGCTGATCTATCTGCTCAACGCGAAGGCGCCCAGTAGCCATGATTCGCCGGCCGCTGAACGGAGTGTCGGCGACCCAGCCTGGGCCGCCGCTCCGGCCGGTCCGAGCAGCGGCAGAGCTCCGACGAGAGTCGCCGAGGGAGACGCTGGTACGACACGTCCGGAGGTTCCGCCGGCACGACCGATTTCTCGGCGGGCGCGTGACGGCAACCCGCCGGTGGAGCCAGCCGACGTGCCGGTCACGCCCGACGACAAGGACGAGTCGGACGACAAGAGCGACAGGCCCGACGGGGCGGAAGAAGACGAAGAGGACGAAGAGGACGAAGACGACTAGAACAGAGGCGAGGAGCAGCGCCGTGCGAACAGCTCAGCGTGACGAGAGCAGCCGGATCCTCGCGGTCGCGCGGGCGAGCCCGTCCGCGTCGAAGAGGTGCGGAACGCAGTTGCGGATCTCGTGCGCGGGGCCGTCGAGCCCGTCCGAGCCGGCGGCGGCGTTGACGGCGTAGCGGACGGGGATCTCGTGGCAGACGACGAGGATCCTCTTCTCCGCGCGTGCGAGCAGGCGGTCGTACGCGTCCGCGTACCGCAGCGCGGCAGCGTCCAGGCTCTCGCCGCCCGGGAACGGGTCGGAGCGCCCGTGCCCCCGCTTCCAGGCCCGATAGGCGTCGATCGTCTCGCCCTCGAGCTTGCCAACGTCGATGTCGTCGAGCAGCGGCTCGATCTCGACTTGTAGCTGGCGCTCGGCCAGCGCGATCGCGGCTGTCTGCTGCGTCCGCCCGAACCGGGTGTGGACGCAGAGCTCGAGCTCGATCCCGGCGAGCTGCACCGCGAGGGCGATCGCCTCCGCCTCGCCCTTCTGCGTCAACGCCACGCGAACGGAGGGGTCGCCGTTTACGCGTTCCGTCACGTTCAGCTCCGACTGGCCGTGACGGACGAGGACGAAGAGGCGCACCGCCTCAGCTCTCGAGCCCGGCGCGGGCGACGGGAACACCGTGCTTTACGACGAGGGAGCGCGGAGGGTGCGCGACCGCTGCCTCGGCAGGGACGGCGGCGTCGACCAGCACGAGGTCGCCGCGACCGCCCGGTGCGAGCACCTGGTCGCTGACGCCGAGGGCCGCAGCTCCGCGGCTGCTCGCGATCTCCACACAGAGCTCGATCTCCTCGTCCCGACGGTAGCCGCAGCGCCAGGCCAGCTGGGCGGCTCGGGAGAGCATGTCCGCGTCGCCCCAGGGCGACCAGAGGTCGCGAACGCCGTCCTGGCCGAGGCAGACGGCGATCCCGAGCTCGACGATGCGGGCCAGCGGCAGCGGCTCGACGTTCCCCGGCGCCACGGTCGCGAGCCCGATGCGCTGCTCCGCGAGCCGCTCGAGCAACGGATCGACTTCGGGATCTCCGTCGCAGAGGCAGAACGCGTGCGACACGGTCACCCTTCCCTGCAGGCCGAGGACGCGCGTGCGCTCGACGACGAGGCCGAGCTGCCAGCGGCCGAGCGTGCCGCGGTCGTGGAGATGGAGGTCGACGCCGCAGCCGTGCCGCTCGGCGATCGCGAAGATGACGTCCAGGTGCTCGACCGCGTTTCCGTCGAGGCCCGCCGGGTCGATCCCGCCGACAAGCGCCGCGCCCGCCGCGACCGCGGCATCGAGCAGCTCGGCGGTTCCGGGCGCTACGAGCATGCCGCTCTGCGGGAACGCGACGACCTGGACGTCGAGGCGGTCGGAGTATCGCTGCGCGGCTTCGAGCACGCCCTCGACCGCGGTGATGCCGTTGTCGAGGTCGATGTCGACGTGGGTGCGGATCAGCGTTGCGCCCTGCGCGCTGTACTCCTCGAACAGCGCGGCGGCGCGAACCGCGACAGGCGGGAGCTCGCGGCGTCCCGAGCGTTCGTTCTCGATCAGCGCGGCGAGGCCCGCGCCTGCCGAGTGCGGCCGCCACGGCAGTCCCCACAGGGTCTTGTCGACGTGAGCGTGGCCGTCGACGAGACCCGGCAGAGCAAGGTGCCCGCCGGCGTCGACCGTCCGGTGCTGCCACCTCTCGGGAGTCGCGCCGACCTCGTCGATCCGTCCGTCGCGGATCACGATCTCCGTCGGCGCGTCCCGGCCGGACACGCGCACGTTCCGCAGCCAGAGGTCTCCCATCACTGCAACCATACGGCCGTTCTAAGCTCTCTCCGTGGCAAACGTCCTCTTCCTCTGCATCGGCAACGCGGGTCGCTCGCAGCTGGCGCATGCGTTCCTGGAGCGACTCGGGGGCCACGAGGTCCGCTCGGCCGGGAGCCGCGCGGAGGCGCACCTGCACCCCGAGGTCGTCGAGGTGATGGGCGAGATCGGCTACGACCTCTCCGGACGGACGCCTCGGCAGCTCGAGCCCGAGGCGGACGCGGCCTGGGCGGACGTGGTCGTGACGATGGGCTGCGGCGACGTCTGCCCCGTGCTGCCCGGCACGAGCTACGTCGACTGGGGGCTCGAGGATCCGGCCGGCAAGTCGGTCGAACGGGTGCGCAAGCTGCGCGACGAGATCGAGCGGCGGGTCGTCGAGCTGGCACGAGAGCTCGACTCGGTGCGCGCGGCCTCTGCTTGAATGACCCAATGACGACACAGGTCGAGGAGCTCGGCGGCGATACCGTCCGCCTGAAGGTGGAGGTGCCGGCGCACGACGTCCACCACGCCGTCGAGCACGCGACCACCGATCTCGCCCAGTCGGTCAAGATCCCCGGCTTTCGGCCGGGAAAGGTGCCGGCACCGATCCTGCTCCAGCGCCTCGGCAAGGAGCGGATCATGGCCGAGGCGGTCGACACCCACATCGGCGGCTGGTTCTGGAACGCCGCCGCGCGGGCGCGCATCCGACCCGTCGCGCAGCCCCAGTACGACTACGAGCTCCCGACCGGCGACAACGCCGACTGGCAGTTCACGGCGACCGTGCCGGTGCAACCGAAGGTCGACGTCGTCGACTGGACCGAGCTCGAGGTCGGCAAGCCCGACGCGGAGCTCCCCGAAGAGCTCGTGGTGCAGGAGCTCGAGGCACTGCGGGAGGCGGTCGCGGAACTCGTGCCCGCGGGCGAGCGTCCGGCCAAGGAGGGCGACACCCTCGTCGTCGACATCGTCTCGCCCGAAGGCGGGGCGCAGCGTGACACCGTCGTCGAGCTCGGCTCCGGCCGCCTCGTCGAGGAGGTCGAGGCGGCGCTCGTCGGCGCCTCCACCGGCGAGACGAAAGGCGTCACCTACGAGCTCGCGGACGACTCGACCTCGTCGGTCGACATCACCGTCAAAGAGATCAGCGAGAAGGTGCTGCCTGCACTCGACGACGAGCTCGCGCGGTCGGCGAGCGAGTTCGACACACTTGCGGAGTTGCGCGCCGACATCGAGCGACGCCTGCGCGAGGCCGTCGACGCCGAGATCGAGAACGCCTTCCGTGCCAACGCCGTCGACGCGCTCGTTGCCGCCTCGAAGGTCACCCCGGCCGGCCCGCTCGTCGAGTCGCGCACGCGCGAGCTGCTCAACGGCTTCATCCGCTCGCTCGAGCGGCGTGGGATCGCGCCCGAGACCTACCTGCAGCTGACCGGCCGCTCCGCCGAGGACCTGACGCGGTCGATGCAGATGGAGGCGGCGCTCTCCGTCGCGCGCGAGCTCGCGCTCGAGGCCGTCGCCGACAAGCTCGGGATCGAGGTCTCCGACGACGAGGTCAAGGATCTGATTCGCGAGCAGGCCGAAGCCGCCGGCGAGGATGCCGACAGCGTGATCGAGGATCTGTGGGAGCACGGACGCCAGGAAGACCTGCGCGAGGACCTGCGACTCCGCGCGGCGCTCGACCGGGTTGCGGCCGAGGTGAAGCCGATCCCGCTCGAGCAGGCCCAGGCGCGCGACGCGATCTGGACGCCCGACAAGGAAACACAGGAGAAAGAGACAACGTTGTGGACCCCAGGTAACTGAGCTGACTGGAAGCAAGGAGACTGCATGAGCCCGTTGATCCCGATGGTGATCGAGCAGACGTCGCGTGGCGAGCGCTCGTTCGACATCTACTCCCGCTTGCTGAACGAGCGGATCATCTTCCTAGGCACCCCGGTGGACGACCAGATCGCCAACCTCGTCGTGGCGCAGCTGCTGCACCTCGAGTCCGAGGATCCGGACAAGGACATCTCGATGTACATCAACTCGCCCGGCGGCTCCGTGTATGCGGGGCTCGCGATCTACGACACGATGCAGTTCGTCAGGCCTGACATCCAGACGACGTGCGTCGGGATCGCGATGAGCATGGGGGCACTCCTGCTCGCGGGCGGCGCGGCAGGGAAGCGGTTCGCGCTGCCGAACGCAAAGATTCTGATCCACCAGGTGTCGGGCGGGTTCCAGGGACAGGCGACCGACATCGAAATTGCCGCGCGTGAGACGATCGCGCTGAAGCGACGCCTCGAGGAGATCATCAGCCAACATTCAGGTCAGGACATCGAGAAGGTCTCCAAGGACATGGAGCGCGACTACTTCCTGACCGCGCACGAAGCGAATGAGTACGGAATCATCGATCGCGTGATCGAGCACCGCCACTAGCCGTTTCCCCGAATCCGAGGTACAAGAAGATATGGCCCGAGCATCCGAAGGCAACGAGCAGCTCCTCTGCAGCTTCTGCGGCAAGAGCCAGCGGCAGGTCAAGAAGCTGATCGCGGGCCCCGGGGTCTACATCTGCGACGAGTGCATCGACCTCTGCAACGAGATCATCGACGAGGAGCTGACGACTCCGACCCAGCTCGACCTGGACAACTTGCCGCGCCCGCTCGACATCTACTCCGTGCTGAACGACTACGTCGTCTCGCAGGAGGAAGCGAAGAGAACGCTCGCGGTGGCGGTGTACAACCACTACAAGCGCGTCCGCATGGGCCAGGAGGAAGGCGACGTCGAGCTACAGAAGTCGAACATCCTCCTGCTCGGCCCGACGGGCTGCGGCAAGACGCTGCTGGCGCAGACGCTGGCGCGGATCCTGAACGTGCCGTTCGCGATCGCCGACGCGACCGCGCTCACGGAGGCCGGCTACGTCGGCGAGGACGTCGAGAACATCCTCCTGAAGCTGATCCAGGCCGCGGACTTCGACATCAAGAAGGCCGAGACCGGAATCATCTACATCGACGAGGTCGACAAGATCGCGCGCAAGGCGGACAACCCGTCGATCACGCGCGACGTCTCCGGCGAGGGCGTGCAGCAGGCGCTCCTGAAGATCCTCGAAGGGACGGTCGCTTCGGTACCGCCGCAGGGCGGGCGCAAGCACCCGCACCAGGAGTTCCTCTCGATCGACACCACGAACATCCTCTTCATCTGCGGCGGCGCGTTCGCCGGCCTTGACAAGATCATCGGCCGCCGGATCGGCAAGAACTCGGTCGGCTTCGGCGCCGACGTCCGCTCGCGCCACGCCGAGGAGAGCGCCGAGCTGCTCGCCGACGTGATGCCCGAGGACCTGCTCAACTTCGGCCTGATCCCCGAGTTCATCGGCCGCTTGCCGGTGATCTCCGCCGTGCACCAGCTGCGGCGCGAGGACCTCGTCCAGATCCTGATCGAGCCCAAGAACGCGCTCACGCGTCAGTATCAGCGCTTCTTCGGCTACGACTCGATCGAGCTCGAGTTCCGCGACGACGCGCTCTGGGAGATCGCCGACAAGGCGCTCGCGCGCGAGACCGGCGCCCGCGGCCTCCGCTCGATCATCGAGACCGCCCTCCTCGACGTGATGTTCGAGCTGCCCTCGCGCAAGGACGTCTCCAAGTGCGTGATCACGAAGGAGACGATCTCGAAGGGCTTGAAACCGACGCTCGTCACGAGCGCCGACGGCATCGTCGACGAGCCGGCGCTCGCCGAAGAGTCCGCCTAGCCGCGCCCGTCCAGCGTTCGCACCCGACGGCCGGCGACAGCCGCGTCCGGGCGGCGCCAGAGGCCGACGCTGACCTCGTAGCCGCGGACCGTAGGTCGCGCGTGCTCGCGATACGTTCGGTCGACCGCTCGACGAAGAAGCTCTCCCATCGGCAGGCCGGTGCGAATCGCTTCCTCACTAAGGAACGCGTGCTGCCGGTCAGTGAGGAGACAGTGGAAGTTCCGACTCACGGTTCATGTATAGCCATGTACCGGCTGCTCGTTAGTGACGCAGATGTGCCGATTGAGTGACAACTTCTCGCTAGGGTCAGGGTATGGCCGGTGTCGATGCCTTCGATCCGAGTCACGTCGCCGAGCAGGGGCGCCAGCTCTCAGGGATGGACTACATTCAGGCGATCTTCGCGGGCGAACTGCCGCCGCCGCCGATCCCAGAGCTGATGGGGTTCCGCGGTATCTCGGCGGAGCCGGGTCGCGCCGTCTTCGAGATGGAGCCCGGCCCGCAGCACTACAACCCGATAGGGTCCGTCCACGGCGGGGTCGCGCTGACGCTGCTGGACTCGGCGATGGGCTGCGCAGTGCACACGCTGCTCGAGCGCGGCGTCGGCTACGCGACGCTCGAGGTGAAGACCAACTTCGTCCGCCCGATCACCGCCGACACGGACCTGATCCGCTGCAAGGGCGTCGTCCTCCACCGAGGTTCCCGAATCGCGACGGCGGAAGGAAAGCTGACGGACGCGAACGGGAAGTTGCTCGCGCACGGCACGACGACCTGCCTCATCCTCCAGTGACCTTCACCACCAGGCCGGAGCTGCGCGGCACCTTCGGGATGGTCGCGTCCACCCACTGGCTCGCGTCGGCCGCAGGCATGTCCGTGCTCGAGCGCGGCGGCAACGCCTTCGACGCGGCGGTCGCAACCGGCTTCACGCTTCAGGTGGTGGAGCCGCACCTGAATGGGCCGGGCGGCGAGGTGCCGGCGCTGCTCTTCCCAGTCGAAAAGGGGGAGCCGATCGCCCTTTGCGGCCAGGGCGTTGCTCCCGCCGCGGCGACGATCGCCCGCTACCACGAGCTCGGCCACGAACTGGTGCCGGGGACGGGCGTGCTCGCAGCCTGCGTTCCCGGCGCGTTCGGCGGCTGGCTGCTGCTGCTGGAACAGTTCGGCACCTGGCGGCTCGCGGACGTGCTCGAGCTCGCGATCGGCTACGCCGAGCACGGCTTCCCGCTCGTCGCCGGAATCCGCGCGACGATCGACCGGACCGAGGAGCTCCTGCGCGGCTGGCCCGGCTCGGGTGACCTTTACCTCCCTGCGCCGGAGGTCGGCGCGCTCTTCCGCAACCCCGCTCTCGCGGCGACGTATCGCCGGATCCTCGACGAGGCGCGTGGCGGCTCGCGCGAGCAGGAGATCGAGAAGGCGCGGCAGGCGTACTACGAGGGCTTCGTCGCGGACGAGATCGACCGTTTCGTCGCAGCGGAGGAAGGGCTCCTGACGGGCGACGACATGGCCCGCTGGCGCGCGACGCTCGAGCCGGTCGCCAAGCTCGACTACCGAGGCCTGACCGTCTGTAAGACGCTGCCGTGGGCCGCAGGCCCGGTGGGGCTTCAGCAGCTGGCGCTGCTCGAGGGCTTCGATCTCGCCGAGTTCTCGCCGGCTGAGCTCGTCCACGTCGTCACCGAGTGCGCGAAGCTCGCCTTCGCCGACCGCGACGCGCTCTACGGCGATGCGGAGGTGCCGCTCGAGACGTTGCTCTCAAAGACCTACAACGACGAGCGTCGTGCCCTCGTCGGCGAGGATGCCTCGGAGGAGTACCGGCCCGGAATCGGGCGGCTCCCGCACCTGGTCGAGGCCGCGGTGACCCCCGGCGCCGGCGAGCCGACGCGCGGCGACACCGTCCATCTCGATGTCGTTGACCGCTGGGGCAACATGTTCTCTGCGACACCGAGCGGCGGCTGGCTGCAGAGCTCGCCGGTGATCCCGTCGCTCGGCTGGCCGCTCGGCACGCGCGCGCAGATGTTCTGGCTGGAGGAGGGGCTCGCCTCGTCGTTGCGGCCCGGCGCCCGGCCGCGCACGACGCTCTGCCCGGGCCTCGCCTTGCGCGACGGCAAGCCGTACCTGGCGTGGGGGACGCCCGGCGGCGACCAGCAGGAGCAGTGGGCGCTCCACGTCTTCCTCAACCACGTCGACCTCGGCCTGAACCTGCAGGAGGCGATCGACGCCCCGGACTTCCACTCCGACCACCTGATCTCGTCCTTCTACCCGCGCGGCTTCGCCCGCCGCTCGATCACGGTCGAGGAGCGGTTCGGCGACGACGTCGTTGCCTACCTGCGCCGGCGCGGACACGACGTCGAGGTCGCCGGCCCCTGGACCCTCGGCCGGGTCACCGCCGTCGCGCGCGAGCCCGACGGCCTGCTGAAGGCGGGCGCAAACCCCCGCGGGATGCAGGGCTACGCGATCGGGCGCTGAGTGGTCACGCCCATGTGGACGGTGCTCGGCGCCCCGTTCGATTCCTCCGGTACCGGCCGCGGCGAGGAGCGAGCGCCCGAGGCGTTGCGCGCTGCGGGCCTGCCGGCGGTGTTCGGGGCCGCCGACACCGGCGACGTGGCGCCGCCCCTGCGCGACTCGGTGCGCGACTCCGAGACCGGGATCGTCGCCTTCGCCGACCTCTGCGCGTCCTCGCACGCGTTGCGCGAGGCGGTCGCCGGCACGCTGAGACGCGGGGAGCGGCCGCTCGTGCTCGGTGGGGGCTGCACCCTGCTCCTTGGCGCGGTGGCCGGCGTGCGCGACGTCGTCGGGCGGTGGGCCTGTGGTTCGTTGACGGTCACGCCGACTACTTCGACGGGAGTTCGTCGCCCACGGGCGAGGTAGCCGACATGGAGCTGGCGATCCTCACCGGGCACGAACCGCCGGGGCTCGTGGACCTCGGCGGCCACGTCCCGCTGGTCGAGCCGGACGACGTCGTCATCCTCGGTCACCGCCCGCCCTCGCTCCACGTGGACGTCGCGCTCGAGCTCGACCGCGTCCCAGCC
>JBDSOJ010000098.1:0-4899 GCA_039914895.1 Gaiellaceae bacterium
GCTCCTCCCAGTCGGCCACGGCTGCCAGGACCGCGTCAGCTCACGCCGACGTCGGCGAGTAGGGCGGGAGGCGCAGGCGCACCAGCCGATCATAGACCTGCAGGAAGCGCTGCCCGACCGGCGCGGGCTGCGCCGCCTGCTCGAGGCCGAGGGCCGGAAGGCCGATGCTCCGGGCATGATCCCCGGTGTGCACGCGAGCGCAGAGGCTGTCGGCGACGACGACGCCCCGACGTTGACGGGGCGTCGCGCTCGCGATCTTCTTCGCGCTCGCAGCGGGGGCGCTCCAGGTGGTCGCGCTCCTCGTCTGGAGGGGCCACCGACGGATACTGCGATCCGAGGCCGACCGGGCTCGTCTGGAGCCACGGCGCCGTCGCAGACAGCCTCGTGCTCGACGGCAGCTTCGGCGCTCCGGTCGTGGCACTGATCGCCCTTCCCTTTCTGGTGCGCCGTCGCCCTGGACGTCGAGGGCCGCTGATCGCCGCACGCATCGCCGTCGCGCTGTCGCCCGTGCTCGCGTACGTCCTCGTCGGGACGATCTTGTCCGACTCGCTCTTCACCTGCTAGAGGGGCGCGAGCCCAGCCTGACCGCCGCACATTTCCGATATGCTCCGTCCAGCGCTGTTCCTCCCTGACTGGCCGAGGAGCGCGCGATCCTCGAGGAGAAGCAGCATCCGATCGGCGTGCTGCGCCTATGTCAGAAGCGATACTGAACCCGACACTCACGTCGGACGCGTCCACCGGCTTGAACGCCGACGCGCTCCGTGCGCAGGAATGGGCAGGCGAGCCCTTCCTCTACCCCGGCGAGGATCCGGCCGAGGCTCTTGCCCCCGGAACCGCCCGCCGCGCCGCGCTCGACGATGCGCTCGCGGAGCTCGAGAGCGGGAGCCGCACGCCGTCCTCGCGCTGGAAGGTGCGGTTCGGCCTCCTGCTCGGGCTCGAGCGCGTGCTCTCCTCGAAACCTCCCGCGACCGCCGCCGGCACCGAGCTCCGCAAGCACCAGATCGACGCGCTCGCCGGGATGCTGACCGAGCTGATCGCCGCGAACCAGCGCCGGGCCGAGGATCTGAACGGGAACGGGTACGCCGAGCCGGAGCTCGAAAGCGAGGAGGACGACGAGCTCGAGCCGGCGGACGAGGATGCCGAGGCCGACGACGAACCGGAGTTCGCGGGCGAGGACCCGGGCGCCGTGCGCCGCTATCGCTTCCGCCATCCGACCGCCTCCGGCAAGACGATCGCAGCCGCAGGGTTCGTCGAGGCGGCACGGTCGCTCGGGATCCTGATCCTCACGCACCGTCGCCTGCTCGTCACCCAGTTCCAGCGCGACCTGACCACGGAGGGTTACGGCGACCGTTTCGTCGACGCGATCGAGAACGGACAGACCTCGCCGCGGCCCGACCCGATCACAATTCAGACGTACGCCTGGTTCGCGCGCCATGCCGACTCCGTCTCACGCGAGGCGTACCAGCTCGTGATCTGCGACGAAGCACACACCGCGCTCGGGGAGAAGACGAGCGCGGCGATCCGCAGCCTCTCGGAGCCGCTCTACATCGGCATGACCGCGACCGAGCAGCTGATCGCGAAGCAGGTCTCCGACGTCTTCCCGGCCTCGGTGGACGACCTGCCGTTGACCGACGCGGCGCGCCGTGGCCTGATTGCGCCGCTCCGCTGCCTGCGCGTCCCGCCCGCGGCCGCGATCAACTCGGTGCCGATCGTCGGCGGCGACTTCGAGGAGGGCGCGCTCGCCGCCGCCCTCGACCACCAGGCGCTGAACCAGGCCGCCGCGAGCCTCTATCGCGAGCGCTTCGACACGACGCCGGGGATCGTCTACGCCGCCGGCGTCGATCACGCCTACAACCTCGCGCAGGAATTCCGCGCGGCCGGGCTGAAGGCGGAGGCGGTCTCGGGCCGGACGCCGCCGGTGAAGCTCGCCGAGACGCTCGCCGCCTACGAGCGCGGCGACATCAACGTCCTGATCAACGCGATGCTGCTCGCCGAGGGCTGGAACTCGCCGCGCGCGACCGTCTGCATGCACCTCGCGCCGACGGCGTCGAAGCGCGTTTACCAGCAGCGGATCGGCCGGATCATGCGGACACACCCGCGCAAGGAGGCCGGCATCGTCGTCGACTTCACGCCCAAGTCGGCCACCCACAACGACCGCGTCGTCTCACTCCACTCGCTGCTCGAAGCCGACTTCTACCGCGAGGGCGCCCGCGTCACGCCGGCTCCGCGCCGGCGTGTCCAGCGCAGGGCGCGCCGCCGCCTCTCGCCGGCGACGTGGCTCGTCCCGGTCACCGCGGACGTCGCGCGCCGACTCGCCGTGATCCAGCGGGAATGGCAGCGAATCGACCCCAAGTATCTCGACGAGGACGAGCAGCGCTACTGGGCCACGATCGCCGGACGCCAGCTCCGCTTCGACCAGCGTGCCGACTTCGCGAAGAAGTTTGCCGAAAGTCACGCGTCCAAGGTCGCGCTCGAGACCTTCCTCTCCGTCTGCGCCGCCGAGAACCCGAATCGCCGGCTGCGGATGACGGCGCTTCAGGATCGCGTCTCGATGACGATCGAGCGGGCCGACTTCGACGACCTCGTCACCCTCGTCGGGCAGGCGCCACCGTGGGAGAAGGACCGAGCCGCCGGCGCCCGGATCCTGCTGCGCGCGATCGGCGAGGGGAAGGCGAATGCGCCTGATCAGATCCTTCAGCGGTGGACGTGGAAGCTGGCGAAGACGACGCGGAAGGTGCAGGACCGGCGCGCAAGCTCCGAGTTCCCCGAGGCGAAGCGACTGCTCGGCGCCGTCGCCAACTCGCGCGGCCACAGGCACGAGGAGAACGTGGGGAAGCTCGTCCAGGTGGCGAAGGCCCTGCCGCTCGACGTCGGCGCGGCGCTCCTGGCCTCCTCCGAGGGTTACACGCCGCGCGCCAACAACGCGCTCGATCGGGCTCGCGAGGAGCTGGCCGAGATCACGGAGATCGCGAACGCGCTCGCCGGCAACCTGCCCGCGCCGAAGGCGCCCTCGCGGAAGTCGAGGCGACGCAAACGGAAGAAGAAGCCGGGTGAGTCCCAGTCTCAGCTCGTGGCCGCGGGTCCCGCCTCGAACGGCGGCTCACCCGCCGAAGGCCCGGACGGCAAGCCGAAGGCGAAACGACGGCGGCGACGGCGCAAGCCGGCAGCCGCCTCGGAGGGCGGCGCCGTTCCCTCGGATCCCGTAACACCCTCGTAAGACGGCCCCAGCTACCGTCTGCACATGCTGTTGCTGCTTGCGATCGGCTTCGTCGCGGGCATCGTCACGGCACTCTCGCCGTGCGTGCTGCCCGTCCTTCCGATCGTGCTCGCGGGGGGCGCCACCGGCCGTCGGCCGCTCGCGATCGTCGCGGGCATCGTGCTCAGCTTCACCGTCTTCACGCTTTTCGCGGCCTGGCTGCTCGACCTGCTCGGCCTCCCCGACGACCTGCTGCGGAACCTCGCGATCGCGCTGCTCTTCCTGGTCGCGATCTCGCTGCTCGTGCCGCAGGTCGCCGAGTGGCTCGCGCGGCCGTTGCAGCTCCTGACACGGCGTAGCGGCGGCGACCGGGGCGGCGGCTTCCTGCTCGGCGCGAGTCTCGGCCTCGTGTTCGTCCCGTGCGCAGGGCCGGTGCTCGCGGCGGTGACCGTGATCGCAGCCCGCCGCGACGTCGGCTTCGACAGCGTCCTGCTGACGCTCGCCTACGCAGTCGGAGCGGCCGTTCCGATGCTCGCGATCGCCTTTGCGGGTGTGCGTGTCTCCCGCGCGCTCCGCGCGAACGCGGAGACGGTGCGGCGGGTCTCCGGCGTCCTCGTCGGCGCGGCCGCGCTTGCGATCGCCTTCGGCGTCGACCGGGAGCTGCAGACCGCGCTACCCGGCTACACCGAGTCGCTGCAGGAGCGCTTCGAGCGCTCTGGCCCAGCGCGGCGCGAGTTGCGCGATCTCACGGGCGGCCGCGATCCGGAGGCGCCCGTGGCCACCGGCGGGGAAGGAGCGGCGCTGGAGAACTACGGGCCGGCGCCCGAGTTCCGCGGGATCGCGCGCTGGTTGAACACGGAGCCGCTCACGCTCACGGGGCTACGCGGGCGCGTCGTCCTGATCGACTTCTGGACGTACTCGTGCATCAACTGCCTCCGGACGCTGCCGCACATCCGCGCCTGGGATCAGCGCTACCGCGAGGCCGGGCTGACGATCGTCGGCGTCCACTCGCCCGAGTTCGCGTTCGAGCGGGTGGAGTCGAACGTCCGCGACAACGTCCGCGAGCTCGGCCTGCGCTACCCGGTCGCGCTCGACAACGACTTCGCCACCTGGGGCGCCTGGCGCAACCAGTACTGGCCGGCCAAGTACCTGATCGACAGGAACGGGCACGTCCGCTACTTCCACTTCGGCGAGGGCGACTATGCCGAGACGGAGGAGGCGATCCGCACGCTCCTCGGCGGCGATGCCCCCGCTGCGTCGGGGCTCGCAGACGAGAGCCCGCACGGTCAGGTGACGCCCGAGAGCTACCTCGGCTCCGCGCGTTTCGACCGGAACGGTGGCGATCCGATCGTCCGGGACAAGCCGCACGCGTACACGTTCCCGCGCGGCCTGCTCGACAACGAGCTCGCCTTCGGCGGCGTCTGGACGGTGCAGGACGAGCGCGCGGTGGCCGGTCTCAGCGCCGGCCTGCGGCTGCAGTACCGAGCCGGCGACGTCTTCCTAGTGCTCACGGGCAAGGGAACGGTCGAGGTGCTCGTCGACGGCAGGCGGGAGCGGACGCTGCAGGTGCGCGGCGACCGCCTTTACACGCTGGTCGAGCGGCCGCGCATCGCCGACCACCTGCTCGAGCTGCGCTTCACGCCGGGCGTCGCTGCATACGCATTTACGTTCGGGTAGGACACAATCCGGAGATGGTCGCGAGC
>JBDSOJ010000111.1:0-3100 GCA_039914895.1 Gaiellaceae bacterium
CGCGCAGCTCTTCCCGCTCGCGATCTGCCAGAGCGGCGTCTACGACGTCTCGGTCGTGGCGGGGGGCGAGCGCGGTGATGCCGTCTACTTCAACAATCCGACCGACTACGTCCGGCACCTCGACGACCGTCACTTCGACTGGCTCCGTGGCCAGGTCAACCTGGTCCTGATCGCGGGCCAGGGCGAGTGGGAGGACACGACCGGCGCGCTCGAGAGCACACGCGGCTTCGCGGGCCTCCTCGGCGAGAAGGGGATCCGTCACGAGCTCGATCTCTGGGGGCACGACTCGCCGCACGACTGGCCGGCGTGGCGCGCCCAGATCGCCCATCATCTCCCCCGCTTCCTGTGACCACGCGTTCCCATCTGGTCGGCCTCCTGCTCGGCACCGAGGAGGACTGGCCGCGCGCGTTCGAGCACCTGCTCGCGGAGGTCGGCCCGATCGAGCACGCAGGCGAAACCCACGAGCTGACGAGCGAGCGGATCATGAACGAGCCGTTCGACCTGCGCTCGCAGCCGCGCTACTCGCTCGTGATCGACCGGCTTGGCTGGTGGTACACGGTGCCGCGCGAGTGGCTGAAGAAGGTGGCGCTGATGGACGACGTCTACCTGCTCAACAACCCGTTCACGTTCCAGGCGATGGAGAAGCACGCGGCCTACTGCGCGATGATGCGGCTCGGCCTGAACGTGCCGGAGACGTGGCTGATCCCGCACAAGAACCCGCCCGCGAATGAGCGCTTCCAGCCCACCGCGGAGCGCTATAACCTCCCCTTCGACTTGGAGGAGATCGCCGGCCGCGTCGGCTACCCGCTCTACATGAAGCCGTTCGACGGCGGCCAGTGGGTCGGCGTCACGCGCATCCGCGACGCCACCGAGCTGCACGCCGTCTACGACAGCTCCGGCGAGCGGCTGATGCACCTCCAGTCGTCTGTCGAGGACTTCGACGTGTTCGCGCGCAGCCTCTCGATCGGAGCCGAGACGATGGTGATGCACTTCGAGCCCGACCGGCCGATGCACGACCGCTACCAGGTCGATCACGACTTCCTCTCACCCGAGACGGGCGAGGAGGTGGTGACGATCAGCCGGCTCGTGAACGCGTTCTTCCGCTGGGAGTTCAACTCCTGCGAGACGATCGTGAAAAACGGCGTCGCCTCGCCGATCGACTACGCCAACGCGTCGCCGGACGTCGCGCTGACGAGCCTGCACTACTACTTCCCGTGGGCGATCCGCGCGCTCGTCCGCTGGACGGCGTTCTGCTCGGCGACCGGAAGGCGGATGCGGATCAACCAGTCGACGCGGGACTACTTCGAGATCGGCGACCGCGACGACCTGGCCTATGAGGAGAAGCTGGCCGGGTACCGGAAGCTGGCCGACGCCTATTTCCAGGTGCCCGAATACGAGGAGTTCGTCTTGACGAAGCTCCCGCACCTCGACGAGATTCTCGTCGACTGGGTCGAGGGCCCCGACTTCGACCGCCTGCTCGTGGAGACTGTGACGGCGACGTTCCCAAACCACGAGCGCGAGCACTTCGTCGCCCACTACCGCGGCCTGCTCGCGGCGTGGGCGCAGGATCAGCGCTGACGTGTCCTGATCGACGGGCCGCTACGCAACCAGCGAGTCGAGGAAGCCCAGCGCGGTCTGCACCGGGAAGCGATCGGCGAGCTCGAGCAGGTGGCGGTCGCCCGAGACGAGGATCGCTCGCTTCGACTCCGCGAGGGCCAACAGATAGTCGTCGCCTCGGTCGCTGGAGCGGCGCGCCGGCTTCGGCGGGTCGGCTGCGACGGCGCCGGTGGCGCGCAGCAGCTCGACGAATTCGTCGGCGTCCGACGCGGCGACACGGGCACGTAACTTCGGATAGGCGAGCGCGCGCGCCAACTCGTCGAGCAACAGCTCAGACAGAACGAGTTCGAACCCGCCCGCGAGCCACCGGGCGATGAGCTCACCCGGGGCACCGCTCCGCGAAAGCAGCGCCGAGATCAGGATGTTCGGGTCGAGAACGGCTCGCACTCAGCGGGGCGGACGCGTCTCGTGCTGGGCCTCGACGCCGAGCGTCACGGCCTCGGCCTCGGAGAGACTGCTGCCTCGCCAGAGCCGCTCGAGCAGATCGAGGCCCAACTCACGGCGCAACGCCGCCTCGATCACCTCGCTGTCGCCCATGCCCGTACGCGCAGCACGTACCTTGACGGCAGTGAGGACTTCCTCCTCGATCGTCAGCGTCGTCCGGATCTTCGGTATGGACGCATCATAGCATCACGGTGCGACCACGTGCTCGAGCGGACGCAGGTCGTGCCGGTGCCGATCGAGGAGGCGTTCGAGTTCTTCTCCGACGCCCGCAACCTCGAGCGGATCACGCCGCCCTGGCTGCGCTTTCGGATCGCCGAGGCGCCGGACGAGCTCGGCGTCGGCGCGCGACTTCGCTACCGGCTCAGCCTCTTCGGGCTGCCGATCCGCTGGCGCACCGAGATCGTCGCCTGGAATCCGCCGCGCGGGTTCGTCGACGTGCAGCGGCGCGGCCCGTTCCGGCTCTGGGAGCACACGCACCGCCTGGCGCCGGTCGAGGGCGGCACGGAGATCTACGACCACGTCCGCTACCGCCTCTTCCTCGGCCCGCTCGGCGGGCTCGTCCGGCGCCTGATCGTCCGTGGCTGGGTCGAAGGGATCTTCGACTACCGCGCCGCGAACGTGGTCGCGCAGCTCAGGCCAACGCCCGGCGCGCAGCCTCGTCGAACGGGGTGAGCTCGAGCGGCAGCAGCTCGCGGATCCGCTCCTCGCGTGCGATCGTTGGGTTGCGCAGGCCCTCGATCAACGGCCGCGCGACCGACGCGTTGACGGGCGTGACGAGGTTGAGCCAAAGAGCGGAGAGGTACGGCGTCAGCACCGCGACCTCGACGATCAGCGGCTTCCGTCCGAGCAGCCGCGCGATCCGCTCGATCATCTGCCGGTAGGTCATCACCTCCGGCCCGCCGACGTCGAAGCCCTCGCCGTACGCCGCATCGTTGCCGCAGACGCCGGCCAGGTAGCGGCCGACGTCGTCGAGCGCGATCGGCTGCGTCGGCGTCGAGACCCAGCTCGGCGTGATCATCACCGGCAGGCGCTTGACGAG
>JBDSOJ010000113.1:0-6675 GCA_039914895.1 Gaiellaceae bacterium
GAGACGAAGCGCTCGAGCCGCTCGATGTCCTCGGCCTGGCGCTCGGCGAAGCGAGCCTGCATCGCGAGCCGCGCCGCCTTTTCCTGCCGCCAGACGTGCCACTTGCCGGGGAAGTAGGTCGACTTGCCGCCCTCGAGCTCGAGCACGGCCGTCCCGACCGACTCCAGGAACCAGCGGTCGTGCGCGACGAGGATGACAGCCGCGTCGATCGTCGAGAGCTCCTGCTCGAGCCACTCCATCGACTCCATGTCGAGGTGGTTTGTCGGCTCGTCGAGCAGGAGCAGGTCGGGGCCGCCCGAGAGTGCGCGTGCGAGCGAGGCGCGGGTCAGCTCGCCGCCCGAGAAGGTCTCGAGGCCGCGGTCGAGGTCTGCGTCGCGGAAGCCGAGCCCGCGCAGGACGGCGGTGGCATGGTCGCGCCAGCCGTAGCCGCCTGCGTGCTCGAGCCGGGCTTGCGCCTCGCCGTAGCGGTGGAGCGTCTCCGGGGCGTGATCGCCGCCGGCCATCGCCTCCTCCAGGCGCCGTAGCTCGCGCTCGGCCCCGATCAGGTCGGCGGCGCCGGAGAGCGTGTACTCGCGCAGCGTGAACCCGCCGAGCCGCGGCGGCCGCTGGTCGTGCAGCGCGACGCGCGCGCCCTTCTCCCAGGCGAGCTCGCCGCCGGCAAGCTCGGTCTCCCCGATCAGCGCGCGCAGCAGGGTCGTCTTGCCGGCGCCGTTCGGGCCGGCCAGCGCGAGCCGGTCACGGCGCTCGACCTTGAACGAGACGCCGTCGAAGAGCGGCTCGCCGGAAAGCTCCTTCCGGAGCGCGGATGCGATCAGAACCGCCACGCCCTAAGGGTAGTGGGCGGTTATCCTCGGCAGGTGGCTGCCGACGCGAAGATGCAGAAGCTCTCGATCGACACGATCCGCGCGCTCGCGATGGACGCGGTGCAGAAGGCGAATGCGGGGCATCCCGGCACGGCGATGGCGCTGGCGCCGCTGGCGTACGTCCTCTATACCAGCGTGCTGCGGCACAACCCGACCGACCCGGACTGGCCGAACCGCGACCGCTTCATCCTCTCCGCCGGCCACGCGGCCGTGCTCCAGTACGCCGCGCTGCACCTGACCGGCTACAACCTCTCGCTCGAGGAGCTGAAGCGCTTCCGCCAGTGGGAGTCGAAGACGCCCGGGCATCCGGAGCACTTCGTCACCGACGGCGTCGAGACGACCACCGGCCCGCTCGGTCAGGGCTTCGCGAACGGCGTCGGCTTCGCGATCGCAGACCGTTTCCTCGCCGAGCGCTACAACCGGCCCCACCACGAGCTCGTCGAGCGCTTCGTCTACGCGATCTGCTCCGACGGCGACCTGATGGAGGGCGTCACCTACGAGTCCGCGTCGATCGCCGGCCACCTCGGTCTCGGCCGGCTCGTCTACTTCTACGACGACAACCACATCACGATCGACGGCACGACGTCGCTCACCTTCACGACCGAGGACAAGGCGAAGCGCTTCGAGGCGCAGGGCTGGCACGTCCAGGCGATCGCCGACTCCGAGGACGTCGCCGCGATCGAGCGCGCGATCCGGGCGGCGCAGGCCGAGACCGAGCGCCCGTCGCTGATCATCGTCCGCAGCCACATCGCCTACGGCGCGCCGAAGGCGATCGACACGGCCAAGTCGCATGGTTCTCCGCTCGGCGAAGAGGAGGTCGCGGCGACGAAGAAGGCGCTCGGACTTGACCCCGACAAGCACTTTGACGTCGCGCCCGAGGTCTATGAGCACATGGACATGCGCCCGCAGGGGATCGAGTGGCAGCGCGAATGGCAACGCGAGCTCGAGCGCTGGTCGGAGACGTTCCCAAGGCTGCGGGAGGAATGGGACGCCGACCGAACCGGGAAGCCGCGTCCCGGCTGGATCGAGGCGCTGCCCGAGTTCCCGGCCGGCGAGGCGGTCGCGAGCCGCGATGCCGGCCGGCAGGTGATGCAGGCGCTGAAGCCGTTCACGCCGACAATGGTGGGCGGCGCCGCCGATCTCGTCGAGTCGACGAAGACCGAGTTCGAGGGCGCCGGTCTCTTCTCGAGGGAGCATGCGGGCCGGAACATTCCGTTCGGGATCCGCGAGCACGCGATGGGCTCGATCGTGAACGGGATCGGGCTGACGCAGGGGATGCTGAAGCCCTACGGCGCGACCTTCCTGATCTTTTCCGACTACATGCGGCCGGCCGTGCGGCTCTCGGCGCTCGGGCGCATGCAGTCGCTGTGGGTCTGGACGCACGACTCCGTCGGTGTCGGCGAGGACGGCCCCACGCACCAAACCGTCGAGCACCACATGGCGCTCCGGGCGATCCCGAACCTCTGGTACGTCCGGCCTGGCGACGCGAACGAGACCTCGATGGCGTGGCGGATCGCGCTCGAGCGCGAGGGTGGCCCGGTCGCGCTCGCCCTCTCGCGCCAGAAGCTGCCGACGCTCGACCGCACCGAGGTCGCGCCGGCCGAGGACGCGCTCCGCGGCGCGTACGCACTCTGGCAGTCGGGCGACGGCACGCCCGACATCGTCCTGCTCGCGACCGGCTCTGAGGTCGGCATCGCCTACGAGGCGGCGCAGTCGATGGACATGAACGTCCGGGTCGTCTCGATGCCCTGCTGGGAGCTCTTCGCGGAGCAGCCGCAGGACTACCGCGACGAAGTGATCCCGCCGGACGTGCGCGCGCGGTTGTCGATCGAGGCGGGGATCTCACACGGCTGGGAGCGCTGGGTCGGCGACGCAGGCGCGTCTGTCGCGATCGACCGCTTCGGTGCGTCCGCGCCAGGGGACGAGGTGCTGCGCAACCTCGGCTTCACGCCGGAGAACATCGCCACGCGCGCCGTCGCCCTACTCGAGCGGGTCGGCTGAGCTTGTGTTGAATCAACACGAAGTTCGATCGTGAACGTCGCGGTCGCGTTCGATCACCGCGGCGTGAAGCTGCGCGAGCGCGTGCTCGAGGAGCTCGACGCGCTTCGGCACGAGATCGTCGACCTCGGCACCGACAACGACGCGAAGCGGATCGACTACCCGGACAAGGCACGCGAGCTCGGCGAGGCGATCCTCGGCGGCGACGCCGAGCGCGGGATCCTCGTCTGTGGCTCGGGCGTCGGCGCCTCGATCGCCGCCTGCAAGATGGCCGGGATCCGCGCCGCGATCTGCCACGACGTCTACTCGGCCCACCAGGGCGTCGAGCACGACGACATGAATGTGCTCTGCCTCGGGTCCGAGGTGGTCGGAGCCGAGCTCGCGGTCGACCTCGTGCGCGCCTTTCTCGGCGCGCGCTTCGACGGCGGCGAGCGCTACGTGGAGCGGTTGAGGAAAGTCGCAGCGATGGAGAAGGAGATGAAGGATGGCCACGTCACGACTGCATGAGCTGTACGGGGAGGGTGTCAGCCCCTGGATCGACTCCGTCTCGCGGGAGCTGCTGGAGACGGGGGAGCTCGCCCGGCTGCTGGAGGACGACGCGATCGTCGGCGTCACCTCGAACCCGACGATCTTCCAGAAGGCGCTCTCGACGGGCGACTGGTACGACGAGCAGCTCGGCGAGCTGATGACGACCGAGGACGATCCGACCGAGATCTTCCTCCAGCTCGCGATGGAGGACATTCGCCGCGCCTGCGACCTGTTCAAGCCGGTGTGGGAGCGCACGGAGGGCGTCGACGGCTACGTCTCGATCGAGGTCGACCCGACACTCGCCTACGACCGCGAGGCGACGTTCGAGCAGGCGATCAGGCTGCACGAGGAGGTCGATCGGCCGAACGTGTTCGTGAAGATCCCGGCCACGGTGCCCGGCCTCGCTGCGATCGAGGACTGCATCGCGAAGGGCAGATCGATCAACGTGACGCTGATCTTCTCGCTCGAACGCTACGCGGCGGTCGCCGAGGCCTACATCCGCGGGCTCGAGCGGCTCGTCGCCGGCGGCGGCGACCCGGCACCGGTCGCGTCGGTCGCGAGCTTCTTCGTCTCGCGCGTCGACTCGGAGGCCGACAGACGGCTCGAGGAGATCGGCGGCCAGGCGACCCGGCTGCAGGGCAAGCTCGCGATCGCGAACGCCAAGCTCGCCTACCGGCATTGGCAGGAGGCGTTCGCAGGCCCGCGCTGGGAGTTTCTCGCCGCCAAGGGCGCGACCACGCAGCGCTGCCTCTGGGCGTCGACCTCGACCAAGAACCCCGAGTACAGAGACGTGATGTACGTCGAGGAGCTGATCGGGGCGGAGACGGTGAACACGATGCCGGCCGAGACGGTGGCCGCCTTCCAGGATCACGGCAAGGTCGCGGAGACGATCACGGAGGGCGTCGCCGAGGCCCGCAAGCTGCTCGAGCGCCTCGCAGAGGTGGGTGTCGACTACGACGACGTCGTCGCGACGCTCGAGGCCGAGGGCGTGCAGAAGTTCGCCGACTCGTTCGAGGAGCTGCTCGACGGGATCCGCGCCAAGCGAGCCGAGCTCGCGGCGGCGTGACGTCAGGCTCGATAGTCGAGCGAATCTGGAACTACGACGGCTCGCTCTGGACCGATTCCGGTGAGGATCGCTGGCTCGGCTGGTTCGACGTGGTCGCGCGGATGCGGCTTCACGTCGATGAGCTGAACGCCTTCTCCGAGACCGCGACCGAGCAGTTCCACGACTGCGTCCTCCTCGGCATGGGTGGCTCCTCGCTCGCCCCCGAGGTGCTGCGTCGCACGTTCAACGTCGAGTCGTTCCACGTCCTCGACACGACCCATCCCGACGCGATCCGCCGGCTCGAGCGGGACGTCGACCTCGAGCAGACGCTCTTCCTCGCCTCCTCGAAGTCGGGCGCGACGATCGAGACGCGCTCGCAGCTGGATTACTTCTGGGAGCGCACCGGCGGACGCGGGTTGCAGTTCGCGGCGATCACGGACCCGGGTTCGGAGCTCGATGTGCTGGCGCACGAGCGCGGATTCCGCGCTGTCTTCCCGGGCGAGCCCGAGATCGGCGGCCGCTACTCGGCGCTCTCGATGTTCGGGCTCGTGCCCGCGGCGCTGATGGGCGTCGACCTCGCACACTTTCTCGAGGTGGCCGCGACCATGGTCGTCGCCTGCCAGGGCGAGGACGGCAATCCCGAGGCGAACCCCGGGCTCGACCTCGGTCTCCAGCTCGGCGAGGGCTGGCAGGCTGGGCGCGACAAGGTCTGCATCGACGCGTCTCCGACCGGATTCGGACTCTGGGCGGAGCAGCTGCTGGCGGAGTCGACCGGCAAGCAGGGCAAAGCGCTGATCCCGGCACCGGGCGAGTCGCCGGACGGACCGGACCGCCAGCGCGCCGAGCTCGACCTCGTCGACCCGTACGACCTCGCCGGCGAGCTCTACCGCTGGGAGTTCGCGACCGCGGTCGCGGGCCACGTGCTCGGGATCAACCCGTTCGACCAACCGGACGTGCAGGCGGCGAAGGACAAGACGAATGAGGTGCTGGCAGCCGGCGAGCCCGACGTCGATCCGCGCGGATCGCTCGACGAGCTGCTCGCGCAGGCGCAGGCTGGCCGCGACTACGTCTGCATCCAGGCGTTTATCGACCCGGCGCGCGAGGACAAGCTGGCGCCGCTCATCGAGCGCGCGCACGGAACCGGCTGTGTGGTCACGCACGGCCTCGGGCCGCGCTACCTGCACTCGACCGGCCAGCTGCACAAGGGCGGCCCGGACACAGGTCTTTTCGTCCAGGTCGTGGACGAGACCGGGGACGAGCTTGCGATTCCCGGCCGCGATTTCGGTTTCGGCCGGCTGATCCGCTCGCAGGCAGCCGGCGACTTCGCCGCGCTCGAGGAACGTGGGCGTCATGTCGTGCGCATCCGACTGGAGGATCTGTAAATGCAGCTAGGAATGGTGGGCCTCGGCCGGATGGGCGCCGGGATGACAAAGCGGCTCGAGCAGGACGGCCACGAGCTGAAGACGTACGACCCGAACGTCGCCTCGACGGCGAAGACTCTGCGCGCCCTGGCGAAGCAACTCGACGCGCCGCGGCATGTCTGGCTGATGGTGCCGGCCGGGAAGATCACCGAGGACACGTTCGAGAAGCTGCTCGAGATCCTCGAGCCGGGCGACACGATCGTCGACGGCGGCAACTCGAACTACCGCGACTCGCAGCGCCGCTACGCCACGGCGAAGAAGAGGAAGGTCGCGTTCGTCGACGTCGGTGTCTCGGGCGGGATCTGGGGCCTCGAGGTCGGCTTCTGCCTGATGGCCGGCGGCGACAAGGCGCCGGTGAAACGGCTGCGGCCGATCTTCCAGTCGCTCGCGCCCGAGAACGGCTGGGCGCACGTCGGCTCGTGTGGCGCGGGCCACTTCACGAAGATGGTCCACAACGGGATCGAGTACGGGCTGATGCAGGCTTACGCCGAGGGCTTCGAGCTGATGAACCAGTGCGAGTTCACGCTCGACCTCTCCGAGATCGCGGGAATCTGGCGCTACGGATCCGTCGTCCGGTCTTGGCTGCTGGAGCTCTTGCACGAGGCACTCGTGCAGCACGGCGACGGGCTCGACGACATCGCGCCATACGTCGAAGACTCGGGCGAGGGGCGCTGGACGATCAACGCCGCGATCGACCACGCGGTGCCGTTGCCGGCGATCACGTCCGCGCTCTACTCCCGCTTCGCCTCGCGGCGCGAGATCGACTTCTCCGCCAAGGTGCAGGCCGCGCTGCGAAACCAGTTCGGCGGCCACGCGGTCA
>JBDSOJ010000128.1:0-8826 GCA_039914895.1 Gaiellaceae bacterium
GACGTTCAGGTCGCAGACCGCCTCGTCGATCCCGGCCTGGACGTCGCCCAGGGATGCGAAGCGCTTCGGCATCGACGCGAGCGTGAACTCCTCGGTCTGGACGTCGGGCAACTCGTCCCAGGTGACCGGCGCAGAGACCGTCGCGTCCGGCCGGCCGCGCACCGAGTACGCGGACGCGATCGTCCGGTCGCGCGCGTTCTGGTTGTAGTCGATGAAGACGCGCTTGCCGCGCTCCTCCTTCCACCAGGCGGTCGTGACCTGCGTCGGCAGCCGCCGCTCGATCTCGCGCGCGAACGCCAGCGCGCAGCGGCGCACGACCGGAAACTCCCACTTCGGCTCGATCCGGCAGGCGACGTGGATGCCCCGGTTCCCGGAGGTCTTCGGCCAGCCCGTCCAGCCCATCTCGGCGAGCGTCTCCCGCACCACGCCGGCAACCCGCTTGGCGTCGCCGAAGTCGGTGCCCGGCTGCGGGTCGATGTCGATCCGCAGCTCGTCCGGCCGGTCGACGTCCGCGCGCCGCGACGGCCAGGGGTGGAAGTCGACGACCGCGAGATTCGCCGCCCACGCGACCTGCGCGATCTCGGTGACGCAGAGCTCGTCCGCGTGCCGGCCCGACGGGAACGTCACCCGCGCCGCCTCGACCCACTCCGGCCGCTTCTCGGGCACGCGCTTCTGGTAGATCATCTCGCCCTCGACGCCGTCCGGGAAGCGACGCAGCTGCGTCGGCCGCTCGTAGAGCGCGCGCACGATCCCCTCGCCGACCGAGAGGTAGTACTCGACCAGGTCGAGCTTGGTCTCCTGCCGCGCCGGGAAGAGCACCTTTTGCGGGTTCGTCACCTTGACGACGCGACTGCCGATCTCGAGCTCGACGAACGGGGACGCCATTGCGGGAACCGTACCCCTGCGTGGTACGTTCGAGGCCGCTCGTGCAAACCGGGACACGCAGAGGAGAGAGGGCATGCGCAAAGTTCTGATTCCGATCGTCGTGGTCGCACTCGCGATCGCCGCGGCCGCTGTGGGAGGTCGAGGCGAGGTTGCGGCCGCCGCGTCGGCGAGCTGCTCCAAAGCCAACCTGCAGCTCGTGAAGGACGGGCAGCTCTCGATCGGCACGGACAATCCGGCCTACCCGCCGTGGTTCGCCGGCGGCGAGACGAAGGGACGACCCTGGAAGATCAACGACCCCGCGAAGGGCCAGGGCTTCGAGCCCGCGGTCGCCTACGCCGTCGCGAAGCGGCTCGGCTTCGCGAAGGACGAGGTCGTCTGGGTCTACACCCCCTTCAACAAGACGATCGCACCGGGGCGGAAGGCGTTCGACGTCGCGATCAACCAGATCTCGTACTCGCCGCAGCGAGCGAAGGTCGTCGGCTTCAGCGCCGGCTATTACAACGTCAACCAGTCGATCGTCGGTCTCAAGGGCAAGCCGATCTCATCAGTCCGCTCGATCAACGGGCTGCGGCGCTACAAGCTCGGCGCCCAGCTCGGCACGACCAGCTATCAGTACATCGTTCGCACGATCAAGCCCGGCCCGTCCGTCGCCGTCTACGACACGAACGACGGAGCCGTGCAGGCGTTGAGGATCGGCCAGATCGACGGCCTCGTCGTCGACCTACCGACCGCGTTCTACGTGACGGCCGTGCAGGTGCCGAACGGGAAGATCATCGGACAGTTCCAGGCGACCTCGGGCCAGGAGCGCTTCGGAATGGTGTTCCGCAAAGGCAACCCGCTGATCGCCTGCGTCAACAACGCGCTCGCGAACATGAAACGCGCCGGTGTGCTGCAGCGGATCCAGCAGATCTGGCTCGCCAAGGTCACGGGCGCACCGGTTCTGAAATAGCCCGCTGAGTCGCGAATCGAAGATCCTCGGGGGTGGCGGCGCCGGACGCGCCGTCACCCTCGCGCTCGTCTCCACGGCCGTCGTCCTCTTCGGCCTCGTCTACGGCGTCACGCACGCACCGAACTGGCCCGAGGTCAAGGCCGCCTTCTTCGACTGGGACGCGTACCGCCGCTCCTTCCCGGCGATCTCGAAGGCGTTCCTGCTGAACGTGAAGATCTTCTGCATCGCCGAGGCGATCATCCTCGTGACCGCCCTCGCGCTCGCCGTCCTGCGCAGCCTCCCCGGCCCCGTCTTCTTTCCGGTGCGCGTGCTCGCGATCGCGTACGCCGACTTCTTCCGCGGCGTCCCGACGATCCTCGTAATCGCGCTGCTCGGCTTCGGAGCACCGGCGCTCGCAATCGACGGGATTCCGACCTCGACGACGTTCTGGGGCGTCGTCTCGCTCGTCCTGATCTACACCGCCTACGTCTCCGAGGTCTACCGGGCCGGGATCGAGTCGGTGCACCCGAGCCAGGAGGCGGCCGCTCGCTCACTCGGGCTGACGCGTGGGCAGGCGCTTGCGTCGGTGGTGCTGCCGCAGGCGGTGCGGCGCGTGATCCCGCCGCTCCTGAACGACTTCATCGGCCTCCAGAAGGACACCGCGCTCGTCGGGATCGTCGGCGCGGTCGAGGCGTTCAAGCAGGCGCAGATCGAGGTGTCGGCCGACTTCAACTTCACCCACTATCTCGTTGCCGCGACGCTGTTCGTCGCGATCACGATCCCGCTCGCCCGCTTCACCGATTGGCTCGTCGCCCGCGACCGGCGCCGTCGCCTGGCGGGTGCTGCATGAGCGCCGTCACGATCGAAGGGTTGCACAAGCGCTTCGGCAGGAACGAGGTGCTGCGCGGGATCGATCTCGACGTCGCCGAGCACGAGGTCGTCTGCCTGATCGGCGCCTCCGGCTCAGGCAAGTCGACGCTGCTCCGCTGCGTCAACCTGCTCGAGCCGGTCGACCGGGGTCGGATCGTCGTCGGCGGCGAGGAGATCACCTCGCCCGGCGTCGACGTCAACCGGATCCGCCGCGGGATCGGGATCGTCTTCCAGGCGTACAACCTCTTCCCGCACATGAGCGTGCTCGAAAACGTGACGCTCGCGCCGCGCAAGGCGCTGGGGCTCTCGCGGCGAGAGGCAGCCGAGCAGGCGACCGAGCTGCTGGCCCGCTTCGGGCTCGCCGACAAGCGCGACGACTACCCGGACCGGCTCTCCGGCGGTCAGCAGCAGCGGGTCGCGATCGTCCGCGCGCTCGCGATGCGGCCCGAGCTGATGCTGCTCGACGAGGTGACGAGCGCGCTCGACCCCGAGCTCGTCGCCGAGGTGCTGCGCGTGATCCGCGAGCTCGCCGAGGGCGGCATGACGATGCTGATCGCGACCCATGAGATGGGCTTCGCGCGCGATATCGCCGGCCGCGTCTGCTTCCTCGACGCCGGCGTCATCCTCGAGCAGGGGCCGCCGGAGCGGATCTTCAGCGCGCCGGAGCAGCCGCGCACGCGCCAGTTCCTCGACCGGATCATCGAGGCGGGCCGGCTCTGACCGTGGGGACAGTCCCCCGGCGTCGTACACTGAACGCGTGCTCGAGGAGACCACGAGAGACGTGACGCTGGAGCCGCTGGACGACTGGATCGTCGTCGAGCCGCTGGACGACTCGGAGACGGCGAGCGGCCTGATCGTCCCCATCAACGAGGGCGCACAGGTGCGCCAGGCGATCGTCGCGGCCGTGGGGCCGGACGTGGAGTCGATCGACCCGGGCGACAAGGTGTTGTTCCCGCGCGACGCCGGCTTCGAGGTGCGGCTCGCCCGCTCCTCCCACCGCGTCCGCGTGCTCAAGCGCGAGCACCTGCTCGCCCGCATCCACGACTAGCTCCTTCGCGTCTTTCGGGAGCGAAGCAACCCTTCAGGGGTTCTTCGCGCGATCGGGATCCGCTTCCGCGGATCCCGATCTGCACCAAGAGGAAGGTACGATCCGCCGCCGGGATCGAGCTCCCACCTCCATGAGGTTCGCCGCCCTGCCGCCAAGGCGTCGAACCAGATACGTCATCTTCGTTGACCGGCACCGCTTGATGCCATCCCTCAGGCTGGGTTGACCGCGCTACTTCACTTGAACGAGGGATCGGGCCGAGGCGGGCCGGAGACGATGAACTGGTCATCAAGCTCAGCGACGTGGGAAGCCGCAGCCCACCGCGCCGAGTCTCGAAAGACCGCGACAGGCGCAGCTTCCCGGTGCCGACTCGCGGTCTTTCGCATAGCTGGAGAGAGAAACGGAGAAGGCCCGCCGCCCGCGGGCCTTCTGCGTTGAGCGGAGAGGGAGGGATTTGAACCCCCGCGACGCTTACACGCCGAACGGTTTTCGAGACCGCCGCATTCGACCGCTCTGCCACCTCTCCGAGCGCCGGACAGCCTAGCTACTGCTCCAACTGGCGCTTTCGAGCGCTGCGGCTGCTGCTCGGTTGATCCTGGGAGGCGGGCCGACCGTTCAGGGGTCTTGGCGCGGTCGGGATCCGCTCCCCGGTCGCGACCTGCGCAAACAGCACAGCGGAGAAGGAGGGATTCGAACCCTCGACGCAGGTTTATACCCACGTAACGCCTTAGCAGGGCGCCGCCTTCAGCCACTCGGCCACTTCTCCGGGGACGGCATGGTATCGCACGGTCCGGCCGGGAAATCCCCCTTTGGAGGCATGACCGCGGCGGCCGGCGGCGAGACCATGCGATTGCCGGACCTCCCCCTGACTTCCCCGGCACTTGCGGCGCCCGTTTTCTGCGGCAACAGGAAGCGGGCGCTTCCTTTTTTCCGGTGACGCGCAGTGCCGCTCAAGGTTTGAGCACCCGAATGCCGAAACCATGAGCATGGGCGTCGCGGTTGCCCCGATCTCCCCCGAGCTCGCACTCGTCTGTCCCGAGCTGCGCGAGCGTGCGCTCGCGCTCCTGCCGACGCTCGATCCCGACGCGCTCTTCGAGGTCTCGCCGCGGCGCATCCGTCCGGTCCGCGAGCGCCCCGAGCTCGTCTGCATCGAGCGCGAGCCTCGTGCGCCGCTGCCCGTCGCGGCAGCGGCGTATGCAACCGAGGCGCTCGTGCTCGGAGCGCTGCGCGGCGCGGCGTTGACGACGGTGATCGCCGCGCTCGCGTTCCTGCTCGCCTGGTGAGCGGGCTTGAGTCACGTTCGACGCGGGCGTAGAGTCGCCACCAGAGTTCGACTTCACGATCGACCAGGAGGTCGCAATGAGACGTGTCGCAATGCTCGCCGCCGCGCTTGCGGTGGCGCTTCCGACCGCGGCGCACGCGGTCTGGGGCGGTCAGACGGACCTCGCCCATCCGAGCGTCGGAGCGATGTACTACGACTTCCAGGGCACGAACGTCGCCGTCGCGGACGGCCTCGTCTGCTCCGGCTCGTACGCAGGGCGCTCGACGAACGGGCTCAACGACGTGTTCCTCACGGCGGGGCACTGCCTCCCGCCGGCCGGGCTCGGAATCCCGGCGAACGACCTGATCGTCTCCTTCGACCCGAACGCCGGGGACGGCGTCTCGTCCCAGATCACGGTCAGCTCCTACCACCAGATGCCTGGTTTCGGCCACGATCTCGGCGACCTCCGCGATCTGGGCATCCTGTTGCTACCCGCCGGCTCCGTTCCCGCCGGCACTCAGGCCGTGCAGTTGCCGACCGCCGGCCACCTGGACGCCCTCAAGTCGAGCGGCGCGCTGCAGTTCCGGATCGTCGACGTCGTCGGTTACGGCGTGATCCCGATCTGGGAGCCCGCCGGACCGACACAGTTCGCCTTCGACGGCGTCCGCCGCTCCGGCACATCGATCATCACCGGCCTGCACAAGGCGATGGTCCACTACAACCAGAATCGCCACGGCATCGGCACCGGCTCGGGGGTCTGCTTCGGCGACTCCGGCTCGCCGCAATTCGATCGCGGCACGCTCCTCGTCCTGTCGGTGACGAGTGGCGGCAACGGCCAGTGCAACGCCAACAACGTCAACTACCGTGTCGACACGCCGCAGGCACGGGCGTTTCTCGGCCGGTTCCTGACGCTCCCGTAACAGCCGTTCGGAGACGGGGCGGATCGTCCGCCCCGTCTCCAGCCAGCGGAGAGAGCGGGATTTGAACCCGCGACACGCCTTTCGACGCGTACGCGATTTCCAGTCGCGCTCCTTCGGCCGCTCGGACACCTCTCCGGGCGGAACACAGGGTATCTCCCGGAGCCCTACCCCGAGGTTGCGTCGACCACGTACGCGGCGACATTCTGGATCTGCGTCTCGTCGAGCTGCCCCTCGAAGGAGGGCATCGCGCCCCGACCGTTCGTGACCCGCTCGATCACGAGCGCCGCGTCGGGCTTCGCCTCGTCGAGGTTCGGGCCGACTTTGCCGGACGTGCCCGCTGCCTCGAGCGTGTGGCAGCCGCCGCAGCCCGCCGACGCGAAGACGGCCTCGCCGGCGGCGGCGTCGCCCTCCGCCTCGGGGGCCTCGACCTCGGTCGTCGTCGGCGCCTCACCCGTCTCGGTCACTTGCGTCTCCGCAGCCTCGCCGCCGCGCTCGCCCTCCTCCTTCGCGAAGAAGACGACGCCGCCGACCGTGCCGACGAAGAGCACCGCGGTCACGAGCACGAAGAGGCCGAGCCGGTTGCCGGGGAAGTCGGGATCGCGGCGAGGGAAGTAGAACGCCGACAGCAGCGCGAAGGCGATGAAGAGGCCCGCCAGCAGCCCCAGCCCCAGCTTCCCTCCGGTCGTGATGCCCAGCAGCACGCGCGTGAACCTACCAGGGCTACAGACTGTCGAGCGGCGCCATCGTGAGGCCACACTCCTTGAGCTGCTCCCAGTAGAGCTCGGCCTGCTCCTTGTGCCCTGACCAGACGACGGCGCGGCCACTCGAGTGGATCCGGCTCGCGAAGCTCATCCCCTGGTCGAAGCCGACGCCCGGAAGCACGGACGAGAGCGCGAACGCGACCCCGTCGAACGTGTTGTGGTCATCGTTGAGGACGATCACCTGCCACGGCGCGTCGAGGTCGCCGCCGGGGTCGCCGGTGCGCGGCTTCCGAACCGGTGTCGCAGTCGCCGGGCTCATCGCGAGACGGTAGCAACGGCGCGCGATAGGCTCTCCGCCGTGACTCCGGACGAGCGACTCGAGCGCTACGCCCGCCTCGCCGTCGAGGTCGGATCGAACGTCGGCGAGGGCCAGGTCGTCTGGGTGGTCGCACTGCCCGAGCACGCACCGCTCGCGCGGGCCGTCGCGCGCATCGCCTACGAGAAGGGGGCCAGATACGTCGACGTCGACTACTCCGACCAGCACGTCCGCCGCGCCCGAATCGAGCTCGCGGACGAAGACACGCTCGGCTGGACCCCACCCTGGGCGCTCGCGAAGGTCGACCACATCGCGGAGGAGCGCGGCGCGCTGATCCAGATCGTCGGTGACCCCGAGCCGGAGCTGCTCGCCGACCTCGACGGCACCCGCGTCGGCAAGACGCGGATGAAGGAGCTGGCCGAGCGCTACGTGAAGGCGACGAACCAGCGCCGGATCAACTGGGTGATCCTCGCGTACCCGAACGAGGGCTGGGCAACCTCGGTCTTCGGCAAGCCCGACGTGGAGCGGCTCTGGGACGCGGTCGCCGACGCGACCCGGCTCGGCGAGCCCGACCCGGTCGGGGCCTGGCGCACGCACATCGGCAAGCTGGTCGAGCGGGCCGAGCTGCTGAACGAGCGCGGCTTCGACAGCGTGCGCTTCCGCGGCCCCGGCACCGATCTCGCCGTCGGGCTGATTCCGGGCGCGAGTTGGTGCACCGCGCTCGAGGAGACGGTCGACGGGCGGCGCCATGTCGTCAACATGCCGACCGAGGAGGTCTTCACGAGCCCCGACCGTCGGCGCACCGAAGGCGTCGTCCGCTCGACGAAGCCGCTCGCGCTCTCCGGCAACATCGTCCGCGATCTCGAGGTTCGATTCGCAGGCGGCCGCGCCGTCGAGGTGAACGCGAGCTCAGGTGCCGAGCTGATCCGCGAGCAGCTCCGCCAGGACGAGAACGCGGACATGCTCGGCGAGGTGGCGCTCGTCGACGGCGAGTCCCGTGTGGGCCGAACCGGACTCGTCTTCCTGAATACGCTGTTCGACGAGAACGCGAGCTGCCACGTCGCCTACGGCGCTGGGATCCTCGACGCGATCGCGGACGGGGACGGCAAGAGCCAGGAGGAGCTCGAGGAGCTCGGCTTCAACACCTCCACGATCCACACCGACTTCATGATCGGCGGCCCGGACGTCGAGGTCGACGGGATCCAGGCCGGCGGAACGGCAGTGCCGATCCTGCGCGGCGACGTCTGGCAGCTGACGTAGCCGTGCCCGACGCCGTGCTCCCAGACCCCGTGCTCCCACTCACCGGCGGTTGTGGTTGCGGCACCGTCCGCTTTGAGGTGCGCGAGCCGTTCGCCTCGGCGAGCTACTGCCACTGCACGCGCTGTCAGCGACGGACCGGAACGGCGGCATCGGCCAACGGCCGCACCGTCCCGGGCTCGTTCGTCGTCGTCGCCGGCGAGGAGCACCTGCGCTCCTGGGTGCCCGACGGCGGCTCCGAGAAGGTCTTCTGCGGCCTCTGCGGCTCGGCGGTCTGCAGCCGTGGCGCCGGCGACCCGCCCGCGATCGGGGTCCGCCTCGGCGCGCTCGACGGCGACCCGGGCCTTGCGCCGCAGTGGCACCAGTACGTCGCCTACGCGGCGAGCTGGGAGGTGCTCCCTGACGACGGCCTCCCGCGGTACCCGGAAAGCAAGACGTAAGCCCGGTCGCGCGTTCCGTCTTCGTTCGACTTCAGCGGGGGGCGTTCACGTCGCCGGCTCCGGTCAGGCGAGACCGCGGCACCTGAGAGGGAATCCTTAGCGCTGCTTCCTTCCGGACCTGACGCGGTTCGGATGCTCTCAGTGCGCGGAACCCGACCATCGACGCCACGTGCGCGAAGCCTGATCCCGTTGAAGCCGCCCTC
>JBDSOJ010000136.1:0-10139 GCA_039914895.1 Gaiellaceae bacterium
CGGCGACGCGCGCCCCCTCGGCGCGCAGCGCGGCCACGATTGCAGCGCCAATCCCGCTGGAGGCACCCGTGACGATCGCGGTCTTGCCCTCGAGTCGCATCGAGGTGAGCCTACGAGAAGAACGTCCGCAGCGTCTCGGCCAGTTGCTCCGGCGCCTCCTCGGCCATGTGGTGCCCACTCCCGATCGACGCGCTCCGAACGTCGGGCCTCGAGCATCGCGTGCACCGTCGCGGGATCGTGTATCGCCCGCTGGTAGTCCTCCCAGTTTTCCCGCCCGAGAGAGGGCGCCACCCGGTGCCAGGTCGTGTGTGTATGCGGATGACCGTGCAGGAGACAGGATGGGAGGGCCGGCGCCGCCGTGCCGCACCGCCTCGCCGACGTCGATCCGCTCCAGAATGAAGCCCTCGAACAGGTTCGTAGCACGCTAGCGCGCGAGCTTGATCAGCCCCGGCGCGTGCTCGACCTGGAGGGTCGTGTGCGTCACCTCGAAGCGCTCCTGCAGCAGCACGCCGAGCTCGCGGCGGATCGCGTGGCAGTCGGCGCCGGCGGCGACGAGCACGTGTGCCGAGAGCGCCGGAAAGCCGGACGTGATCGTCCAGAGGTGCAGGTCGTGGACGCCGACGACGCCCGGAGTGGACGCGATCGCGGCGCCCACCTCGCGCGCGTCCATCCCCGCGGGCGCACCCTCGAGCAGCACGCCGACGGTCTCGCGCAGGACGCCGAAGGTGCTGATGATGACGAGGACGCCGATCAGGAGGCCCGCAAGCGGGTCGGCGTGAGCCCAGCCGGTCGTGAGCACCACGACGCCGGCAACGACGACGCCGACCGACGAGGCGAGGTCGGCCAGCACGTGCAGCATCGCCGCCCGCACGTTCAGTCCCGACCCGGCGCCGTGGAGGACGCGCGCGGCGGCGAGGTTGACGAGCAGGCCGGCGGCTCCGGCGACGAGCACCCAGCCGCCGGTGACGCTGGGGGGATCCGACAGCCTCCCGATCGCGGTCCAGACGATCCAGCCGCCGAGGAGGACGAGGACGAGCGCGTTCGCGAGCGCTGCGAGCACCTCGGCGCGCCGCCAGCCGAAGCTCCGCTCCGGAGTCGCAGGCCGCTGCCCGAGCCAGGCGGCGAAGAGCGCCAGCCCGAGCGCGAGCGAATCGGAGAGCATGTGCGCCGCGTCGGCGAGCAGGGCTAGCGACCCGGCGACGACGCCCGCCGACGCCTCGAGCCCGGCGAACCCGGCCACCAGGGCGAGGGCGATCGCGAGCGCCCGTCTCTCTCCGCCGTGGGCGTGCATCCCGGCACCGTAACGTGCCGCAATCAACCTGTTTATGATCGCCTCGTGGCCGGGGTCACATTCCAGGGCGTGTCGAAGATCTACCCGGACGGGACTCGGGCGGTCAACGACCTGAACCTGAAGGTCGAGGACGGCGAGTTCCTCGTCCTCGTCGGCCCGTCCGGCTGCGGCAAGACGACCGCGCTGCGGATGGTCGCGGGCCTCGAGGAGATCTCCGAGGGGCAGCTCCGGATCGGCGATCGGGTCGTCAACCACGTGCCGCCGCGCGATCGCGACATCGCGATGGTCTTCCAGAGCTACGCGCTCTATCCGCACCTCTCGGTCTACGACAACATCGCCTTCAGCCTGAAGCTGAAGAAGATGGCCAAGGACGAGATCGACCGCCGTGTCAACGACGCCGCCCGTGTCCTCGGCCTCGAGCAGCACCTCAAGCGCAAGCCGCGCGCCCTCTCCGGCGGCCAGCGCCAGCGCGTCGCGATGGGCCGCGCGATCGTCCGCGAGCCGGCGGCGTTCCTGATGGACGAGCCGCTCTCGAACCTGGACGCGAAGCTGCGCGTGCAGACACGCGCCGAGATCAAGAAGCTCCAGGACGATCTCGGCACGACGACGCTCTACGTCACCCACGACCAGGTCGAGGCGATGACGATGGGCGACCGCGTCGCCGTGATGCGCAAGGGCGAGCTTCAACAGGTCGCGGCGCCGCAGGAGCTCTACGACCGGCCGGTCAACCTCTTCGTCGGCGGCTTCATCGGCAGCCCAGCGATGAACCTCGTCGAAGCGACGCTCGAGCGCGGCTCCGATGGGCTCACCGCGGTCGCCGGCGAGCAGCGGATCGCGCTCGGCGACGAGACGGTGTCGACACGCCCCGCGCTGAAGGAGTTCGACGGGCGGCCGGTCATCCTCGGGATTCGCCCGGAGGACCTCGAGGATGCGGAGCTCGCCGCCGACACGCCGGCCGACCGCGTGATCGACGGCGAGGTCGCGTTGACCGAGGCGCTCGGCTCCGAGGTGATGGTGCACTTCTCCGTCGAGGCACCGCCGGCGATCACCGACGAGGTGAGGGAGCTGCAGCAGGACGCCGGCGCCGACGGCGCTGCCGCCCCCGCGGAGCAGGAGGGTCGCACGATCATGGTCGGCCGCTTTGGCGCCCGCTCGCACGCGCGCAAGGGCGAGCAGATCCGCGTCGCCGTCGACACGCGCGCACTTCATTTTTTCGACCCAGAGACGGGCCTCGGTATCTACGACGGAACGAAGGGAGCCGCATGAAGCACCATCGCTTGACGCTTCTCGCCCTCATGCTCGGCCTACTGCTCCTCCTGGGAGCCTGCGGCGGCGATGGGGACGACGACACCACCGGCGCAACGACGGCAGAGGAGACGACGGCGGAGGAAAGCGTCTCGGGCTCGATCTCGATGATCGGCGTCTGGACCGGCCCCGAGCAGGAGTCGATGCAGGCGGTGATCGACGGCTTCACGGCCAAGAACCCAGACGTGACGGTCAAGTACACCTCCGGCGGCGACAACATCGTCACCGTGCTCTCGACCGCAGTCGAGGGCGGCAACCCGCCCGATATCGCGACCGTCGCCCAGCCGGGCACGATGGCGGACTTCGTCAAGCGCGACGCCCTGCAGCCGCTCGACTTCGCGTCAGACGTGATCGCCGAGAACTTCGGCGACTCGATCGTCGAAACGGGAAGCGTCGACGGCACGCTCTACGGCCTCCTTTTCAAGGCGGCCAACAAGTCGACCATCTGGTACAACGTCGCCGCCTTCGAGGAGGCCGGCGTCGACGCCCCCGAGACCTACGAGGATCTGGTCGCAGCCGCAAAGGAGATCAACAACTCCGGCCTGCCCGCCTACTCGATCGGCGGCGCGGACGGCTGGACGCTCACCGATCTGTTCGAGAACATCTACATCCGCACCGCGGGCGCGGAGAAGTACGACCAGCTCGCGACGCACGAGATCCCGTGGACGGATCAGTCCGTCAAGGACGCTCTGACCGAGATGGCGAAGATCGTCGGCGACAGCGACAACATCGCCGGCGGCCAGGCCGGAGCGCTGCAGACAGACTTCCCAACCTCGGTCTCGAACGTCTTCTCGGAGTCGCCGAAGGCGTCGATGGTAATCGAGGGCGACTTCGTCCCCGGCGTCGCAGGCGAGGGCAACCCGCTCAAGCCGGAGACCGGCTTCAACGTGTTCGAGTTCCCGTCGATCAACGACTCCGCACCGGCCGTAGTCGGCGGCGGCGACCTCGTCGTCATGTTCAAGTCGACCCCCGCGTCCGAGGCGTTCGTCGAGTACCTCGCCTCCCAGGAGGCGGCGGAGATCTGGGCCAAGCGGGGCGGTTTCTCGTCGGCGAACAAGAAGCTCGACGCGAGCATCTACCCGGATCCGATCCAGCAGGCGACCGCAGGCGCGCTGGGCGAGGCGGAGACCTTCCGCTTCGACCTCTCCGACCTGCAGCCGTCCGCGTTCGGCGGCACCGTCGGCCAGGGTCTCTTCAAGCTGTTCCAGGACTTCGTGAAGAATCCGCAGGACGTCGACGGGATCACGACGCAGATGGAGGCCGCGGCAGCGAAGGCATTCGGCTAGCCCGTGGCTGGAGGCGGGAGCATCGCGGGGGAGCCGCCGGTGGTGGCGGCTCCCCCGGAGTACCGGCCGGGCCGCTGGCGCAACCACGCGCTGACGGCCGGCTTCCTGGCTCCCGCCGCCTTCTTCCTCCTGATCTGGGTCGTCTATCCCGCCATCTCGACGGTCTACCGCAGCTTCTTCGACCGGACGGGCGACGAGTTCGTCTGGTTCGAGAACTACGAGAACCTGTTCACGAACGATCGCACGCTCACCGCGATCAAGAACAACTTCCTCTGGCTCCTGATCGTGCCCGCGCTCGTGACGGCGATCGGCCTCATCTTCGCCGTCCTCACCGAGCGCATCCGCTGGTCGGTCGCCTTCAAGACGGCCGTCTTCATGCCGATGGCGATCTCGGCGTTCGCCGCCGCCGTGATCTGGCGGGTGATGGATCAGAAGGACCCGGAGATCGGCGCGGCGAACGCGATCATCAGCGTCGCGAAGGACTACGTCAGCCCGGCGGGCGTGCTGCCCTCGGCGCGGCCGTCGATCGAGGCGGTCTCCGGGTCGGCCGAAGGCGGGCTCAGCCTGGAGGAGACGCTCGGGCCGGGCGACGTCGCGGCGCTCGGGCTGACGGGCATCCGCACCGCCGACATCCCCGAGGGTGCCGTTCAGGCGGTCAAGCCCGAGGCGCTGCAGGGCGGCATCAACGGCGTTGTCTGGAGAGACTTCACCCCCGGCGGCGGCACCCCGGGCGAGGTCGAGCCGGACGAGCTCGGGATCCCCGGCGTCACCGTCAACCTGCTGGACGAGAGCGGCGGCAAGGTCGAGAGCGTCGAGACGACCGAGAACGGCACCTTCGAGTTCGCCGAGCTCGAGGACGGCCAGTACCGCGTCGCGATCGACAAGCAGACGTTCGCGGCGCCGTTCCAGGGCGTCTCGTGGCTGGGCGAGAAGCTGATCACACCCGCGATCATGTTCGCCTACATCTGGATCTGGGCCGGCTTCGCCATGGTCGTGATCGCCGCGGGCCTCGCCTCGATCCCGCGCGACACGCTCGAGGCGGCGCGCACCGACGGCGCCACCGAGTGGCAGGTCTTCCGCCGGATCACCGTGCCGCTGCTCGCGCCCGTGCTCAGCGTCGTCTTCATCACAATGCTGATCAACGTCCTCAAGGTCTTCGACATCGTGATCGCGCTCGCCCCCGGCTCGGTTCAGGACGACGCCAACGTGATCGCGCTCGACATGTGGCGGACGTCGTTCGGCGGGATCGCCGACTTCGGCTACGGCTCTGCGATCGCCGTCTTCCTCTTCGCGCTCGTGATCCCGATCCTGATGCTCAACGTCAGGCGCTTCCGGAGGGAGGTCTAACCCACCGATGGCCACCGTCGCCGAAGAGCTTCCGCGCGAGGACGAGACGGCCGCGCAGCGCGTCCTGCGCTACGCCACGAAGGCACCTGTCCACATCATCCTGGTCGTGATCGGCGTCCTCTGGCTCGTGCCGACGCTCGGGCTCTTCTTCACCTCCTTGCTCGCTCCGGAGCAGTTCAACGAGCAGGGCTGGTGGCAGATCCTCTCGAAGCCGAGCCTGGCGACGCTCGACAACTACGACAAGGTCTTCGACACGGACGCGATCACCTCGGCGCTCTGGACGACGGTGCTCGTCTCGCTCGGCGGCACGATCCTGCCGATCTTCGTCGCCGCGATGGCCGGCTACGCGTTCGCCTGGCTCGAGTTCCCCGGCCGCGACTGGCTCTTCATCGCCGTGATCGCGATGCTCGTCGTCCCGATCCAGATGGCGCTGATCCCGATCTTCTCGCTCTACTCCGACCTCGGGCTCTTCGACACCGTGCTCGGCCTGGTCCTCTTCCATACGGCGTTCGGGCTGCCGTTCGCGATCTTCCTGTTACGCAACTTCTTCATCGGGATCCCGAAGGACCTGATGGAGGCGGCGCGCATCGACGGCGCCTCGGAGATCCGGATCTTCCTGCGCCTGATCCTGCCGCTCGGGTTGCCGGCGATCGCCTCGCTCGCGATCTTCCAGTTCCTCTGGACGTGGAACGATCTGCTCGTCGCACTGACGTTCGGCCGCGAGACGCAGCCGATCACCGTCGCGATCTTCACGCAGCTGCGCCAGTTCGGCTCGAACATCGAGCTGATCGCGCCGGCCGCGTTCGTCTCGCTGGCGCTGCCGCTGGCCGTCTTCTTCGCCTTCCAGCGCTATTTCGTCCAGGGCTTGCTCGCAGGCTCCGTAAAGTAGTTCCGGTGACAGGTCGTGTCGCCATCGTCGGCTCCGGGCTCGGCGGGCTCGTCGCGTACGCGACGCTGCGCCACGCCGGCGTCGGCGGGCGCAGCCTCGAGCCGGCCGAGATCGCGGTCTTCGGCACCGACTCCGATCCGGCGGGCGCGTGGCGGCCACGGGCGGCCGCGATCCGGCAGCAGCTGATGCGCTCGGAGAGCGACGGGCACTGCTGGCCGACCTCGTTTCCGGGGCTCGCCGCTCGCGAGGCCGCGCGGCGGCGAGATCTCGCTCCGCTCGTCCTCAGCGTCTGCGACCGCTATCGGCCCACCGTCGCGGACTTCCTGCGCCACGTCGACGAGCTGCGCGGGCGGACGCGCTGGGACGAGAGCTTCCACGCCGCCCGCATCCGCCGCGTTCAGGCGGTCGACGGCGGCTTCGAGCTCGACGGCTACGGTGTCTTCGCTCACGTCCTGCTCGCCACCGGCCATCCGGGTCTCGCGCGGCCGGACGAGCTGGCGGGCGACAGCCGCGTCGTCCACGCGTATGAGCCGCACCAGTACGCCGGCAGCGTCGCGGTCGTCGGAGCAGGCATGGCGGCGGCGACAGAGTGGCTGAACGCGCTCGCTGCAGGGGCCGAGGTCGTCTCCGTGCGCCGGCGCGAGCCCGCGCGACGACCGCTGAATGTGGCGCGGCCACTGTTCTCAAAGCGCGGCCTCGTCGGCTTCCACGCCGCCTCCGCTCCGGAGCGCGTCCAGCTGCTGCGCCGCTTCGGCGAGCCGTCCTACCCGCCAGGAGCGAGCTGGGACGCACCGATCGAGCGTGCCGTGCGCGAGAGCCGCTTCCGAGTCGAGCCGGAGCTGAACGGCTCCGAGCAGGTGATCTGCGCGACCGGCTTCCGGCGCGGCTTCGAGCACGACCCGCTGCTGGCACGGCTCGCTGCCGACCACGGCCTGGACACACAGGAGCGCTGGATCGTGCTCGCTCCCGACTCGACCGTGCCCGCGCTCACCGACTCGAGCCGGACGCTCTCGCTGGCCGGCGTGGCAGGGCAGTGGGCGTATCCGGCCGGCGACACGCTCGTCGGGATGAAGTACGCGGCCAGGCGCTTCCGGGGCAGGGTGGGCTCGTGTCGTACACGCTGAGGGGACGGCTGGAGACACGGCTGATCGCGGCGGTGCTGCCGTTCCTCGTCGCGGCCGTGCTCTCCCCGCTCCTGCACAAGTGGTGGCCGCTCGAGCTCGTCGGCCTGATGGTCGGGATCGGGCTCGTGCTCGACATCGCCGCGTACCATCGCCTGCTTCCCTACCAGCCGGGCTGGGCGGCGCTGCCGCTGGGGCTGCTCGAGCTCGGCCTGACGATGGGCGCCGCGCGGCTGCTCGAGCTGAACGCGCCTCTCGCTCCCGCACTCTCGCTGTTCGCGGGCGCCTGGCTCGTCCAGCAGTTGCTCGCGCACGCCGCGCTGCCGCTGGTCCGGCTGACGTGGGTCGAGGACGGCGGCGAGCTGGGTCGGCAGGGTTTCGCGCTCGCGGCTGCTGCCCCCGCCGTGCTCCTGCTCGTGCTCGGGACCGCCTGGGCCGTGGAGCCGCCCACTGTCCGCCTCGCTGCCGGCGTCCACGAGGGGCCGCTCGTGCTCGACCACGCCCAGACGGTGATCGGGGAGCCGGGCGCGGTCGTCCGCGGCGGCATCCTGATCACGGCCGACGACGTCACCGTCCGAGACGTGACGGTGCGCGGCGGCGAGTACGGGGTCGAGATCGACGGCGCCGAGAGCGTCGCCCTCGAGGACGTCGTCGTCGAGGGCGCAGAGCTGGACGGAATCAACGTCCGCCGCGGTCAGGTCGAGATCCGCGACTGCACGATCCGCTCCTTGCCTGCCGCCTTCACCCAGGGGATCGACATCTCGTTCGGATTCGACCTCGCACCCAGCCTCGTCGAGCGCTGTACCGTCACCGGCGGGCTCGAAGGAATCGTCACCCACTTCGCCAGGGTGATGGTTCGCGACAACCGCGTCACGGGAACCGAGCTGCGCGCGATCACGATGACGGAGATGTCGATGGGGACGATCGAGGACAACGACGTCGACGGAGCGCTCGGCGTCGGGATCTTCTGCGGCGACTACTCCCACTGCGAGATCGAGGACAACGTCGTCGCAGATGTCGCTCCGGATCGCGCCTCCGGCGACCGGACTCGGCAGGGGGTCGCGATCCAGGCCCACTTCGGCGCCGAGGCCGAGCTGCACGGCAACGAGATCAGCCGCAGTCCCGGCGGGATCGCGGCGTTCGTCGACGCCACGATCGAGCACCGGCGCTGACATGCCCGCGCGCCTGCAGCTGATCGCCCGCACCGGGCATCCGGACTTCCTCGACCTGCCGTGGGAGCGCCCGCTCGCAGAGTGGGAGTCGGAGCGCCTCGTCGAGGTCGTACGCGGCATCCACCGGCACGTCGTGCGCTTCGTCGAGTACGAGGGACGGCTCGGGCCGAAGCTGTACGCACTCAAGGAGCTTCCGGTCGAGCTGGCGCAGCGCGAGTACCGGCTGCTCCGCGCGCTCGCGGCGGACGAGCTGCCCGTCGTGGACGCGGTCGGCGTGGTCTCCGAGCGCGGCGGCGACCTCGAAGCCGTCCTGATCACCCGCCACCTCGACTACTCGCTCCCGTTCCGCACCCTCTTCGCCCGCGGCAGCGTCCCCGACCTGCGCCGGCGGCTGCTCGATGCGGGCGCGGAGCTGCTCGTCCGGCTCCACCTCGGCGGCTTTTTCTGGGGCGACTGCTCGCTCTCGAACACACTCTTCCGCCGCGACGCGGGGGCCCTCGCCGCCTACCTCGTCGACGCCGAGACGGGCGAGCTGCACCCACGCCTCTCCGACGGGCAGCGCGCTCACGATCTGATCATCGCGGAGGAGAACGTCGCCGGCGAGCTTGCCGACGTCGAGGCCGAGCTGGGGCGCGAGGGCGAGCTCCATCCGGAGGCGACGGCGGCCGAGCTGATCGCGCGCTACGAGTCGCTCTGGGACGAGCTGCTGCGGGACGAGCTGTTCAGCGACGACACGCGCTACAAGATCGACGAGCGGCTGCAGCGGCTGAACGAGCTCGGCTTCGACGTCGACGAGCTCGAGCTCGTCGCGAGCGAGGACGGCTACCGGCTGCGGCTGAACCCGCGGGTCGTCGAGTCCGGGCATCACCGACGGCGCCTGCACGCGCTCACCGGGCTGAACGCGCAGGAAAACCAGGCGCGACGGCTGCTGAACGACCTCGCCCGCTACCGGGCCGAGCTCGACCGCAGCGGCGGCCGCCCCGTCCCGGAGACGGTCGCCGTCCACCGCTGGCTCTCGGAGGTGTTCGAGCCAGCCGTCGCCGCGATCCCGTCCGAGCTGTGGGGCAAGCGCGACGCGGCCGAGGTCTTCCACGAGGCGCTCGAGCACCGCTGGTTTCTCTCCCAGCAGGCCAGCGAGGACGTCGGCCTGGTGCCCGCCGTCGAGGCGTACGTCGCCGACGTCCTCCGCCACGCTCCGGACGAGCGCGCGGTGCTCGAGCCGAGCGCGGCGGACGACGAGACTTTGTGGTGAATCAACACAAAGTCAGGTCAGCTCGACGCGGTCGATCGTGACCGGGGTCTTCGGCTTGTCGTGGCCATCCCGGTCGACGTTCGAGATCGTGTCGGCGACGTCCTGGCCGTTCGTCACCTTCCCGAAGACGGTGTGCTTGCCGTCGAGCCAGGACGCCGCATCGGCGGTGACGACGAAGAACTGGCTCCCGTTCGTCCCTGGGCCTGAGTTCGCCATCGCGAGCGCCCCGCGCTCGACCTTGTGCTCGTTGAACTCGTCCTCGAACTCGTAGCCCGGCCCGCCCTTTCCGGTTCCCTCCGGGCAGCCACCCTGGATCATGAAGTCGGGGATGACGCGGTGGAAGATCAGGCCGTCGTAGAAGCCCTCGCCGGCGAGCTTGGTGAAGTTCTCGACCGTCTTCGGAGCCTCGTTGGGGAAGAGCTCGATCTCGATCGGTCCTGCACTGGTGTGGAGTGTGGCGTTGGTCATGCCGGGAC
>JBDSOJ010000157.1:0-2659 GCA_039914895.1 Gaiellaceae bacterium
TCTCGCCTCCGTGGCTGCGTCGTCGACGGCGTGGCTGCTCGCGAGCGTTCTCTGGTGGCGTCGCGGCGGGCCGAATCTCTGGGGGCCGCGCCCGACTGCGGCGCTGCCGCTCGCCAATGCCGCCACGGTCGCGATCATCGCCTCGAGGATGGCGAGACGATCTCGGCGCGAGCGGCCGGACGAGCTCGGGCCGCGGCCTTGAGGCGCGCGGCCGTCGTCTGCACGGACTCGAGCGCGCTCCTCGGCGAGCACGATGTCGCCCGGCTTGGGATCGAGGTCGTGCCGATCGCGATCGTGCTCGACGGCGAGCTGGCGCTGGAGGAGCTCGAGCCGGACGGCTTCTATGCGCGCCTCGCCGCCGGCGCGACGGTCGCGACGTCGCAGCCGAGCCCGGCGGAGTTCGCCGCCGTCTACGCGGCGGCGGCGGTGCGAGGAGCCCTTAGCGTGCTCTCGATTAATCTCGACAAACGGGTCTCCGGCACGGCCGCGTCAGCGGAGATCGCGGCCCGCGAGGCACCGATCCCCGTGACCGTCATCGCCGCCGAGACGGTGAGCTTCGGCGTCGGCATCTGCGCGCGGGCGGCCGCCGAGGCGCTCATGGCCGGAGCGTCGCCAGGCGCGGCCGCAACGCTCGCTCGCCGGCTTGGCTCGACGGTGAGAAACGTCTTCGTTGCACCCGGCGCCCCGGGCGGGCGCGTCTCCCAGCCGGCCGACTGGACAGTGCTCGTCTTCGCAAACGGTGAGACGCGACCGCTCGCGACCTGCGAGGGCGCCGTCGAGGCGGTCGACCTGATGGTCGAGCACATCCTCGCCTCGAGTCAGTCGATCCGGGCAGCGGTCGGCCATGCCGCAGCCGTGAGCGAACCCGCGGCCGACGACCTCGCCGCCAAGCTGGCGAGTTCGGCTCTCGTCAGTGAGCTGGAGCGATACCGGGTTGGGCCGGCGGTCGGCGCGCACGCGGGCCCGTTAAGCTTCGGCGCCTTCTGGTGGCCCAGCTAAGCGCGACGGACTACGCCGACCGTTTCTCGCGCCGCACAAGCCAGCCGAACCGCTGTGCGTACTCGTACGCGGCCTCGGCGCCGACGACGTTCACGGACGTGGCAATCGTCGGATACACATGCGTCATCACACCTAGGTCGCGCACCTTGAGCCTCTGGCGGATCGCGAGCGCAAGCTCGTGGATCAGCTCCCCGGCCGCCGGCGCGAGGATGTGGGCGCCGACGAGCTTGCCGCCGGCGGCTACGAGCACGATCCGGCCTTCGTCCGTGCCGTCTGCGCGGGCACGGTCGGAATGCGAGAGGTCGGCGCGGAACACCTCTATCTCTCCCTCGCCGTGCTGCTCGATCGCCTCGGCGACGGTCGGCCCGGCATGCGCGAGTTCCGGGTCGGTGAACGTGCACCAGGGAACGAGCCCGATGTCCTTCGCCTTGCCGGGGAAGAACATGTCGCGAAGCGCGGCGGCGGCCTCGCGGCCCGCTGAATGCGTGAACAGCCAGCGGCCGGCGACGTCGCCCGCGGCATAGACGGACTTGACGCTGGTGCGCAGGCGCTCGTCGACGACGATGCCGCGCTGAGCCACCTCCACTCCGACCTCCTCCAGGCCGAGACCGTCGACAAGAGGCGTGCGACCGGTCGCGACCAGCAGCTCCTCGGCTTCCCAGCGCTCCGACTGTCCGTTCGCGCTGCCGAGCACCGCCTTCCGGCCGTGTGCCGCCTCGACGCTACGGGTGTCGACGCCGAAGCGCACGTCGACACCCTCCTCGCGGAGCCGCCCTGCGACGAGCGCGGTCAGCTCGGGCTCGTCGCGGGGCAGCAGCCGGTCGCCACGCTGGAGCAGCGTCACGCGGACGCCGAGCCGGTTCAGGCCCTGAGCGAGCTCGACGGCGATCGGGCCGCCGCCGACCACGACGACGCTGCGGGGCGGATTCTCGAGCTCGAAGATCGTCTCGCTGGTGAGAAACCCGGCCTCGCGCAACCCCGGCAGGTCGGGCACGGCCGGCCGGCTGCCGGTGCAGAGCAGCACGAAGCGCGCCTCGAGCACCCGGTCGCCGACCGCCACCGCGTTCGGGCCGGCCAGCCGAGCGTCCCCGTGGACGAGCTCGATGCCGAGCGCCTCGAACCGCTCGGGGCTGTCGTCGGTCGCCGCGATCTCCTCCTGGACGGCGCGGATCCGCTGCCAGACCCGCGACAGGTCGATCTCCGGCTCGACCGCCGCGATCCCGAAGCGGTCGGCCGTGCGCATGTGCTGGGCCACCTTCGCCGCAGCGAGCAGCGCCTTCGACGGCACGCAACCCGTCCAGAGGCAGTCACCGCCGATCCGGTCGCGCTCGACCGCGGCGACACGGAGCCCGAGCGCCGCCGCGAACTCGGCCGCGACGATGCCGGCGGAGCCCATCCCGACGATGACCAGGTCGTAACGCCTCACGACGCCCCGAGCGCTGCCTTGGCGAAGCCGACGGTGAAGGCGCGGCACCAGATCACGACCGTCGCGTAGCGCGCCGTATCCGTTCCGGTCGGGATCGAGTACTGCTGCGTCCCCTTGTTGCCCTTGAGCCTGCCGAGGTCGACGAACTCGCTCACGTCGCTGTCGTCCGCCACCGGCCCCGCCACGAGATACACACGCAGATCGGGTCCGTTGGCGATATCGAGGCCGGTGAAG
>JBDSOJ010000252.1:0-9338 GCA_039914895.1 Gaiellaceae bacterium
ACCGGCTCGAGTCGCTGCACCCCGCGGGCGGGACGTGACGTCGCGGAGGACGCTACAATTCGCGACCGAGGGGCTATAGCTCAGCTGGGAGAGCGCCTGGTTCGCAATCAGGAGGTCGGCGGTTCGAGCCCGCCTAGCTCCATCAGTAGAAAGCCCTGTCTAGGCGGGGCTTTCTGCCTCTCGAGGACGTTCTCGCTGCCGGGGAATGAGACAGCAACCTGCTCGCTAGTGCCCGCTTGTGCCCAATCAGCGCCTCGAAGGAGGGCATCCATGCGGGCGCCGGTGTCGCGATTGCGTTCCATCTTGCGGGCGTAGACCTCGAGCGCTAGGCTCGAGCTCGTGTGCCCCATCGCCGCCATGACGTGGGCGGGAGAGGCGCCTGCTTCGTAGAGGAGGCTCGCGAACGTCCGACGAAGCGTGTGATTCGTCACTCCCTCGATCGCAGGCAGCCCTGCCTTGGCCCGGGTTGCGTTCGCCCGCTTGATCGCGTTCGCGAGGACGCGGTTGCGAACGTTGTTGCGATCCCTGGCGGTGCCCCGGCGAGTCGGGAAGACTAGATCGTCCGGCTCGCTCGGCTGGGCTTTCGCCTTGTGCGCGAGTAGGTCGTCTCGCAGGTCAGGCGATGTCTCGACGACGCGGACGCCGGCGTCGGTCTTCGACTCGACGACCCTCAGCCGCCCGCGGGCAAGGTCGACGTTGCGCCAGCGGAGCCCGCACGCCTCCCCGACCCGGAGCCCTGCGAGCATCATCGTCGCCAGAAGGGCCCGGTGCTCGCCGGCGGCTTCGAGGAGCGTGCGCGCTTCCTCCACCTCGAGCCAAGTTCGGCGCGGCCGCTCTGCCTTCAACCGGCGGCGCTTGCCCCGCGCCGGGTTCGTCTTGATCCAACGGTACTCGAGCGCCTGATCGAGCACCTGGCCGAGCGTCTGAATACTCGCGTTGATCGAACGGTTCGAGAGCGGCCGCTCGACGAGCTGCTGATCGCGCACTTTCGCGACTCTGTAGCGGTCGACCTCTTCCGCCGTAATCGCCGAGAGCTTGTGTTCGGCGAAGTACGGAAGCAGGTGCCCGGTGAGCGCCCACTCGAGCGCCTCGATCGACCGCGGGCGCAGCTCGCCTCGACGGGCCTCGACGTACTCGCTCGCGAAGACGTGGAAAGTCGGCTCCTCGCGCGTCTCGACGACCGGCTCTGGGGCGGCCGGCCGCCAGATCCCGCGCTCGACTTCCGAGAGGACACGACGTAGCTCCTTCTCGGCGTCTTCGCGGCTGCCAGCAACGGTGATGTAGTGACGCACTCCTCCTGCTCGGAAACGGATCCCATACGTGGTGCCGCGCTTGCCGTTCCGTTCAATCACTTGCCCTGTCGATTTTCTAGCCATCGTCCTCTCCCTCGGCCCGCCCTTGCGGGGGCGGGTTGTGTTGCTCGTTGAAGAGTCGCGGTCCGGCGTCGAAGCGAACGCGGCCGGGATCTCCGGGCGCCAAGAATCCGAGGTGTCGAGCCTTCCGGATCCAGTCGGCGACGGTGCGTCGATCGCGAGGAGGAGCGTGGAGTTGCCCGATCGTCGCGGGGATACCCTGGCGCTCTCCACGTTCGTAGAGTTCGAGGCAAAGGAGTGCGACTTTGCGATAGTGGTGATCGCCGAGTGGCGTTCGGCCTCCCCGAGGCAGACGGCGCGGCCCTTGGGACTCGACCCGCTTGATCGCCTTGCGCAGCGCGCGCTGCTTCGCAGAAAAGTCGGCATAGCGCGAGAGAGCCCATTCGGGGCGGCCCTCTCGATGTCGCTTCAAGACGCGCCTGCGGAGAGTTTCCTCGTCGTGAATCGCGCGTAGCGCGAGGCCGACGATCGCGACTGGCCGGATCGCGCGCAGGATCTCCCACGTGATCCCGTTGTCAGGCTCGTAGCCGTGCTCGACGCCTGAAAGGATCTCCATCGACGAGAGGACGAGCTCGCCAGCCTCCGTACGCAGGGTCGCCCTGAAAGAGCGGAAGATCCGCCGGACTGGGCGGGGATCAATCCGAGGCTCGTCGAGCATGACGAGACATCGCTTCCGTCGGTCGAAGACGAGGCGACCTTCGATGAGAGCGAAGACGTCGTTGACGTCCGGGATCTCCACGCTCAAGACGCGACTCCCGTGCTCTAAGTACTGACGATCGACTCCTTCGGGCGGATTCTCGAGGCCGAGTTTGAGCCTGACCTCTTTGCTGACACTGAGGGTCCGCGGTGCCCTCCACTGGCCCTCGCTCAACCGCGGACCCGTACGAGTATCTGTGCCGCGCAGTTACCCGGTAGCTCGCGGCCTGTCATTACTCCGGCATGTGCGCTACAGCTACCTGACATGAATCTAACTCTTGCCGAACTCGGAGAGCGTGTCAAGGCGCGACGAGAATTACCCACACCGGACGTCCGGCGCTCGCTCAGACGAGGAGCGGGCATCTCCGCTGCCGACCTGGCCCAGGTCGTCGGCGTGAGTGAAGGAGCGGTCCTCGCGTGGGAGACGGGTCGCCGCGCACCGAGTGGCCGCAACCTCGACCGCTACGTAGCCGCGCTGCACATCCTTCGGGGTGGCCCGTGAACGGCGAGAGCGCCGGTGACGGCGACCTCGACCCAGTCAGCCAACTTCCCTTCCGCACCGTAGCAAGCCACCATGACGGGTCCCTCCTGCCGATCGCCTGCGCGGTTGCGACCGAGCAGGAGTGCTTTGCGGGCATCGCCGGCGTCGACCAGCTCGCACGGCGACGATTGCTCACGCGGAGCGCGCGATGGGAACTGAGATGCGACGAGAAGCCACGGGTGGCGGCGTGAGCTTCGACCTTCTCGAGCATCACCGCCGCCGAACTAGGACGGCCGAGGGTCGCGCAGACGGGCTAGCGCGCGAGCTGGCCAAGGCCGACCGACTACTCGCCCTCGCGCTCAGGGTGGCCGCTAGGAACGAGTGCGACCCGCTCGTGCTCCTCTGCGTTCTCGAACGGGCTGACGAGATCGCCAGAAGCGCAGTCCCGACCACCGTCGTGCTCGTGACGCTGCTCCGGGAGACCGATCCGGCCCGGATCCTCGAGCAGGTGATCGCGTGACCGTGTGGGAGGAGATAGCTTCCCCGATCGGCCCGGAGCCCGAGCCGGTGATCGGCCTCTCGGTTCTGAACAACACCGAGGTCGGGAACGCCGAGCAGCTGGTAACTCGGCACGGACGGCGCCTGCGCTACTGCGGGCCATGGTCAAAATGGCTTGTCTACGACGGCGCCCGCTGGGCAAAGGACCGCAGCGGCGCCCCCGTACGGCTGCAGAAGGAGACGCTCCGCTGGGCGACCGCGAACGCGAACGCGATCCTCGACGACAAGCCTCGCGTCGCTCGACTGAAGTTCCTCCTCGAGAGCGAGCGTGAAGCAAGGATTCGAGCGGCAATCGCCCTCGCGGCGCCCGAGCTCCCGGTGATGCCGGAAGAGTTCGACCTCGACCCCTGGATCCTTAATCTCACGAACGGCACGCTCGACCTCCGAACAGTCCAGCTTCGCCGGCATCGACCCGATGATCTGCTGACGAAGCTCGCCCCGGTCACGTTCGATCCGGAGGCGACAGCGCCGCACTGGGAGTCGTCGCTCGCCCGCTGGCTCCAAGATGACCGCCTACTCCAGGACTACGTCCAGCAGATCGTCGGTTACTCGTTGACCGGCGACACCCGCGAGCAGCTGCTCTTCATCCTCTACGGCGCCGGCGAGAACGGGAAGTCAACCTTCCTTCGGATCCTGCTCGAGCTGCTCGGCGACTACGCCCAACAGACACCTACCGCGACGTTCCTCGACCGGCGCGGCGACGCAATCCCGAACGACCTAGCCGCTCTCCGCGGCACACGGCTCGTCTCGGCCGCAGAGAGCGGCGAGAGCCGGAAGCTGAATGAGGCTCTCGTCAAGCAGATGACCGGCGGCGACCGGATCAGCGCTCGCTTCATGCGCTCCGAGTACTTCGAGTTCACCCCCGCCTTCAAGCCCTGGCTCGCGACGAACCACAAGCCCCTCATCCGAGGCACCGACCATGCAATCTGGCGCCGACTTCGTCTGATCCCGTTCACCGCCAGGATCACCCCCGAGGAACGTGATCCCGAACTCCTCGACAAGCTCCGGCTCGAGCTCCCAGGGATCCTCAACTGGGCGCTCGTCGGCTGCCTCGCCTGGCACGGCCACGGGCTCCAGACGCCCCGGAGCGTCGAGGACGCCACCTCCGCGTATCGCGCCGAGATGGACGACGTCGGCCGTTTCCTCGAAGACCGCTGCGAGCTCGCAGACGGCCTCACGACGACCTCCGTCGCTCTCTTCACCGCCTACAACCACTGGGCGAGCGGGAACGGTGAACAAGCCCTCACGCAGAACGCCTTCAGCCGCCGCCTCTCTGAACGAGGGCTCGTGCACAAGCGCTTCACCGGCGGGACGCGCGGCTGGAGCGGTATCGGCCTCGGCCACCGGAGGCGACGGAATGACGCATCGGGACGCAACCGCGAGAGCTCTGCCGCAGAGAACGGCCTCTCTCAGTGACGCGAGACGGATCTTGACGCGTATTCCTTGTTCCTCTCAGTGCGCGCGCGTGTGAGGGTTTACCCGAAACCGTCGTCACTTCCATCACTGCGGCACTCGCGTCTGACCGGTCAGACAGACGGATCGCGCGAGGCTAGGACGTGACCGGCTGCGCGAATACGAGCCTGGTTGATGCCTCGGCGCTAGCAGACTGGCTCGGTGTGACGCGGTCGTTCGTCTACCACCACGCGGACGAGCTCGGCGCCTTGCGACTTGGTTCGGGCCCCCGTGCGCGACTTCGATTCGACTTGGAGGAAGCGCGTCAGCGGCTGGCCTCCTGCTCAGTAGGCAGGCGGTCGGAGAGCCCCGATTACGCTCCAGCAGCGGCGAAGCCTTCGCGCCGGCGTCGGCCATTGGGCACAAGTGTCGAGCTTCTGCCCATTCGAGGTCGTTCGGTGGTCGATCGTGGCGCGTAAGCGGGTCGAGGCGAAGGCTCACCGTCTGCGCGTGCGTGGCCGTTCCCGTGCGGATCGCCTCGGCGGACGACGCACGGGTCGTCGCCGCCGACGCTCGTGGCGACCACGGCCGCTGGCGAGGTGCACCTGCAGCGAGGAGGCTGACTGCTCGTGCAGCTCTCTAGGGCAAGCCGCTCATACGCCTGCGGTTGAAATCGTCCCACATCTCGACCCGCCGATCGGGCTCGCACGCTCTCGCCGGTGTTGCTGGGGAGCGATCCGGCGAGGCTTCACCTTCGGACAGCCGGTGAAGTACACTCCGCGCCTGCCGAGACAACACAAAATCGTGTTATGCAGGGATTTCCTTAACATGAGAAGCCGACGCGCGGACTCGAACCGCGGATCCCTTCATTACGAGTGACGGCCACGGGGGGTAGCCAGTCCCCGCCAGTCCCTCCAGGACCCGTCAACAAGCCGAACCAGCGGACTACGAAGGACCGCGAGGAGCCCGGGAACCCGTAGCGGTGTTCGGCTAGTGTTCGGACGGTGCGGAGAGCGAGCCGGGCGGCAAAACCGTGGAGCTCGTTGCCTAAGCGCACTGGCCGCCGCGTCGAACGGCTCAGATGGGACGAACTGTTCGAGCGTAACGCGCTCAAAGATCGGGCCGTCGGGGGCGACGGGATCAATCGCGGTGACTTGTGACCGCTCGCAGCGAGCGCGAGTGCGGCGTGCCCGTCGCCGCAGCCGATCTCAAAGGATACGCGGCGGCGAGCGATCGAGTTGCGAGAGCACGAAATCGGCGAATTCCACGTCCGTCGGCTAGGTGACGCAGCCGGCCGCGTACGCCTCACTCTTTGCGCAGCAGCGGGTGAGGGTTTCGACGAAGCCGCGCTCGCTGGACGAGAGCGGCCGGCGGGAGCGCCGGGCGACGTGGAGGTTGCGCTGGAGCGGCTTGCCGATCCGGAAAGCTTCGAGCTCGCCGCGTTCGATTTCCTCGGCGACGGCGTAGCGGGAGAGGAAGGCGATGCCGAGCCCTTCTCGCGCGGCCCGTTTGATTGCTTCGCCCGAGTCGAGCTCCCAGGTGTGTTCGGGCCAGATGTTGGCGCTCGCGAGAGCGCGTTCGCTGACGCGCCTGGTGCTCGAGCGCGCTTCGCGCACGAGCAGCGTTTGCTCCGCGAGTTCCTTGGCGTTCGCGCGTCCGTTGCGGAGCGTGAGCGAGCCGGGCTTGGCGACGCCGACGATCTCGTCGCTGATGAACGGCTCGAGCTGGATCCGTTCGTCGGCGTCGGCCTCGCCGACAAGCGCGAGCTGGACGCGGCCGGCGAGCAGCCGGTTGAGGATCTCGCCGGTGGAGGCGATCTCGACTTCGACGGTGACGTTGGGGTGGTCGCGGCGGAAGCAGCCGAGCGTGTCGGGGAGCAGGTAGACACCGGGCGTCGTGGAGGCGCCGATGTGGATCGTGCCGGCTTCTAGACCGGAGAGCCGGTGAAGCTCTTCTTCGCCCGCTCGAAGCGTTTGCAGCGCTTGGCCTGCGTGGAGGGCGAGCAGCGTGCCGGCCTCGGTCAGGGTGCTGCCGCGGCCGTTGCGCTCGACGAGCCGCTGCCCGGCGGCGCCTTCGAGGGTGCGCAGGTGCTCGCTCGCGGTCGGCTGGCCGATTCCGATCGCGCGCGCGGCGGCCGAGACGCTGCCCTGGCGGCCGATCTCGACCAGTAGGCGCAGCCGGGTGGAGTCCCAGATGAGCGAGAGAGCGCTATCGGTCACGGCGATACCTCCCATCGGAACATTCGTCTTGCCCATGGTATCGCGCAGTACCTACGCTCAGAGCCATGCTCTTCCGCCCGTATCTGTATGAGCCGACGGCGTGCGCGAGCTACCTGTTTGGCTGCCTCTCCAAGTCGCAGTTGGCGGTCGTCGACCCGCACGTCGAGCTGGTCGATGCCTACCTGACCGAGGCCGTCCGTGTCGGCGCCGAGATCGTCGCTGTCTTCGAGACGCACGTGCAGGCCGACCACCTCTCCGGCCTGCCGGCGCTCGTCGAGGCCACTGGGGCGACCGCGTACCTCCCTGCCGGGGCAGAGGTCGAGTTCGACCACGTGCCTCTGACGGACGGCGCGACGGTCGAGCTTGGGAACACGATCGTTCTGGCGCTGGCGACGCCGGGGCACGCGCCCGCCCATCACACGTACGTCGTCGCCGATCGGCGTCGTGGCGACGAGGCGCCGTGGCTCGTGTTCACCGGCGACTCGCTGCTGGTCGGCGATGTCGGCCGGCCCGACCTGCACGCGGGCGGCGATCCGGAGCCGCTCGCCCGTCAGCTGCACGCCTCGATCGGCCGGCTGCTCGAGCTGGCGGACGGGGTGCTCGTCTACCCGAGCCACTTCGGCGGCTCGGTCTGCGGCCGCGCTCTCTCCGGCAATCCGTTCTCGTCGATCGGGTTCGAGCGCACGCACAACGAGGCGCTCGCGTACGCCGACGCCGGGAGCTTCGCGCGGGCGCTGCTCGTCAATGTGCCTCCCCCGCCGGCAGACCAGGCGGCGATCGTCGTCGCCAACCGCGCCGGCCGGGTCGCAGTCCAGGCGTGAGCACGCTTCGGCTCGGGCTGCGCGCGAACGCGCGCCAGTTCGGCCTGCTCGTCGCCCTGAACGGGTTCGTCGGCGCAATGGTCGGACTGGAACGCAGCGTGTTGCCGCTCGTCGGCGAGCGCGACTTCCACCTCGACTCGCGCGCGGCGATCCTCTCCTTCGTCATCGCCTTCGGGATCGCCAAGGCAATCTCGAACCTGGTCGCCGGCGGGCTGGCCGACCGGGTCGGTCGCAAACGGCTGCTCGTGATCGGCTGGCTGCTCGCGTTGCCTGTGCCGCTCCTGATCGCGCTCGCGCCGAACTGGGGCTTCATCGTCGCCGCCAACGTCCTCCTCGGCGCCAGCCAGGGGCTTGCCTGGTCGATGACGGTGGTGATGAAGATCGACCTCGCCGGGCCACGGCGACGAGGTCTCGCGCTCGGCCTGAACGAGTCGGCCGGCTATCTCGGCGTCGCCCTCGCAGCCTTCGCCACCGGAGCACTGGCGACGAGCGTCGCGCCACGGACCGTCGTCTGGATTGGAGCCCTGATCGTGGCCACCGTCGGCTTGCTGGTCTCGGCGCTGTACGTGCACGACACCGCCTCCCATGTCGCGCTCGAGCAGCGCGCACACGGATCCGGCGACGGCGACCGCCGCACACTGAGGCACGCATTCCTGCAGGGCACGTTCTCGGACTCGGTGCTGCGGACCTGCGCGCAGGCCGGACTCGTCAATAACCTCAACGACGCGCTCGCCTGGGGTCTCGTCCCGCTCTACCTCACCGCCAACGGCGCCAGCGTCACCGAGGTCGGAGCGGTCGCCGCCATCTACCCCGCCGTCTGGGGCGCCGGCCAACTGCTGACCGGCTGGCTCTCCGACCACACCGGCCGCAAGCCCTGATCGTTGCCGGAATGCTCGTCCAGGCAGGCGCGCTCACGTTGCTCGTCGCGGGCGGCGGCGCCTTCGGGCCGGCGCTCCTCGCAGCGATCCTGCTCGGCGCCGGCACCGCACTCGTCTACCCCACCCTGATCGCCGCCGTCTCCGACGCAGTCCAACCGGTCGAACGTGCAGCCGCCGTCGGCGTCTACCGCTTCTGGCGCGACTTCGGCTTCGTCGCCGGCGCCCTGATCAGCGGCCTCGTCGCCGACACAGTGGGCACCGGCGCCGCGATCGCCGTCGTCGCCGCGCTAACGGCCGCCAGCGGGCTGTGGGTCGCTGCGACGAGATCGAATACACAGCCATCGGTTGGACCGATGACCCGCATCGCCAGCCGCATCTAGGCGGGCACGTCCCGAGCAGATAGCATCGATCGACAATGACGGTTCAACCCGACATCGACGTCGAGTTCCTGAAGTGCGAGATCAAGAAGACCTACGCGCAGGTCTCGACCGAGCAAGAGACGGAGTTCATCTTCCCGACCGGGCGAGCCTGGGCGCTCGACCTAGGCTACCCCAAAGCCCCACTCGACCGCGTGCCGGAAACCTCCGCCGGATCGTTTGCCGGGGTCGCGAACCCATTTTCGCTTGGCCCGCTGCAACCCGGTGAGCAGGTGCTCGACCTCGGCTCCGGGGCCGGCACCGACGCCCTGGTCGCGGCACAGATGATCGGCCCAACCGGCCGGGTCGTCGGCATCGACATGACCCCGGAAATGATCGCCACCGCGCGAGCCAGCGCCCAAACGATGGGCGCCACGAACGTCGAGTTTCTGGAAGGGGAGGCCGAGCAGCTTCCGTTTCCCGATGAGAGCTTCGACGTCGTCACCTCGAACGGCGTCATCGACCTGATCCCCGACAAGGACGCGGTCTTTGCAGAGCTCTACC
>JBDSOJ010000261.1:0-2527 GCA_039914895.1 Gaiellaceae bacterium
ACCGGCTCATGTAGCCCGAGTCGCCCGGCTAGCCGGTTTCGCCCTCGGCCGCGTCGTCGAGCTGCATGATCCGCTCCGCGTAGGTCTCGCTCTTTGGCGAGAGCGAGCTCGCGAGCTTGTAGTGCCCGTTCGCCTCGGCGTCGCGCCCCTGCTTTTCGAGCGCCCGGCCGAGCGCGTAGTGGGCGTAGTCGTCGGTCGGCGCGAGCTCGAGCACGGCCCGGAACTCCGCCTCGGCCGCCTGCCAGCGCTGGATCCGGAAGTACGCGATCCCGAGCGCCTCGCGGATCGACGCCTTCTCCGGCTCGAGCTTCTTCGCCTTCTCGAGCGCGACGGTCGCCTGCGCGGCCATGCCACCCTTGAGATGAGCCTTGCCCTGCTGGAAGTGGTCGTAGGCGTCCGTCACAGGCTGTGGAGGTAGGGAAAGTTCTGCTCGAGCAGGTCGAACGGCGTCGTCAGGTCGCGCGTCGCGCCGATCTCGATCCCCGCGATCTGCATCCCTGCGTCGATCGCCGCCTGAAACGCGTTTCCGAGCTCCCAGGGGCGGTTGTCGAGACAGAGCCGGTCGTGTACGGGCGGACCGACCAGCCACAGCGGCGCGCCCGAGAGCGGGCCTGGCCCCAGGGGGTCGCGGACTCGCTCGACAAGCCCGTTCCGCACGCGCACCGGCACGCAGTTCGGCAGGCGGCGCACCGCGATCGCGCCCGCTGCCGGCGACCCCTTGACGACGTCCGCGATGCTGCCGGCCGGAAACTGCGTGTCGGCGGCGGCGACGAGGTACGGCGGCTCCTCGCCGGCGCGGCGCACCGCGTCCGCGGATCCGGCGGGCTCCGGCTGGCGCACGTACCTGATCTCGACGCCGAAGCCGCTCCCGTCACCGAGGAGCCCCTCGACCTGCTCGGCGAAGTGACCCGTGACGACTGCGACGCGAGCGCAGCCCGACCGTGCCAGGTCGCGCAGCAGCCGTGCGACCACCGGCTGTCCGTCGATCGGCAGCACCGGTTTCGCGTAGCGCTCGGTCAGCGGCCGGAGCCTCGTGCCGAGGCCGGCCGCGATCACGACGGCCGGGATCACGTCCGCAGCGACTTCAGTGCCACGAGCCCGCGCAACCGCGCCGTCCGTCCGAGGCGATGGCGGAGCACCCGCAACAGCTTGCGCAGCTCGCGGCGGGCACGACCGGCTGCGGCCGCGCTCGTCGCCGGCGGGCCGAAACGGGCTTCGGCGAGGGCCTGCGCGAAGGGCCTGCCGTCGGCGCCGAGCTCGCCGCGAAGGAGCTCGCGTAGCTCCCCGGGCGTCGTGCTCCCACCGACCGCGATCCCCTGGTCGGCGAGGAAGTCCGCCAGCTCGCGCCGTGCCGCCGCCGCGAGCCGCCTCGGGTCACGCGTGAGATAGCGCAGGCGCCTTCGGACGAGCTTGATCGCTCCGATCGCGGCGCCCGCGGCCACGACGAGCAGCAGCAGGAGCCAGAGCGTGCTCGGAGCTTCGTCAGCGGTGCCGCGTGCCGCCTGCAGCTCCGCCAGCCGCTCGCGCTGCTCGAACAGGCGCAGCTGATCGGCGCCGCCGCCGCTCGCTTGCCCGGCGGCTCCCTCCCCGAACGCCCCGGCGGCGTCGCCGGCGTTGAATCCGGTCGATGAGGCGCTGTAGCTGGCCGCCAGCGAGCCGCGGCCGGGCGTCGGATCGAAGGGCAGCCAGCCGTAGCCGGGGAACCAGACCTCGACCCAGGCATGGGCGTTGTGATCGGTCACCGTCCAGCCGCCGTCCTCGTAGGTACCGCTCGTGAACCCGGCAGCGACGCGGGCGGGGACGCCCAGCATCCGCAGCATCAACGCCATCGAGCCGGCGAAGTGCTGGCAGTAGCCGCGCTTGCCGTCCGCGACGAAGTGCGCAAGCGCCGGCACTCCGCCCGTCGCCGGCGGCGACTCGTCGTAGGCGAAGCCTCCCGTCGATCGCAGCCACGTCTCGATCGCGACCACGGCGCCGTACGGCGTCCGGGCATCCGCGCGCAGGCGCCGCGCCTGCTGCCACATCGCCTCGTACGGCCAGAGGGCGAGGTAGCGGTCGTCGTCGAAGAGGTCGTCGACCTGCTCGTCGCGCCCGGGCGTTCCGAAGGGCTCGACCCTCGTGCGACCGATGTCGAGGAACCGCTCGAGCCCGTCCGGATACGCGGCCGGAACGTCCGCCAGCTCGGCGGGGCCGGGTCGCGGCGCGAAGCTGTACGCCGTGTAGGTCTGCCCTCGCTTGAGTCCCCTCTGCACCGTCACGATCCCGTCCGAGAGCTGGAAGACGCGGCCGAGTTGCGGTGCGTCGAGCGCCACCGGCTGCGCTGCGGCGACGACATGCGCGTCACTGAGCGCGATCACCTCCACGTCCTGGCGCACCCAGCTACTGCGGTTGCGCGACCGCGGCGGCAGCAGCGGATCGCGCGGGAGCCTGCCCCGCGCCGGGCCGGTCGAGAGTGGTGTCGGGTTCTCGAGCCAGCGGTCGGAGTCGAACTGATCGAGCGTCGTCGCGCGCCAGTAGAGCCCGCGCT
>JBDSOJ010000196.1:0-19770 GCA_039914895.1 Gaiellaceae bacterium
CGACCTCGCCACGTGGCTCGCGGCGCAAGGCGATGCCGATCGCGACCAGGTCGCGGCCGAGCTCGAGGTCGGCGCTCGACGCCGGGCGTTCGTCGTGGATGAGCTCGTCGACGCGGGCTTTACGGGAGCTCAACTTGTCGTGCTGACGATGCAGATCACGGGCGTGGACGACGCCGGAGCGCAGGCGCTGATCGCCGCCCGCGCGGAGGCGGAGCCCCATGCGTCTGAAGGTGTCGAGGTACCGAAACGGGATCTCCGGCTCGCGCAGAATGAGATTCTCTTCCGCAGCGTCAACGAGCGCCTCGCCGCCGGAGACGGGAGCGGCCCCTCTCCCAGCGTGCTCGAGCTCGTCTGTGAGTGCTCCGACAGCGAGTGCCTGAAGGTGCTCAGGATCGAGGCTGCCGAATACGAGTGGATCAGGCAGAACCCGCGCCACTTCGCGGTTCTCCCTGGCCACGAGGCGCCGGCTGTGGAGGACGTCGTCGAGCGGCACGAGCAGTTCGTCGTCGTCGAGAAGCACGTCGAGACGCACGAGCAGGTCGAGGCCGCCGACCCGCGGCAATAGACGGCGCGAGAGATGAGTGGTTGAGGGCGCCGCAATGGCGCTCCCCAACCAGGTGCTTCAGACGCTAGAGCTTGAGGCCAAACGTGGTCGAGCAGTTCGCGCAGGTGAGCGATTCCGGCTCGGCCATGCGCGAAGGATACGAGGGTGGCGGGGGTAGGAATCGGGCGGCGCGCGCCCAACGGCACCTGTCGCCTGAGCCGCTCCTCTCCCCGAGGGCGCTCATTTTAGGCGATCGTGTGTCGCGGGAGAGCCGCACTCCCCCAGGGCGCGCGCCCCCTTCCTCGTCCCCGAGAGCTAATACGCTTGAGCAAGCACGACGGTTGCGGCATGCGGTGAGTCTTTACGTGGCGCTTGCACAAGGTCTCGGTTTTTGCGCGGTGCGCCGCAAGGGGGTAGGCGTGAGCAGCTCAGAAGAAGCGACGTTTGACGATCTCCCGCTATCTAATTGGGCTCAGGCGAGGCGCTCGCGGAAGCGTCTAACGATGGGGGGAAGAGGGAGGTAGGAACGCGGAGAAGGTTGCAGGAGCTGTGCGCGGGGTCGAGGGTGAGCGGATCACCGGGTTGCGGAGGCGATTCGCAGAAACACATGCCCAGAGGCGGAACGATGCAAGTCATGGACACGTGGTCGAGCTATTCAACGGTCGCGTGTCAGAGCCGTTAGTGCCTGACTTCCGCGCCTAGTCCAAATGACTGAGGCGCATTGGCGGCGCACTTTGAGAAGATCGGGGCTGAGAAGCTGGCACAGGCGAACGCGCTGAGTTCGGCCACGCGGTTCGTCGGCGAGTTCGATGCGATGATTCGAGACGGCGCGGCAGGCGACGCAAAGGTGGCCGACCATGCCGGCTGACCACAGGGCTCGGTCTACAAGACCGCCCGCGGCGTCGGTGTTCGGTGGTACGACGATGAGGGAGCCCGCCGCCGGAAGGCGGGCTTCTCCTCGCGTTCGGCGGCTCGCGTGTGGTTTAGGGACGTAGAGACGCCGCGTATGCGCGGAGAGACGATCGCACCGTCACCGCTGACGCTCGCCGAGTTCTCCAGCCGGTTCCTCGAGCGGTATGCGGCCGACCGGGCACCCGCCACCGTGAGCTCGCTCCAGTGGCGGCTCGTGCGGCCGCTGCGCGAGTTCGGCGACCTGCGACTGACGGAGCTCCGGACGGGCGAGCTCGCAGCCTGGGAAGCATCGCTCCCGCCGAGGTTCCGTCATGACGTCGTGCGCGCGTTGCGGATGGTGCTCGACGCGGCCGTCGCCTGGCAGCACCTGGCCGCGAACCCCGCGAAGGCGACAGGCAAGAACCCCTCGCCGCCGGTCGTCGAGCGGGCCGTGCTCGAGCCCGGAGACGTCGAGCGTCTCGCGCGCGAGATGACGCACCCGTACGACGTCGCGATCATCGTCGGCGCGTGGTGCTACCTGCGGCCCTCCGAGTTGCTCGCGCTCGAACGCGGAGACGTCGGCGACGGCGTCCTGAGCGTGCGCGGCACGAAGACGGCCCGCTCTCGCCGTACCGTCCCGCTGCCGCTACGGGCGAGCGAGGCGCTCCAGGCGCTCCCTCCGCGGCTTGACACCAGGCTTCTGTTCCCGAGCAGGGCTCCCCACTGGGATCACGCCATACACGCTTCGCCACTCGGGCATCTCGTGGGCGCTCCACGCGGGCATCCCCGCGAGCGACGTCGCGCGGTTCGGCGGTACGAGCGTGACGATGCTCGAGACCCGCTACCACCATCTGCTCTCGACGAGCGCGGAGGCCGCACGGGCCAAGCTGGACGTGTTCAGCCGTTTAGGCCAAGAGTCGGCCACGGAGACCGGGATCTAGTGTAAGGATTCCAGCTCAGAACCCCCGGTGTTGCAGGGGTTTTCAGGGATGCGCCCGGCAAGATTCGAACTTGCGACCTCTGCCTCCGCAGGGCAGCGCTCTATCCCCTGAGCTACGGGCGCCCGGAGCCGGTTTAGTGTAGCGGCCTGCGGATGAGGAACCCGGCCTTGCGCGCCGAACGATCCGGCATGGCCTCGGCTCCGGATCAGCTCACCCTGGCGCGGCACCGCGATCTCGAGGGGCGCGAGAACCGGCCGTACGTTCGCTGGGCGGTGCTGTCGCTGCTCGGGATCCTCTGCCTGCTCGGCCTGGCGAACACCTTCGGCCAGCGGCCACAGACCGACACCGCAGCGGCGAACGGCGTCGAGCTCGAGGTCTACTCACCGGAGCGTGTGCGCAGCGGCCTCTTCTTCATGTCGCGCTTCACGATTCGCGCCGACCGAGAGCTCGAGTCAGCGACGCTGCTGCTCGACCCCGGCTGGCTCGAGGGAATCACGCTGAACACCCTCGTCCCCTCCCCCGTCGGCGAGGCAAACCGGGACGGCAGGATCGCCTTCGATCTCGGTCGCGTCCGCGCCGGCACCGAGCACGTCTTCTTCCTCCACTTCCAGGTCAACCCGATCGAGGTCGGCCGGCGGCCGCAAGACGTCGAGCTGCTCGACGGCGAGACACCGCTGCTCGCGATCGACCGCACGGTGACCATCTACCCCTGATGGATCTCGTGATTCGCGCAGCCGTCGCGTTCCTCTTCGTCTATCTGCTGACGCGGGTGATCGGGCGGCGAGAGCTCTCCTCGATGCAACCCTTCGACCTGATCATGCTGATCATGATCGGCGACCTCGTGCAGCAGGGCGTGACGCAGAACGACTTCTCGGTCACCGGCGCGCTCCTCGTCGGGTCGACGATCGCGCTGATGACGGTCGGCATCTCCTACACGAGCTTCAAGTTCCCGCGCCTCCGCCCCGCGCTCGACGGCGAGCCGGTGATCGTGGTCGAGGACGGCAAGCCGATCGAGCGGAACCTGCGCCGCAACCGGATCGCGCTCGAGGAGCTCGCCGCCGCGGCCCGCGAGAACGGGATCGGGTCGCTCGACGCGGTCAGGTGGGCGGTGCTGGAGACGAACGGCCGGATCAGCTTCCTGCAGAAGGGCGACGCGTAGGCTTGTCGCTGTGCCGCTCTACCTGACGGAGGCCGACGTCGCGGGCCTGATCACGGCCGGCGACGCGGTGCCCGTCCTCGAGGCGTGCTTCCTGCGGATGGCCGCCGGCGCAGTCGAGAACGTACCGAGAAGGCGCCTCGCGCTCGACGACGGCGGCTTCGCGGTCATGTTTGCGGTCGACCGGGAGCTCGGCTACGCCGGTGTCAAGGCGTACACGGCGATGGCGGGGAGAGCCGTCTTCGCCGTCTCGCTGTTCGACCTCGGGACCGGCGAGCTCGCCGCCGTGCTCGAGGCCGATACCGCCGGCCAGAGGCGGACCGGAGCGGCAAGCGGGGTCGCTGCGAAGTTCCTCGCGCGCTCCGGAGCGCGCACGCTGGGCGTGGTCGGCTGCGGCTGGCAGGCCGAGGCGCAGGTGGAGGCGATCCGCGCTGCGGTGCCGGCCGTCGACCGCGTGGTCGCGTACTGCCGGACGCCGGAGCGGCTGCGGGCCTTCTGCGCGAAGGTGGGAGCCGAGCCGGCCGAGTCGCACGCGGGCGCCGCCGAGCAGGACGTGGTCGTCACGATCACGACCTCACGCGATCCGGTCCTCCGCGGCGAGTGGCTGCGCGAGGGCGCGCTCGTCTGCGCGGCCGGCGCGAACGATCCGCGCAAGCGCGAGCTCGACAACGTCGTCCTCGAGCGCGCCGGCTTCGTCTGCTGCGACTCGAAGGAGAACGCGAGGCTCGAGTCCGGCGATCTGATCGAGCCCGTCGCCAGCGGAATCCTCGACTGGCTCGAGGTACACGAGCTGCACGAGATCGTCTCTGGGGACGTGCGCGGCCGCGGGTCCGACGCCGACATCGTCGTCTTCAAGTCGAACGGGCTTGCCGCCTGGGACGTCGCGATCGCCGCCGAGCTGCTGCGACGCGCGCGGGAACGCGGCGTCGGAACGACGCTCTAGACCCGCTGGCCCGTCGCCTCGCGCGCGTCGGCGATCGTGTCCTTGCCGATCGCCTTGATCACCTCGGGCCGGTCGAGTAGGCGCGCCCGCTGATCGGGGCCGACGCGGTTCAGCACGTAACGGTCCTCGAGGATCTCGGCCAGGTCGCGGCCGCGGTCGTGCTCGCGGATCACGTAAGCAGCGACCCGGTCCTCCGCCGGCGAGCGCTGGAAGAGGAACGAGAAGAGGTTCCGGAACGCCATCGCCGGCGATTGTATCCTCCTTTCGATGCGCAGGATCAGCTCCGAGGGAAGGTGCGCCGAGCGAACGCTTCGAGGGGTCGACGACGCGGGGCGTGAGGAGCGGATCGTGATCTGGCTCGAACGCAAGGAAGGGGCCGTCTGGGCGGTCGGCCGCGCGGTCAATCAGCAGCACCGCCCGAGCGACGAGCCGCGCTCCGACGACTATCTCTTCGAGGGCCACGAGCTCGGCGATGCGCTCGACGCGGCGAACGGCGCGCTCGAGGACGACGCCCGCGTGCTCGAGGACGACGGCTCGACAGAGCGCGTGAAGCCGTTCACGCGGAAAGAGGTCATCCCGATGCTGGAGCGCTTCTTCTTCGGAAGACGCTAGGCCTCCTCCTTCGGCCACTCGAGCTTCGCGTTCGGAATCGGGTCGCCGTGCGGGTCGTGGGTCGGGAACCCGAGCGCCTTGTCGATCCGCGCCTCCAGCTCCTCGGAGAGGGCGTGCTCGAGCCGGTCGGCCTCGTCGTGGACGTCCTCGACCCCGATCCCGAGCGTCTCCGCCAGGTAGAGCTCGAGCAGCCGGTGATGGCGGATCACCTCGAGCGCGACCTGCTCGCCCGCGTGGGTCAGCGTGACGCCGCGGTAGGGCGCGTGCTCGGCGAGCCCGAGCGCGGCGAGCTTCTTCACCATCGCGCTCGCCGACGCCGCCGACACCTGCTGCCGCTCGGCGAGCGCCGAGGTGGAGACCCGCTCGGCCTCGCTGCCGAGCTTGTAGATCTCCTTCAGGTAGTCCTGGATCGCGTTGCTCAGGTCGACCATCGCTGACGCAGTCTAGGAGTCGAGGCCGGTGCTAGCCTCGGCCCGTGCTGATCAGACTGGGACACAGCCCCGATCCGGACGATGCGTTCATGTTCTGGGCGATTGCCGCCGGAGCGATCGACACGCGCGGGTTCCGGTTCGAGCAGGTGCTGCAGGACATCCAGACGCTGAACGAGTGGGCGCTCGACGGCCGCCTTGAGGTGACGGCGACCTCACTGCACGCGTACCCGTTCGTGCAGGACCGCTACGCCCTACTCCCGCACGGCGCGAGCATCGGGTCCGGCTACGGGCCGATCCTCGTCGCGCGGGAGCCGCTCACCTTCGAGCAGCTGCGCTTCGCTGAGATCGTCGTGCCCGGCCGAATGACGACGGCGTTCCTCACCCTGCGGCTCGCGCTCGGCGAGTTCGGCCACCGCGAGCTGCCGTTCGACAGGATCCTCGACGAGGTCTCGTCCGGTCGCGCGGACGCAGGGCTCGTGATCCACGAAGGGCAGCTGACCTACGAGGCCGAGGGGCTGCACAAGGTGCTCGACCTGGGCGAGTGGTGGCTGCTCGAGACCGGGCTGCCGCTGCCGCTCGGCGTCAACCTCGTCCGCCGCGACGTCGGCGAGCGCATTGCCGATCTCTCGGCGGTGCTGCTCGAGTCGATCCAGGCGGGGCTTGCGAACCGACGCGAGGCGATGCGCTACGCGATGCGGTTCGGCCGCGGCATCGACGCTGCCACCAACGAGCGCTTCGTCGACATGTATGTCAACGAGCTGACCTGCGACTACGGCAACGAGGGCCGCAGGGCTGTCGAGGAGCTGCTGCGCCGCGGTGAGGCGATCGGCGCCTTCCCGGAGCCGGTGCGGCTCGACTACGTCGCGTGAGCCGCGCGGTCGTGATCTCGGCGGTGCGGACGCCCGTCGGCCGCTACGGCGGCGCGCTCGCAGGCGTTCGCCCCGACGACTTGGCGGCGATCGCCGTCGCCGCGGCGGTCGAGCGCGCCGGGGTCGATCCGGCAGAGATCGAGGACGTCTACCTCGGCTGCGCCAACCAGGCGGGCGAGGACAACCGCAACGTTGCGCGGATGGCGGCGCTCCTCGCCGGCCTGCCGGACTCGGTCGCCGGCGTCACCGTGAACAGGCTCTGCGCTTCCGGGCTCTCCGCCGTCGTCGGTGCCTGCCACGCGATCGCGGCCGGCGACGGCGACCTCTTCGTCGCCGGCGGGGTCGAGTCGATGAGCCGGGCGCCGCTCGTGACCGCGAAGCCGGACGCGGCCTTCCCCCGCGGCGACCGCACCCTGTACGACACGACGCTCGGCTGGCGCTTCCCCAACCCGGCGCTCGAGGCGCGCTTCCCGCTCGAGACGATGGGCGAGACGGGTGAGAACGTGGCCGAGCGCTGGGACGTCTCGCGCGAGGATCAGGACGCGTTTGCGTTCCGCTCGCAACGCAGGTGGGCCGAGGCGGACTTCTCCGATGAGCTCGTCCCGGTGGGCGACCTCGTCGGAGACGAGCATCCACGGCCGGAGACGACCGCCGAGAAGCTTGCGGCGCTGAAGCCTGCCTTCCGAGACGGCGGCTCGGTCACGGCGGGCAACTCGAGCGGCCTCAACGACGGTGCCGCCGCGCTTGTGATCGCCTCCGAGGAGAGGGCGCGCGCGCTTGGGGTGGACTCGCTCGGGGCTTTCGTCGCGAGCGCCGTCGCCGGCGTCGACCCGCGCGTGATGGGGGTCGGGCCGGTGCCGGCCGTGCGCAAGCTGCTCGACCGCGCGGGAATCGGCATCGCCGATCTCAATCTCGTCGAGCTGAATGAGGCGTTCGCCTCGCAGAGCCTCGCCGTCGTCAGGGAGCTCGGGCTGGACGAGGAGAGGGTGAACGTGAACGGCGGCGCGATCGCGATCGGGCACCCGCTCGGCATGAGCGGCGCGCGGCTCGTCGTCACGCTCCTGCACGAGCTTCGACGCCGCGGCGGCCGCTACGGCGTCGCGACGATGTGCGTCGGCGTCGGCCAGGGTCAGGCCGCCCTGTTCGAGCGGTGAGCACCCGTACGGCGCTCTTCGTCGCCGCGGCCGCCGTCGGTGTGCTCGTGATCGCGCTCGCACGCGGCGAGGAGCCGAGCGGGCAGCAGCGGGCGCTCCGGGACGACCCGATGGCGACGTACGTGCCTCAGGTTGGGACGCTCGTCGACACCGACTCGCAGAACGAGGGGTCTGCGCTCGGCAAGCCCATGTTCGCGCGGTTCAGCCGCATCTTCAAGCTGCCCGCCGGCTCGTCCGAGCGGGCGCTGCGCGACGCGCGCGAGGCCGCCGTCGCGGCCGGCTGGTCGGAGGTCGGCTCCAACGACCGCGTGTTCAGCGCCGACAAGCAGCTACCGACGGGGGGCGCCCGGCTGGGCATCACCCTGCTCGAGGATCCGCGCCTGCTGCGCGACGACGTCGAGCCGCCTGCGCTCCTCGTCAGCCTCCGCCACCTCGGTCCGTAGGAGCTATCGTCCCGCCGTGGCCGTCGCGACCAACGAGTACGGGCTCTTCATCAACGGCGAGACCGTCGAGGGCTCCTCCTCCCGCGACCTGACCGAGCCGGCCTCCGGCGAGCCGCTCGGCACTGCGCAGCTCGCCGGCGAGGCCGAGATCGACCGCGCGGTCGAGGCAGCGCGGGCCGCGCTCGACGGCGACTGGGGCAAGACGCCCGCAAACGAGCGATCACGGCTGCTGCACGCGCTCGCCGACGCGCTCAAGGCGAACCGCAACGAGCTTTCCGAGCTCGAGGCGCGCAACGTCGGCAAGGCGATCTCCTCGACCAAGGCCGAGCTCTTCGGCGCGGTCGAGAACTTCCGCTACTACGCCTCCGCGATCGCCTCGATCGGCGGCCGCTCGAATCCGATCGGCGGCTCGCTGCTCTCTTACACGCTGAAGGAGCCGGTCGGCGTCGCCGGCCAGATCGTGCCGTGGAACTACCCGCTCCTGATGACGACGTGGAAGCTCGCGCCGGCGCTCGCGGCCGGGTGCGCGGTCGTGCTCAAGCCCGATCCGCAGACGCCCGTCACGGCCTTGCGCCTGGCCGAGCTCGCGGCCGAGGTCGGCTTCCCCGCCGGTGCGATCAACATCGTCACCGGCGACGGGCCGACGACGGGTGCCTACCTCGTCAAGCACCCCGGCGTCGACAAGGTCGCGTTCACCGGCTCGACCAGGACGGGCAGCGAGATCATGCGGCTCTGCTCGGAGCCGATCAAGCGCCTGACGCTGGAGCTCGGCGGCAAGAGCCCGAACCTCGTCTTCGCCGACGCCGACCTGGAGTCGGCGATCCCGAGCGCGGTCTGGTCGATCTATTACTCCGCCGGACAGAGCTGCGAGGCGCGCTCCCGCGTGCTTGTCGAGCAGTCGATCTACGACGACTTCGTCGCCAAGTTCACGGAGCAGGCTGGGCGCCTGAAGGTGGGCGACCCGCTCGACGCCGAGACGCAGATGGGCTCGCTGATCTCGCAGGCACACCAGGAGCGCGTGCACTCGTTCGTCGAGGGCGCCCGCGGCGAGGGCGGCGAGATCGTGCTCGGGGGCGAGCCGGGCGCGCATGCCTTCTACCCGCCCACCGTCGTCGCCGGGGTCGAGAACTCCGCGAAGATCGCGCAGGAGGAGGTCTTCGGCCCGGTCGTCACGATCATCCCGTTCGAGGACGAGCAGGACGCGATCCGGATCGCCAATGACGTCAGGTACGGCCTGATGGCGTCAATCTGGACCGGCGATCCGGCGCGCGGCCACCGGCTCGCGGCGAGGATCAAGGCCGGCACGATCGGGATCAACATGCCCTACACGGCCTTCCCTGGCCTGCCGTTCGGCGGCTACAAGCAGTCCGGCTTCGGCCGCGAGCTCGGGATCGACACGCTCGATCTCTACCTGGAGACGAAGAGCGTCACCGTCAACACCGGCTCGCGCCCGATCAACCCCTTCGGGCTCTAGCCCTTTGTCGTATCGCTGGGCGGTCCTGGCGGCAGGCACCGTCGCGCAGGCGTCGTTCTCGACGATCTCCTTTGCGATCGCCGTGCTCGCGCCGGCGCTACGCGAGCAGTACGAGCTCAGCCTGACGGAGATCGGCGTCGTCCTCGCCGCGGAGTGGATCGGCCTGACGCTCGCGCTGCTGCCCTGGGGCTTCGCGGTCGACCGGTGGGGCGAGCGGTGGACGCTCGCCGGCGGGCTCGCCCTCTGCTCCGGCTTCCTGGTCGCCGCCGCGTACACGCCGAGCTTCGGGTGGCTTGTCTTCTTCCTCGGGCTCGCGGGGATCGCCGGCGGCAGCGTCCAGTCCGGCAGCGGCCGCGCGGTGATGCGCTGGTTCGCGGCCGGCGAGCGAGGCCTTGCGCTCGGCATGCGTCAGACGGCGGTGCCGATCGGCGGCGCGGTCGCGGCGCTCGTGCTACCGCAGCTCGAGACGCCGCGTGCGGGCCTCCTCTTCGTCGCCGGCTTCGTTTTCGCGGGCGCGCTGGCCGGTGCGCTCGTGCTCCGCGCCGGCACCGAGGAGCACCTCGAGCCGACCGACGTCGAGCTGACGTTGCGCGATCCCCGGCTCTGGCTCGCGTGCTGGGGAAGCGGCCTCTACCTCGTCGCGCAGGTGGCGATGATGGGCTTCGTCGTCCTCTTCCTCTACGACGAGCACGGCTTCTCGACCGGCGAGGCGGCGGCGGTCTTCGCGGGCGGCCAGGGGCTCGCGGCGGTGCTGCGGATCGCGGTCGGGCGCTGGTCGGACGTGCTCGGCTCGCGCGTACGCCCGCTGCGCGCGATCGGCGTCGCGGTCGCAGTCACGCTCGGCGCGGTCGCCGTGCTCTCCGACGCCCGCACGTCGCTCCTCGTCCCCGCGCTCGTGCTCGCGACCGGGATGTCGATGGCGTGGAACGGGCTCTCGTACACGATCGCGGCGGAGCTCGGCGGCCGACGCAGCGGCGCTGCGATCGGCTTCCAACAGACCGTGCTTTCCGCGATCGGCGTCGTCGCACCGGTCGCATTCGCGGCCGCGGTCTCGGCGACGTCGTGGGGAATCGCCTTCGCGCTCGCGGCACTCTTCCCCCTCGCCGGCGCGTGGCTGCTGCGTTCGCTTGCCGCGCGCTGAATCGGGTAGGTGGAGAGCGTGCGCCTCTACCCCGACCAATCAGGCCGGCGCATCGACCTGATCGCACGGGATCTCGCCGTGATCCTCGCGCTCGCGCTCTTCGGGCTGATCGCGCTCGAGGTGCACGACGCGGTCGACAGGCTCGCGGTGCTCGGCGAGGGCGTCGAATCGGCGGGGAAGGGCGTCAGCGGCGGCTTCGGCGCGGCTGCGGACGCCGTTGACGGCACCCCCGTGATCGGCGACGACCTGGGCGATGCTTTCCGCGGCGCGGGCGAGAGCTCGGGCGGCGAGGTCGAGGAGCTCGGCCGCGGCGGCGCCGGCGCGGCACACGATCTCGCGAATCTGCTCGGCATCCTCTTCTTCGTGCTGCCGTCCGCGCTGCTCCTGCTCTGGGCGTTGCCGCCGCGGGTGCGCCAGGTACGGCGGCTGAATGCCGCGTCGAGGGCGATCGGCGAGCTCTCACCCGAGCGGCGGCGACTGCTTGCGATGCGGGCCGCGTTCGGGCTTCCCTACGGTGAGCTGCTGCGGTACACGCAGGATCCGCTGGGCGACCTCGAGGCGGGCCGCTACGACGCGCTCGTGGCCGCCGAGCTCGAGCAGGCGGGGCTGCGACCGCGGTAGCGTTGCCGCCGTGCGCGTCCTCGAACGTCTCGACGAGCTCGCCGCCCTCGGCGACCGGATCGGCTACTCGCCCGAGGAGGACGCCGCGCACGAGCTCGCCGCTCGGTGGTTCCGCGACGCCGGGCTCGAGGTCGGGGTCGACGCCGCGGGCAACCTGATCGGCCGGATCCCTGGCGGGGCGCGCCAGGTCTGGACGGGCTCGCACCTCGACACCGTTCCCGGCGCCGGCCGCTTCGACGGGACGCTCGGCGTCGTCGCCGGTCTCGAGGCGGTGGAGTCGCTCGGGCTGCCGGGGCTCGGCGTCGTCGTCTTCCGCGACGAGGAGCGCGGTTGCGCGGGGAGCCGCGGCTGCGGCGCCCGCCCCGACGCCTACGTGGAGCTGCACATCGAGCAGGGGCCGACCCTGCTGCGGGCCGGCGTGCCGCTCGGCATCGTCACGGCGATCGTCGGCTACGTCCGCGGTCGCCGGACGTTTACCGGCGCGCCCGGCCACGCGGGGACGACGCCGATGGACGGCCGCGAGGATGCGCTCGTCGCTGCGGCCGAATTCGTGCTGCACGCGCGCGAGGTCGCTCGCAGCATCGATGGTGCGGTCGCGACCATCGGCCAGGTCGCCGTCGAGCCCGGCGGCACGAACGTGATTCCCGGCCGCGTCGTCGTCTCCGTCGACGCGCGCGCGCCCGACGCGGAGCGGCTCGACTGGCTGGTCGCCGCGCTCGAGCTCGAGCAGCCGACCCGCACCGAGCCGGCGCCGATGTCGGAGCTGATCCGCGCGGCGCTCCGCACCGAGGTTGAGGCGCTCAGCCTGCCGGTGCTCGAGCTCCCGTCGGGCGCGGGCCACGACGCGGGCATCCTCGCGGCCGCCGGTGTCCCCTCCGGGATGCTCTTCGTTCGCAGCCTCAACGGCGGCGTCAGCCACAATCCGGCCGAGCTGAGCTCTCCCGAGGACATTTCGCTTGGGCTCGACGCGCTCACCGGCACGTTGCGAAGGCTGGCCGGATGAAGGCCGTTGTCGTCAGGCCAGGCGAGGGTCACCGCGTCGGCAACGTCGAGTTCCTCGCCCGCAGCGCCGACACGCCGCGCTTCAACCTCGCCGTGATCGAGATCCAGCCGCACCGCGGCGGGCCGCCGATCCACGCGCACGATGCCGAGGACGACTCGTTCTACATCCTCGAGGGCGAGCTGACCTTCATGGTCGAAGGTGAGGAGCTCGTGGCCCGCCCTGGCACGTTCGTGCTCGTCCCGCCCGGCCTCGAGCACACGTTCGCGAACCGGAGCGACGCCGTCGTGCGGATGGTCAACGTGCACGCCCCGGCCGGCTTCGATCTCCGGCTCGAGAGTTAGTGTTGAATCAACACAAAGTCTGAACGCCGTCCATGGGTGTCGGTGGGGGACAGTCCCCGCGGTGGGGGACAGTCCCGGGGACAGTCCCCGAACGGAAGCGCTACGAAAGCGTCACGGGTTTGTGCCTACGGCTAGGTCAGCTCGCGGAAGGAGATCGGCTGCGCGCCTTCCCAGAGGGTCAGCCGGCCGAGCTCCTTCAGCTGCTCCTGGCCCTCGACGAGGGTGGCGAAGTGGTTCGCCCACAGGTGCCCGGCCTTGCTCGCAAACGAGCAGTAGCCGTAGGGAAAGAGGAGCTCCGTCTCGCTTTCGCCGCCGGGATAGAGCGCGAGCTCGCCGGGGTGCGGATAGCTCGTTGCGTTCTCGGGGCCGATGCCGAGGTCGCGGTCGCCCCACGGGATCCAGTTCGACTCGCCGCTCCAGCGGCAGTGGATGATCCGGTCCTCGAGCGGCAGGATTCCCTTGAACGCCGCCACCGTCTGCGGCGCCAGCTCGTCCTCCCAGCGGGCGACGAAGCGCATCCCGGCTGCGGTGATCTCGAGCACGGCCGGACCCTACCCTCGCGACGCCGCCCAGGCGACCAGCTGGGCGCGCTCGGCGTCGGTGAGCCCGGTCGCGTTCCCGGGCGGCATCGCCCGTGAGCTCACCTGCGCCTCGATCGCGTCGGCGTACCGCTCCAGCTGCGAGAGCGTCTCGAGCCGGACGCCGTTCGGTGCCAACGCGCCCGTGTGGCACGTCTGGCAGCGCTCGGCGACGATGCTCGCCGCGACGGCGTCATCGGGGGCGTCGGTCGCAGCCACGTCGTCCGGCGCGAGCACGAAGACGAGCGCGACGGCGGCGGCGCCGGCCGCGCCGAGGAGCCACCACTCCCGCCTGCCGGTGTGCCAACGGTTGAAGAAGTGCCTGATCGCGGCCACGATCGCGAAGATCGCCAGCAGGACGAGCCAGGCGTGCTCCTGCCCGAACGCGAGCGGGAAGTGGCCGGCGAGCATCGTGAAGACGACCGGCAGCGTCAGGTAGTTGTTGTGCACCGAGCGCTGCTTCGCCCGCAGCCCCGGCTCGGGGTCCGGGTCACGGCCCTGCTGCTTCGCGCGGACGAGCTCCCAGTGCGCCGGGATGATCGTGAAGAAGACGTTCGCGGCCATGATCGTCCCGAGCATCGCCCCGACCTGGAGGAATGAGGCGCGGGCCGCGAAGAGCTGCCCGGCGGCGAATGCCGAGACCGTCACGAGCACCGCGACGGCAACGGCAACGAGCCTGTCGTCGCGCAGGACGCGGCACGCCACGTCGTAGGCGAGCCACGCGAGCGCGAGCCCGGCCGCCGAGAGGACGACCGCGCTCCAGGCGCTCAGGTCGGCGACGGCCGGGTCGACGAGCCGTTCGCTCGCGTCGAGCCAATAGAGGACGACGAGCAGCGCGAAGCCCGACAGCCATGTCGTGTACGCCTCCCACTTGAACCAGTGCAGGTGCTCGGGCAGCTTCGGCGGAGCCACCTTGTACTTCTGCGAGTGGTAGAAGCCGCCGCCGTGGACGCCCCAGTACTCGCCGGCGACGCCATCCTTCGGCTCCGGCGGCGGCGCGAGCCCGAGGTCGAGCCGGATGAAGTAGAACGATGCGCCGATCCACGCGATTCCCGCGACGACATGCAGCAGCCGCAGGATCAGATCGGCGAGCTCCCTCAGGTAGTCCGCGTCCATCGCTCCTGCTCCCATCTGAACCGTGCGATCGCGCAGAGAGCCCGCAGGCCGGTCTCGAGCTCTTCACCGGGCGTCCGCGCGAGCCGCTCGCGCAGCACGGGCACGAGCTCCGCACGGGAGCGCCCGTCGACGAAGACCACGAACTCGAAGCCGAAGCGGCGCTCGTACTCGTCGTTCAGGCGCGCCAGCTCCTCGAGCACCTCGGACTCGGCGCCGCGCTGCTCCTCCGACGGCTCGCCGATGCGCGGGTGCGTCGCGAGCGCGGCCACCTGATCGGCCTCGGGCAGCGCCAGCGCCACCTTCTCGGCGACAGCGAGCGGATCCGCGCGCGCCGCGAGCTCGTCGACAAGCCGCGTCCGGCCCGAGAACAGCAGGGTCAGCTCCGCGACGCTCAGCTGCCGCGGTAGCTCACGCACGAGTACGGGGAGACGAGCAGAGGCACGTGGTAGTGGCCCTCGTCGAGCTCGACCTCCAGCTCGACGCGCTTGAAGAACGGGGATGGAGGATGGAAGACCAGGCGGTAGGTGCCGGGGTCGAGGTCGTCGGAGAGGCGCGCGCGACCCTCGGCGTCGGTTCGGGTCTCGGTCATGAACATGTCACCACGGTAGAGGACGACGAGCACTCCGTCCGCCGGAGTGCCGGCGCCGATGTCGAGCACGTGCGTCGACAGGGAAATCGCCGCGGCTGTCATGGGGCGAACCTACTACGGGGCGAATCGCTGCGCCTGCGCACGGTGCGCGCGAGCGATCTCGATCTCGTCGGCCCGGACGAGCGCGCCGCCACGGACGACGAGCTCGCCGCCGACGTAGAGCCGGTCGACGCGGTGCGGCCCGGTGAAGACGAGGCCCGCGACCGGATCGGCGGCGCCCGCGAGCTCGAGCCCGTCCGTCGCCCAGACGGCCAGGTCGGCGCACAGCCCCGGAGCGATCGCGCCGATGTCGTCTCGGCCGAGCACGCTCGCGCCGCCGCGCGTACCGAGCCGGATCGCCTCGCGCGCCGTCATCGCCTGCGGGCCGCCGCGGCCGCGCGCGACGAGCAGCGCTTGCTTCAGCTCGCCCGCGAGGTGGCTGCGCTCGTTCGAAGCCGAGCCGTCGACGCCGAGCCCGACCCGCACGCCGGCCTCCGTCATCGCCTGCACCGGCGCGACCCCGGCGCCGAGGCGCAGGTTCGACGTGGGGCAGTGCGCGACGCCGGTGCCCGTCTCGGCGAAGCGCGCGATCTCGGGCGGAGAGAGGTGGACGCAGTGGGCGCACCAGACGTCGCCGTCGAGCCAGCCGAGCGAGTCGAGGTACTCGACGGGCGTGCAGCCGTAGAGCTCCTTGCAGTAGGCCTCCTCCTCGACCGTCTCCGCGAGATGCGTGTGCAGCTGCAGCCCGAGCCGGCGCGCCAGCTCGGCCGACTCCGTCATCAGCCGGCTGGTGACGGAGAAGGGCGAGCAGGGCGCGACCGCGATCTGGATCCGCGCGCCCGGCCCGGTCTCGTGCAGCTCGGCGGCGAGTCGCTCCGTGTCCGCGAGCACCGTGTCGATCCCCTCGACCAGCTCGTCCGGCGGGAGGCCGCCGTCGGAGACACCGAGGTCCATCGATCCGCGCGAGGCCACGAGCCGGCAGCCGAGCTCGGTCGCCGCCTGCACCTCCGCCTCGACGAACCCGGCGCGGCCGCGGGGGAAGACGTAGTGGTGGTCGAAGACGGTCGTGCAGCCGGAGAGCATCAGCTCTGCGATCCCGGTGCGGGCGGCGGCGTACTCGGCCTCGGCATCGATCAGAGCCCACGTGGGATAGAGCTCGACGAGCCACTCGAACAGCGTCGCCTCCTGTGCCCGGGCGCGCGTGAGCGTCTGGTAGAGGTGGTGGTGCGTGTTGACGAGCCCCGGCGTGACGAGCGCGCCACCGAGGCCGGTGCGCTCGTCGGCGACCGGTTCCTCGCCCGCGCCGACCGCCGCGACGACGCCGTCCTCGATCAGAACCCAACCGTCCGCGTGCTCCGTCTCCCCGTCGTCCATCGTCAGCACGTACGCGTCGGCGAGCAGGGACTTCATCGCTCAGTACCGTATCTTTGACCGCGTGGAGGTCATCACCGCCCGCACTCTCGACGAGGCTCTGCGCGTGAAGTCGGAGCGGCCCGAGGCGCGCCCGATCACGGGCGGCACCGACCTCCTCGTCGAGCTCAACTTCGATCGAGCGCGGCCGGAGACGATCCTCAACCTCGCCGAGCTCGCGGAGCTGAGAGGCTGGTCGCGCGAGAACGGCTTGCTGCGCCTCGGCGCCGGCCTCACCTACACCGAGGCCATGCGCCCGGAGTTGGCAGAGCTTCTGCCGGCGCTCGCGGAAGCGGCCCGCACGGTCGGCTCGCCGCAGATCCGTAACCGCGGCACCATCGGCGGCAACCTCGGCACCGCCTCGCCGGCGGGCGACGCGCATCCGCCGCTTCTGGTCGAGGACGCCACCGTCGAGATCGGGAGCGTCCGCGGCGTCCGCACCCTGCCACTGACGGAGTTCTTCCTCGGCCCGAAGCAGAACGCGCTCGCCGAGGACGAGCTCGTACTCGCCGTGCGGATCGAGCCGAGCCGTCAGCCACAGACGTTTATGAAGGTCGGACCGCGGAACGCGATGGTGATCGCCGTCTGCTCGCTCGCCGTCCTCGCCGACCGCGAGCGCGGCGAGCTGCGCGCTGCCTACGGCTCGGCGGGGCCGGTGCCCGCGCTCGTGACGGCGCCGCTCGACGTACGCGCCGACTTCCCCGACCTCGTAGCCGCTGCGGCCAGCCCGATCGACGACGTCCGCGGCACTGCTGCCTACCGGCGCCACGCCCTGAAGGTGCTGACGAAGCGCGCCCTCGACAGGGTGTTCATATGAGCCCGGTGCCGGCGTGAAGATCCGGCTGACGGTCAATGGCAAGCCGCGCGAGGCAGACGTCTGGGCGGGGGAGAGCCTGCTGACGACGCTGCGCGACACGCTCGAGCTGCCCGGCTCGAAGAACGCGTGCGAGCAGGGCGAGTGCGGCTCCTGCTCGGTGCTCCTCGACGGCGACCTCGTCTGCGCCTGCCTCGTCCTCGCCGCGCAGGCCGACGGGCACGAGGTGACGACGGTCGAGGGGCTGCGCTCCGACGACGGCCTCCACCGGGTTCAGCAGGCGTTCGTCGAGGCGGGAGCGGTTCAGTGCGGTTTCTGTACGCCCGGCCTCGTCGTCGCGACGGCAGCGCTGCTCGAGCGGGTGCCGAGCCCGAGCGAGGACGTGATCCGGGAGGAGCTCTCCGGCAACCTCTGCCGTTGCACCGGCTACGCAAAGATCTTCGACGCCGTGCGGCTCGCGGCTTCCCGCCCATGAGCGGACGGGACGTGTCCCGGCGAGATCGTTCGCGTCGGCCTGTTCTGGGGGCCTCCTCACCTCCACCCCGCTATGAGCGTAACGCTCGCGAGATCGGCGAATGCAACGATTCCGTGACCTCGGAGTGCCGATTCGTATGAGTACGACGGAGCAGCAGCAGGCCGCGCTCAGGCGCGCCCGCATTGGCGAGTCCGGCACGCGGCACGACGCGACGCCGAAGGTCACGGGCGAGTTCGCCTACTCGAGCGACCTCAGCGCGGCCGGGATGCTCTGGGGCGTCACCGTGCGCAGCCCGCACGCGCACGCGAGGATCGTCTCCCTCGACATCGCCGAGGCGCTGGCGATGGCCGGCGTCCACGCCGTGCTCACGCACGCCGACGTCCCCGGCCAGAAGACCTACGGGCTCGAGTTCGCCGACCAGCCGGTGCTCGCCGTCGAGCGCGTGCGCTACTACGGCGAGCCGGTCGCGCTCGTCGCCGCCGAGGAGCCGGAGCAGGCGCGCCGTGCTGCCGCCGCGGTTCACGTCGCGTACGAGCTGCTCGAGCCCGTCGTCGACATGGGGCGGGCCACCGAGCAGCCGCCGCTCCATCCCGACCGACCCACGATGGCGCACGGCTACCGCGAGGACGAGCGGCCGAACGTCGTCCGCCACCTTGTGATCCGTCACGGCGACCCGGACGCCGAGGGCGACGTCACGGTCAGCGGCGTCTACGAGCTCGGGATCCAGGATCAGGCGTTCCTCGGCCCGGAGTCGGGGTTGGCCGTGCCGGACGGCGAGGGCGGGGTCGACATCTACGTCGCGACGCAATGGCTGCACGTCGACCGCGATCAGGTGGCCCCGTGCCTCGGCCTCCCACCCGAGCAGGTGCGGATCCACCTCGGCGGCGTCGGCGGCGCCTTCGGCGGCCGCGAGGACCTGTCGATGCAGATCCACGGCGCCCTGCTCGCGTTGCACACGAAACGGCCGGTCAAGATCGTCTACAACCGCGAGGAGTCGTTCTTCGGCCACGTCCACCGGCACCCGGCGCGGATCTGGTGTGAGCATCGCGCGACCCGGGCCGGCGAGCTCGTCAACGTACGGATGCGGATCCTGCTCGACGGCGGGGCGTACGCGTCCAGCTCGACCGCAGTGACCTCGAACGCCGCCTGCTTCGCGGTCGGCCCCTACAAGGTCGCAAACGCGCTGATTGAGTCGACGTGCGTCTACACGAACAACCCGCCCTGCGGCGCGATGCGCGGTTTCGGCGCTGTCCAGACGTGCTTCGCCGCCGAGGCGCAGATGGACAAGCTCGCGGTCGAGCTCGGGATCGACCCGGTCGAGCTGCGACTCCTGAACGCGCTCGGCCACGGCGACACGCTGCCGACGGGGCAGGTGATCGAAGGCGTGCTGCCGACAGCCGAGGTGATCCGCCGCGCTGCCGCGCTGCCGGTGCCCGAGCCGGAGCAGCTTCCCCGGGAGGCGATCCGGCTTCCTGGGGGTGCAGGTAACACGACCCGCGGCGAGGGCGTCCGTCGCGGCGTCGGCTTCGCGGTCGGGTTCAAGAACATCTGCTACTCGGAGGGCTTCGACGACTTCACGGCCGCGCGGGTGCTCCTGCGCGCCGACGGTTCCGCCGAGATCCATTGCGCCTCGGCCGAGGTGGGCCAGGGCGTCACCGACGTGATCCTCCAGATCGCGCGCACCGAGCTCGGAACGGACAACGTCGTGCTCGCGCCGCCGGGCACGGCTGCGGTCGGCTCCGCCGGCTCGGCCTCGGCCTCGCGGATGACCTGGATGGCGGCAGGCGCCGTCCGCGATGCCTGCCGTGCGGCGCTCGAGGAGCGGCAGCGCACAGGAGGCGACGTCGACGTCGAGCGGATCTACCGCCACCCGCGCACGACGCCGCTCGATCCCGAGACCGGCCAGATCACCGGCGAGCGATCCCACGTTTCCTTCGCAGTGGCGGCGATGCGCGTCGTCGCCGAGGTCGACGTCGACCTCGGGCTGACCCGGATCGTCTGGATCGGCACCGCCCAGGACGTCGGCAAGGCGATCAACCCGCTCGCGGTCGAGGGTCAGATCGAGGGCGGCACCGCACAGGGGCTCGGGCTCGCGCTGATGGAGGAGATCCGCACCCGCGACGGCCTGATCACGAACGCGAGCTTTACCGACTACCTGATCCCGACTGCGCTCGACATGCCGCCC
>JBDSOJ010000199.1:0-2705 GCA_039914895.1 Gaiellaceae bacterium
TCGTCTTGCCGGTGCCGGTACCGCCGGAGATGAGCACGTTCAGCTTCCCCTTGACGCACGCGGCCAGGAACTGCGCGGCCTGCGGCGTCAGCGAGTTGAAGTTGATCAGGTCGTCCATCGTGTACGGGTCGCGCGAGAACTTCCGGATCGTCAGCGTCGGGCCCCGCAGCGAGAGCGGCGGGATAATCGCGTTGACACGGCTGCCGTCGGGCAGGCGCGCGTCGACCATCGGCGAGCTCTCGTCGATCCGCCGGCCGACCTGCGAGACGATCTTGTCGATGATCCGGAGCAGGTGGGCGTTGTCGACGAACGACGCATCCGTCCGCTCGAGACGACCTTCGCGCTCGACGAAGATCCGGTCGTGGTTGTTGACCATGACCTCCGTGACCGAGTCGTCGCGGAGGAGGGGCTCGAGCGGGCCGTAGCCGAGCACGTCGTCGGCGATCTCACGGACGATCCTGCGGCGCTCCTCGCGCGTCAGCGGCGTCCGATCGAGGGCGAGCTGCTCCGTGACCGCGTGCAGGACCCGCTCGGAGAGGTCCTCGCCCGTCTCACGCTTGAACAGCTCCGGGCCGAGCTTCGCGATCACGGCGTGGTGGATGCCGCTCTTCAGCTCGGCGTACGGGTCGCTGGCGCCCGGGGTGGGCGGCGACTGCTGCTGCGTGGGATGAGCAACGGGGCCGGCCAGCGCGACCGGACGCTCGTCGGTCACGCCGGCGGCCCCGTTTCCGTTCTGCTTCGAGAGTCTGTCGTGGAGACCCATGACCTACGCCTTTGCGAGCGCGGAGAACATGCGCCTCTTCTTCGGCTGCTCGGTGGCGAGCAGCGACTTGGCGACCTCGCGGATCGCCTTGGCGAAGTCCGAGCCTGTGTCGGCGATCACCGGGGGGGCGCCCCGGTTGACGCCGAGCGTGACGGCCCGGTCGGACGGCACTTCGAAGCCGATCTTGATTCCGAGGGCACCTTCGACCTCGCTCTTCTTCATCCCGACCTTCGAGTTAGCGCGATTGAGCACGAAACGGATGCGTGATGCCGGGAACGAGAGCAGCTCGAGCGTCTGCATCGAGAGGCGTACGTTCTTCAGCGTCGGCACGTCCAGGCCGCAGAGCATCAGCAGCTCGTCGGTCCGGTCGAGCGTTGCGAGCATCGGCCCGTGGAAGAAGGGCGAGGTGTCGACGACGATGATGTCGTACGACTCCCGCGCCACCTCGAGCAGGCGGGCCAGCTTCGTCTCGGTCACCAGCTCGGCGTCCTCGGGGCGCAGCGGCGCCGGCAGGATGTCGAGTCCGCAGGTGTGCTTTGTGATGTAGCCCGCGAGCTTCTCGGAGTCGAGCTCCCCCGGGGCGACGACCAGGTCGTAGATCGTTTTGTCGGGCTCGAGCCCGAGCATGATCGCGGCATCGCCGAACTGGAGGTCCAGGTCGACGAGGAGTGTCCGCCGCTGCTCGTACTTGGCAAACGACGCCGCGAGGTTCGTCGCGGTGACGGTCTTGCCCGTGCCGCCCTTCGGCGAGAACACGGTCACGATTCGCCCCTGGCGCCCCAGCGCCGCCCCCTCCGCGACGAGTCGGCGGCCTGCGTGCGCCGCTTTTCGGAGCGAGAAGACGACGTTCTCGGTCAGCTGCGGGAGCAGCAGGACATCGGCGACGCCCTCTGCGTCGAGCGCATCCTCGAGCAGGGCCGACGACTCGCCGGAGGCGATGATCACGATCGGCGAACGGGTGTGCTCGCGGATCGCGGCGACCTCGCCCGCCGGGAACGACGTCGAGCCGGTGGCGTGCACGACGACCATGAGGTGGCCGCCGGCTAGCGCGGTGGTCGCTTCGGCGACGTTCTCGCTCCAGCCGACGAAGTCCAGATCGGCATGGTTGGCGAGCTGCTCGCGAAGGTTCTCGAGCCCGTCGCAGAACCCGGTCACGTAGATGCGGATGCTGTCGCTATTCATCGGTCTGACCTCCACCAACTGCCGGGATCGCACCAACGCCGGCGTCTTCGAGCTGCTTCTGGCGGACGCCTTCGCGGAGCACCGAGTACCAGCTTTCGACGTTCTCCGGACTGTCGGCTGCCTCCGTGCCGGGACGCAGCTCGAGATGCCATTCCTTCGCGCTCGCGTAGACCCAGTGCAGCTTCTGCACCTGCGAGTCGCTCACCTTCAACATCACGTCGTACGCCCCTTCCTGCGCGGACGCGAGCTTCTCCGCGGTCCCCCCGCCGGCAGGTGCTCGTAGCACCTCGATGTCGCGAAGGACGATGCGCGAGACATGTTGTTGGCTTCCCTCGGGCACGCTGAAGGTGGCAACGAGATCGACCTTGTCGCCCGCCCGGAGCGTGCCGGCGAGCAGTTGATGCTGATCGCCGGGAAGCTCGATCGCGCGCTGCACGCCGGTCAGTTGAGCTTTGATGCCCCGCTGCGACGGCGTCGAGAAACGGCGCGTCGAGATCTGCTCTCCCGCGTAGATCGGCTGCGTGCTGACGAGCTTCGCAACCTGATCGGGGTCGGAGATCGCGCCGGGCACGACACTACGACGGACGATCTCGCCTTTCTCGAACAACCCCTTCCGCTCGATGTCGGCGCCGGAGATGCCAGCGGGGATGTCGTTCTTGGCGACCCAGATCGGGACGTTTGTCTCGTCCTGGCGAACGTTCCGCTGATAATTCGTCACGTAGAAGCTCGTCAGCAGGGCAGCGACGAGGGCCAACGCGAC
>JBDSOJ010000138.1:0-4257 GCA_039914895.1 Gaiellaceae bacterium
GCGAGCCGGCCGCGGTGATCGACAGCGACACCGCGCCGGCGACCGAGCGGACGATCGCGCTCTGGAATCCGGAGTTGATCGACGCAGAGCTCGGCGTCCGCGCCAGCGCTCTCGGCGACGCGTCACGACTGCTCGCCGAACTCGTCTCGGCCGGGCAGCGGACGATCTGCTTCGCCAAGAGCAGGAAGGCGGTCGAGCTGATCCACCGCTTCGCCTCGGGCCGCCTCGAGCCGGCGCTCGCGGCGCGGCTCGCGCCCTACCGCGCGGGCTACACGCCGAGCCAACGCCGCGAGATCGAGCAGCGTCTGATGGCCGGCGAGCTGCTCGGCGTCACCGCCACCGACGCGCTCGAGCTCGGGATCGACATCGGGTCGCTCGACTGCGCGATCTCGGTCGGCTTCCCCGGCACGGTCTCCTCGCTGCGGCAGCAGTGGGGCCGCGCCGGACGCCGCAGCCCCGGGCTCGCCGTGCTCGTCGCCAGCGAGGACGCGCTCGACCAGTACTTCATGCGAGAGCCGGAGACGCTGCTCTTGCGGACGGTCGAGGCCGCGATCCTCGACCACACTAACCCGCGCGTTCTCGACGGCCACGTCCTCTCCGCGGCGTACGAGGGCCCGCTCGACGAGCGCGACGCCGAAACACTCGGACCCGAGGCGCTCGCGCGCGCCGCCGTGCTTCCCGAGCTGAAACACACGGACGGCGGCTGGGTCTGGGCCGGCAAGGACTACCCTGCGGCGCGCGTCATGCTCCGTTCCGGCGAGCTCGACTCGTTCACCGTCGTCGACGCGGAAACGGGCTCGGTGCTCGGCACGGTCGAACGTTCGCGTGCCTACTCGACCATCCACGACGGCGCCGTCTACCTGCACCTGGGCGAGCAGCACCTCGTCCGGCGACTCGACGTCGACGCGCGACTGGCGCTCGTGAGCGCGGCGAACGTCGACTGGTACACGCAGGCGAAGAAGGAGACCGCGACCGACATCGTCGAGCCGCTGCGCACCGAACGGCGCCTCGGCCTCGAGCTTGTGTTCGGCCGTGTTTCGGTGACCGAGCGCGTGGTCGCCTACCAGCGCAGGTCGATCAGCGGCGGCGACACGCTCGAGACGATCCCGCTTGACCTCCCCGAGACGAGCTTCGAGACCGAGGCGGTCTGGTTCTCGCCGACGCCGCGCCAGCTCGAGGGCCTTGAGGAGATGCCGAAGCTGCTCTCGTCGCTGCACGCGGCCGAGCACTCGCTGATCGCGCTGCTGCCGCTCTGGGCGATGTGCGACCGCTGGGACATCGGCGGCCTCTCGACCAACATCCATCCCCAGACCGGCCTGCCGACGATCTTCGTCTACGACGGCCACGCCGGCGGCGTCGGCATCACCGAGCGCGGCTTCGAGCGTTTCGAGGCCTGGGTCGAGGACACCGCGAAGATGCTCGACGGCTGTCCCTGCTCCGAGGGCTGCCCGAGCTGCGTCCAGAGCCCGAAGTGCGGCAACCTCAATGACCATCTGGACAAGGACGGGGCGCTGATGCTGCTGCGGCGGCTGCTCGAAAGTTGACACACAGGCGGCTTCGGCGACTTCTCGCTCGGTTGTCGATCTCGCGACTCCGTGTTCGTCTACATGGTGGAATCGACACGTGAGAGGAGGAACGGATGCAGTACCTGGCGATGATCTACGGCGACCAGGCGGTGTGGGAGTCGTTCACGCCCGAGCAGCGCGACGACGCCTACAAGCGGTACGGCGCCTTCGCAGAGGAGGCACAGCAGGCCGGCGTGATGGCGGGCGGCAACGAGCTGGCCTCGACCACGACCGCGACGACGGTGCGCGTTCGCGGCGACGAGACCCTCGTCACCGACGGGCCGTTCGTCGAGCTGAAGGAGTCGCTCGGCGGCTACTTCGTGCTCGAGTGCGACTCGGTCGACGATGCGTGCATTTGGGCGGCGAGGATCCCCGGGGCCGCGCACGGCGCGATCGAGGTTCGTCGCATCCACGTCAAAGAAGGTGAGGAGTCGTGAAGTACGCAGCCCTGCTGACGAACAACGCAGACGACATCGCCGCCTGGGAGCAGCTCACCCCGGAGCAGACCGCGGCCGCACGTGCCAACGAGATCCCGCGCTGGGAGGCGCTCTTCGCCGAGCTCGGCCCGACCGGCGCGCTCGGCTTCAGCGCCGAGCTCGACAGTCCCTCGACGGCGAAGACCGTTCGCGTTCGCGACGGTGAGACAATCGTCACCGACGGCCCCTTCGCGGAGCTGAAGGAGCAGATCGGTGGCGTGATCGAGATCGAGGCGCCCGACCTCGACGCCGCGATCGCGATCGCGGAGCGGATTCCGGTCGCAACCAGCGGCTCAGTCGAGCTGAGGCCGGTCATCGAACGGTGACGGACGCGGTCGCACGCGCGTTCCGGGAGGAGTGGGGCCGTGCAGTCGCAGCTCTCACCCGCGTCCTCGGCGACATCCAGCTTGCCGAGGACGCGGTGCAAGACGGCTTCACGGCCGCCCTCGAACGCTGGCCCCGCGACGGCACGCCCACCAATCCGGGGGCCTGGATCATCACCACAGCCCGCAACCGCGCGATCGACCGGCTCCGCCGCGAGCAGACGTTCGCCCGCAAGGCCGAGCTCCTCGCTCGGCTCCAGGCGATGCCGGCAGAGGAGGATGACATGAGCTCGATCCCCGACGACCGCCTCGCGCTCGTGTTCACATGCTGCCATCCCGCGCTCGCGTCCGAATCGCGCGTCGCGCTCACACTTCGCGAGGTCGCGGGCCTGACGACGGCCGAGATCGCGCACGCGTTCCTCGTCGCCGAGCCGGCCATGGCGCAGCGGCTTGTACGGGCGAAGAGGAAGATCCGCGCCGCCGGGATCCCGTTCCGCGTGCCGCCCGACCAGCTCCTGCCCGACCGGCTGCGCTCCGTGCTCGCCGTGCTCTATCTCGTCTTCAACGAGGGCTACTCCGCCAGCTCCGGCGGAGCGCCGATCCGCGACGAGCTCTGCAACGAGGCGATCCGGCTGGCGAAGCTCCTGGCGGTGCTGATGCCCGACGAGCCCGAGGCACTCGGACTGCTGGCGCTGATGCTGCTGCACGACGCACGGCGCGAGGCGCGCACTGCCGCGGACGGCTCCCTCGTCCTGCTCGCCGACCAAGACCGCTCACTCTGGAACCGGCCGCGGATCGAGGAGGGGACGCGAGTGCTCGACCGCGCGCTGTCGCACCGTCTGCCCGGGACGTACCAGCTCCAGGCTGCGATCGCCGCCCTCCACCTCGAGGACGAGACCGACTGGGTGCAGATCGCCGGGCTCTACGCCGAGCTCGAGCGGCAGACCCCGTCGCCGATCGTGTCGCTCAACCGAGCTGTCGCAGTGGCGATGACGGAGGGCCCGGAGCGGGGACTCGAGCTGGTGGAGCGGATCGACCTGCCTGACTACCACCTGCTCCACGCCGCCCGCGCCGACTTCCTGCGCCGGCTCGAACGGAACGTCGAGGCCGCAGCGGCCTACCGCGACGCGCTCTCGCTCGAGATGAACGCGGGCGACCGGGCTTTCCTGGAACGACGCCTCACCGAGGTAACGTAGAGAATCCGACCCATGCGGGTCTCGGCCAAGGTGGACTACGCGCTGCGAGCGGTCGCCGAGCTTGCATCCTCCCCGCCCGGCTACGTGAAGGCGGAGCGACTCGCGACTGCGCAGGAGATCCCGCTCAAGTTCCTGGAGAACATCCTGCTCGGGCTGCGCCGAGCGGAGATCGTGGCGAGCCAGCGCGGCGCCGAGGGCGGCTACCGGCTCGCGAAGCCGGCGGCCGAGGTCAGCCTCGCCGACGTGATCCGCGCTGTCGAGGGGCCGATCGCGACCGTCCGCGGCGCCCGGCCGGAGGACACCGCCTACACCGGCGCGGCAACGGGGCTGCGCGACGTCTGGATCGAGCTGCGCGCGAGCATGCGCGGCGTGCTCGAGGAGACGTCGCTCGCGGACCTCGTCGAGCGGGCGGGCTAGGGCTCTAGGCGAAGACCCTCTCGCTCGCGGTCCGCACGTAGACGATCTGGCCGCGCTCGAGCTCGAGCTCCTCGCAGCGGTCGCGGGTCACCTGCGCCCGGAGCGTCTCCCCGTCGGCGCGGACGAGCTCGACTCGCACCTCGAAGCCGAGGTCGACGATCCGCTCGATCATCGCCTCATCCGCACCGTCGCCCGGCAGCAGCTGGAGCTGGAGGTCGTGCGGCCGCACCCAGCTTCGCCCGACGTGGTTGACGGGGCCGATGAAGCTCATCACGCCGGC
>JBDSOJ010000139.1:0-10458 GCA_039914895.1 Gaiellaceae bacterium
CGACGCCGAGCTTGCCGACGTCGTGCAGGAGCGCGGCCTGCGCAAGGCGGATCGCGCGCTCGCCGTTCCAGCCGCTCGAGAGCGCGAGCTTCTCGCAGAGGCGGGCGACGCGCTCGGAGTGGCCCTCGGTGCCGGGATCCTCGGCGTCGAGCTCGCGCGCGAGCGCGTGCAGCCGGACGACGACGCCTTCCTGACGGGCTTCCTCGTCCTTGGCCCCGCTGGCGTCGAGCTCGCGGCTCCAGCGGAAGGTGACGTCGCCGCCGGCGCCCTTCGCATACGCGAGCGCAACCTCGGTGAAGGCGAGCAGCTCGTCCGCTCCGGGCACGTCGTCGAGGTCGCAGACGCCCGCCGAGGCGGTGACGATGCCGGCGCCCTCGATCGGGGCGGCCGCGAGGGCACGACGGGCACGGCCGCATCGGCCCGCTCCTCGAGCCCGGCGGCGGCGGCGTTCGCCCGCTCGTCGGCCTCGGTGCGCAGGTCGCCCTGCTCGTGGCGCCAGAGCATCAGCGTCAGCAGTGAGGTCGCGACCGCGCAGACAAGCAGAGCGAGCGGGAGACGAAGGCGAGCCGGCATCTGGCCGTGTGTTCGGCCGCTGCGACGCCAACTTGAGTGCATGATCCTGGGCCGCGGGCGGCCCTTCAGGGGTCATGCGCCGGCTAGTACGGCTTCGGGACGGAGACCCAGAGCACGCGGAGCGACTCCGTGTCCGAGGCGTTGCGCCAGGTGCTCGGCTTCGAGAGCGAGTAGGTGAGCGCGTCGCCCTGCTCGAGCACGTGAGTCTCATCGCCGACGTGCAGCTCGAGCGCTCCCGCGAGCACGTAGACGAACTCCAGCTCGCCCGGAAGCGAGTGCAGCTCGTCGCCGGCGCCGGCGCCGGGGGCGACCTCGGACTCGATCGCCTGGAAGCGCTCCTCGTCGCGGGAGGAGAGGAGGTGGCTCACGGTCGTGACGCGGGAGTCGACCTGTTGGCGCTCGTGGCGCCGCACGAGCGCCGGCGCGGGCTCGCGCTCGAAGATGTGCGGGAGACGCACGCCGAGGGCGTCGCAGATCCGCGCGATCGAGGAGAGCGACGGGGCCGTTCGGTCGCGCTCGAGCTGGCTGATGAAGCCCTTGGTCAGCCCCGTCGCCGCCGCGAGCTGCTCGATCGTCAGGCCGCGCTCGCGGCGGAGCGAGCGAACCCGCGCACCCACCCGTGGAGTGTCGTTGCGCGCGGCGAGGGGCGTCGCTCTCGGCATCGGCCGATCATACGCAGGTGTAGTCCAGGCCGACTGCGAGCAGCGGGGGGAATACAGCTACGCTTTCTGTAGTTAGTACTGGTACGGAACCAGCAACGCAAGGAGTGATCGCTTTGAGCACGATGCTGCTCGTCCCTCTGGAGGACCTCGTCGTCTTCCCGAACATGAACGTGACGCTGACCGTGGACGTCGGGTCGGAGGAGCAGGTGCTGCTCGTCCCGCGCCACGAGAACGACTACGCGAGCGTTGGCGTCGTCGCCGAGGTGACCGACCGCGTGCGGCTGCCCGGCGGCGCCCGCGCCGTCGCGCTCAACGGCCTCCATCGCGGCGTCGCCGGCGCCGCCAGTACCGACGCGCAGGGAAGCCTGCGGGTCGAGGTCGACGAGCGCCCCGACCCGGAGGAGTCGGATGCGCGCATGCGCGAGCTCGAGGTCGAGTACCGCGCCGTCGTCGAGGAGATCCTCGAGCTGCGCGGCGACGACGGCCGCATCTCGGCGTTCGTCCGCTCGATCACCGAGCCGGGCGCGCTCGCCGACACCGCCGGCTACTCGCCCGAGCTCAGCTTCGCGCAGAAGGTCGAGCTGCTCGAGACGCTCGACGTTCGCGAACGGCTGGAGCTCTCGATCCGCTTCCAGCGGGAGCGGCTGGCCGAGCTGCAGGTGCGCCGGCGCATCCGCGACGACGTCGAGGAGGGCGCCGCCAAGCAGCAGCGCGAGTACATCCTCCGCCGGCAAATGGAGTCGATCCGTAAGGAGCTCGGCGAGGACGACGCCTCCGTCGTCGACGAATACCGGCGCAAGCTGGACGAAGCTGAGCTCCCGACGGCGGTTCGCGAGCAGGCCGACCGCGAGCTCTCGCGGCTCGACCGGCAGGGCGACAGCTCGCCCGAGGCGTCGATGATCCGCAACTACCTCGACTGGATCCTCGCGGTGCCGTGGGGCAAGCGCTCGGAGGAGCGCCTCGATCCCGTCCACACGCGCGAGGTGCTCGACGCCGACCACGCCGGGCTCGAGGACGCGAAGGACCGGATCGTCGAGTACATCGCCGTGCGCAAGCTGCGCGAGGACCGGGGGATCGAGCCGGACAAGCGCTCCGGGGCGATCCTGACGCTCGTTGGCCCGCCCGGCACCGGCAAGAAGTCGATCGGCGAGTCGATCGCCCGCGCGCTCGGACGGGAGTTCGTCCGCATGTCGCTGGGCGGCGTCCGCGACGAGGCCGAGATCCGGGGTCACCGGCGGACGTACATCGGTGCCCTCCCCGGCCGCCTCGTGCGTGCCCTGAGAGATGCCGGGACGATGAACCCGGTGATCCTGCTCGACGAGGTCGACAAGGTCGGCGCCGACTGGCGCGGCGATCCGTCCTCGGCGCTGCTGGAGGTACTCGACCCGGCGCAGAATCACTCGTTCCGCGACCACTATCTCGATCTCGAGCTCGATCTCTCCGAGGTCGTCTTCATCGCCACCGCGAACGTGGCGGACTCGATCCCAGGCCCGCTGCTCGACCGGATGGAGGTGATCCGTTTCGACGGCTACACGACCGACGAGAAGGTCGCGATCGCCCGCGGCTACCTCTGGCCGCGCCAGCGCGAGCGGAACGGCCTGCGTGAAGAGGAGGTGTCGATCTCGGACGTCGTGCTCGAGACCGTGATCTCGGACTACACCCGTGAGGCGGGCGTGCGGCAGCTCGAGCGCGAGCTCGGCAAGCTGCTGCGGAAGACGGCTACCGGGATCGCGTCCGGAAAGGCCGAGGCGCCGATCGCTCTCTCGATCGACCATGTGCGTGAAGGGCTCGGCCGGCAGCGCTTCTACCGCGAGGCGGCAGAGCGGACGGCGGTGCCGGGTGTCGCGACCGGCCTGGCCGTGACCGGCACCGGTGGTGACGTCCTCTTCGTCGAGGCGACCTCCGCCAAGGGCGACAAGCTCGTTCTCACCGGCCAGCTGGGCGACGTGATGAAGGAATCGGCGCAGATCGCGCTCTCCGCGCTGCGTCACCGCGCGACCGAGCTCGGCGTCGACGACGATGCGTTCGAGCGGGCGTTCCACCTGCACGTCCCCGCGGGCGCGATCCCGAAGGACGGGCCGAGCGCGGGGATCACGATGGCGACGGCGATCGCGTCGCTGCTCTCGGGCCGTCCGGTCAAGCACACCGTCGGCATGACCGGCGAGGTGACGCTCCAGGGCCGCGTGCTCCCGATCGGCGGACTGAAGCAGAAGGTGCTCGCGGCACACGCGGCTGGGCTCACGGATGTGATCCTGCCCGAGCGCAACCGCCAGGACCTCGACGACGTGCCCGCGCACGTTCGCGAGGAGATGACGTTCCATCCCGTCATGTCGCTGGACGAGGTGCTGGAGCTGGCGCTCGAGCCAGCAGCACGGCCGCTCCATGCGCTGTAGACAGTGTGTGCCCGTTCCCGAGGAGGTCCGCCGGGCGGCGGGCCTCCTCGAGCGGCGCTGGGTCGTCTCGGTGCTGTGGGCCTCATACGAGGGGGCGACGCGCTTCAACGAGTTCAAGCAGGCAGTGGGGGCGATTCCGCCGGGGACGCTGGCGCAGCGCCTCGTTGAGCTGGAGGAGGCCGGCGTGCTCGTGCGCGTCGTGATCGACGCGCGGCCGCCGCGGGTCGAGTACCGGCTGACCGCCGACGGGCGGCGGCTGAAGCACGTCGTCGACGCGCTCGCCTCGTTCGCCGCCCCCAGGTGACCGCAGCGGACGTGTCCCAGGGACAGTCCCTGGGACACGTCCCGTACGGACGCCGAGGGCTGTCTAGAGCGCCAGTGCGGGCTCGCTCGAGCCGCCGTCGTAGGCCGGCTCGAAGCCGAGCAGGCGTCCGAGCGGGGCGCCTATCGCGAGACCGGCCTTCTGCAGCCAGGCGGGCGGGAACGGGAGGCACACGTCGTCGAAGTGCGCGTTCGCGATCACCGCGAGCCGGAGCGGATTCGGCATGCCCTTCCTGTTCGTCTTGCCGTCGTTCGCGAGCGCGAACATCGTCTCGAGCAGGCGCTCGAACTGCAGCGCTGGCCGCACCTCGGTGACGAAGACGGCCTCGGTCTCGCCGGCGTTCCAGAACCTGTGCGAGCTGGCGGCGGGCACGACCACGGTCTCGCCCGGACCGGCGACGATCTCCTCGCCGTCGACCTTGAACGCGACGGTGCCCGACTCGATCTCGAAGCGCTCGCTCTGATGCGGGTGGACGTGCGCCGCGGCGACGAAGCCGTTCGGCTAGAGGGTGCACTCGACGAGGACGTACTCGCCGCCTGTCTCACGCGAGGTCTCCAGGAAGACCAGGCGCTCGCCGGTGACGGGGTTCTCGATCACAGCCCGCTGAACCGACGACTGACGAGAGACGAAGGAGCTTCGAGAATGACGATGACGATCCACCAACTGCTGGAGCTGGGCGGAACCCCGGTCTACTCCTCCGACGGGGAGGAGATCGGCAAGGTCGAGGAGATCTTCGCCGACCGGGAGACCGCGCTGCCCGAGTGGATTGGGATCGGCGCTGGCTCCGTCGAAAACAAACGCGTGCTCGTCCCCGTTGCGGGCACGCGCTTCGACGAGGACGCGGTCACCGTCGGCTACGCCAAGGATCGGGTTAAAGACGCGCCAGAGATCGACTCTGACGACGAGATCTCGGAGTGGATCGAGCAGGAGCTGTTCGCCCACTACGGGCTCCGGTACCCCGCGCGTGTCGAGGGCGACGGAGACACGAGCCGGTCGCACTAGAAGGAGCTGCGGACCGGCGTCCCCCCAGCTCTTCGAGCCGAGGTCAGCGGTGTCCGGAGGGGTCCGGGGATCTCTTCGTCAGCGAGACGACGGCGAAGGCCCACGTCGCGCGGATCCTGGTGAAGCTCGAGCTGCGCGACCGCGTCCAGGCCGTCGTCTTCGCCTACGAGACCGGCCTCGTCGAGCCCGGAGGAGTCGGCTAGCTCGGGCGTGGGCTAGCTCGGCGGGACGGCGACGCGGCTCGCGGCCTCGTCCCAGCTCCGCACGACCGGCAGCAGCGCCGCGAGTCCGGTGATCTCGAACAGCCGGTGCACCTCCGGCGTGGCGTCGTCCGGGAGCAGGAGCAGAAGCGGCCGCTCGCGCCGCTCGCAGTCGGCGAGTCCCTCGAGCAGGACGCCGACGATCGTCGAGTCGATGAACGTCGCCTGCGTCAGGTCGACGGCGAGCGGTGCCTCCGCGCCGAGCGCGGTCGCGAGGTCCGAGCGGATCCGCGAGGCGGCGTAGGCGTCTGACTCGCCCCTGAGCGCGATCACGCTGAAGCCGGATTCCGCGGCGTGCATGGGATCGTGATTGTCGCGTTCTCCCGATTCGAAACCGGGAATACCGGATGGATTCCGTTTCTTCTCGTACTCTCTGCGTTGTGTCGATCCTCGTCGAGATCGCGGAGCAGGCGGATGTCTCTGTGGAGGGGGTGCTCCGCGTGCTCACGCGCGAGGCGGTGAGCGAGGCCGTGCTGGAGCGCGTGCTCGGGGTGCTGGACGAGCTGACGCCCGAGCAGAACCGCTCCGTGCAGCGGTTTGCGCTCGCAGCGCTGCACGACGTCTTGCCGCGCCCGGGTGAGGCGACGGCCGGCGTCGGCGAGGCGCTCGTCCCGGGCGAGCCGGCTGCCGCGCGTCCCGCCGGCGGCTCGGACGTCGCGCTCGTTCAGCTCAGCGCGGTGCTCGGGGAGCTTGCCGAGGCAGTCCGCGACCTTCGGCGCGAGACGGACACGGAGCGGCGCGAGAGCGTCGACGACCTCGCAGTTCTGATCGACCTGATCACGACCGGCTGGCAGGGACTGGACACGCGGCTGGGACGGATCGAGCGCCAGGTCGGCCGGCTCGACTCCGGCCGCAAGGGGGTCGCGCCGCCGCCGCCGGTGCGCGTGTCGCCGGCGCCCGTCGCGCCAGCGCCCGTCGCGGCGGCGGTCGCCGAGTCCTCCGAGCTGCCTGTGGCCGGCGCCGGGCGGCGCCGCCGGCTCCCGTTCGCGGCGGCGCTCGCCCTTGCCGGCGCCGTGATCGGCACGCTCGCGGTGCTGCAGCTCGTCTCCGGCAGCGCCTCGAACCTGGCGGACGTCGTCTCCGCGCGCGAGACGTCGAGACCCGCACCGCCGCCGGTGATCGCGTCCGTGCTCAGGACCACGGTCGCCGAGACGCAGCCGCCGGCGAAGCCCGCGAGCCCGGGCTCGCCGGCGAAGCCCGCGAGCCCGGGCTTCAAGCCCACCCGCAACTGGGCGTGGGCGCCGGTTTCGAACGCCGACTACTACAACGTCGAGCTCAGGCGCGGCGGCGAGTGGATCTACCGGGCCTCCCCGTCCGAACCGCGGCTGACGCTGCCGAAGTCGGTCGACTTCCGGCCCGGCACCTACCGCTGGATCGTCCGCCCCGGCTTCGGCGAGCGCGCCGAGAACCGGGTCGGCAAGCCCGTGGTCGACTCCGGCTTCACGGTCTCCTAGAGCACTAGCCGGGTCAGCCGCGGTTGTCGAGCGCCGCGTAGGCGAGGCCCGTCGCGGTGGCGTAGACGGCGTGGTGCCAGAGGTCGATCCCGACCTCCTTGCGGCCCCACTTCCAAAACGGCAGCGCGACGCCGACGGACGGCAGCATCGCCGCCGCGGCGCCCCAGACAGCTGCGCCGTGCGCGGGCGTGGCGGCGGCGTCGGAGAGCCCGGTCGTGCGCAGGAGCCCGTAGGCCGCGCCCCAGCCGGTGCCGTAGCCCCAGTGGACGAGTGTCGAGAAGCGGCTCTTCGCCCCCTCGCTCTCGAACGCCCTAATCCCGAGCACCTTCTTCGCCGCATCCGCCGGGGCCGTGCTCGGGTCGCGTCCCCGCAGCTTCGCCTCGAGCGTGCTCGAGACGGTCATCGCGGCCGTGCCGGCGATCCCCGCGAGGAGACCCTTGCCGATGTTGCTGCCGAGCGTGCCGATCATCAGCTAATGGCTGCCCAGATCCTGCATTCGGTAATCCTGCTCCGGCCAGGATCGAAGCGTCAGTCGACGACGAGCGCGAGCAGCGCCTTCTGCACATGGAGGCGGTTCTCCGCCTGATCCCACACCGCCGACTGCGGCCCGTACAGGACCTCGGCGGTGATCTCCTCGCCCTCGTGCGCGGGCAGGCAGTGGAGCACGATCGCCTGCTTCCCGGCAGCGCGGAGGAGCTCCGCGTCGATCCGGTAGCGGGCGAGATCGACGCGCCGGCGTGCCCGCTCGTCCTCGTGCCCCATGCTCGTCCACACGTCCGTGTAGACCGCGTCTGCACCAGCGACCGCATCGCGCGGCTCCTCGACCAGCTCGACCGAGCCGCCCCTGAGCGCGGCCGGCGGCGGCTCGTAGCCCGGCGGTGCCGCGACCGCGACGTTCATCCCGAAGGTCGTCGCGGCGGCCACGAACGACGCGCAGACGTTGTTGCCGTCTCCCACCCAGGCGACCTTGCGCCCGGCGAGATCCCCGAGCCGCTCGCGCAGCGTGATCACGTCGGCCAGCGCCTGGCACGGATGCGCCGCGTCGGTGAGCGCGTTCAGCACCGGGATCGATGCGTGCCGGGCCAGCGTTGTCGCGTCCTCGTGCGAGGAGATGCGGACGGCGAGCGCGTCGAGGTAGCGCGAGAGCACGGTGGCCGTGTCTCGCAGCGGCTCGCCGCGCGCGAGCTGGAGCTGATCGGCCGGCAGGAAGAGCGCCGTACCGCCGAGCTGGGCCATGCCGGCCTCGAACGAGACGCGCGTGCGCGTCGACGGCTTGTCGAAGACGAGGCCGAGCGTTCGGCCCTCGAGCAGCCGGTGCGGCTCCCGCCGGCGCTGAAGCTCCTTCAGCTCGTCGGCCAGGTCGAGGACGAGCTCGAGCTCGCCCACGGTCCAGTCCGCGATCCGGAGCAGGTGGCGGCCCTTCAAGCCACTGCGGACGCCCAGCGTTGTCACGAGATCCGGCATCGCGGTCAGCAGATCCGAGGCAGCGGGTCGCCCACGAGCATGTCGACAACCCTTCTGCCCCCGAACGCGGTCTCGAGGACGACGAGCCCCGGCTGCTCCTCCCTGACGTGGCCGACGATCCTGGTCTCGGCGCCGAGCTCGTGCGCCGTCAGCGCGGCGAGGGCAGCGGTGGCGGCTTCGGGCGCCACCACCGCCATCAGTTTCCCCTCGTTGGCGACGTAGAGCGGGTCGATGCCGAGGATCTCGCACGCGCCGTTGACCTCCGGGCGCACCGGCAGGTGGGCCTCGTCGATCACGATGCCGACCTCGGCGCTCGCGGCAATCTCGTTCAGTACTGTTGCCAGCCCGCCTCGGGTCAGGTCGCGCAGACAGCGGACGCCGTCGGTTGCGTCGAGCAGCCCGTCGACGAGCTCGGCGAGAGCGGCGGTGTCGCTCTCGAGGTCGACCTCGAGCTCGAGGTTGCCGCGCGCCACCATGACAGCCATGCCGTGATCGCCGAGCGTGCCCGAGACCAGGATCGCGTCGCCGGGCCGAACGAGTGACGGCGAGAGCTCCAGCTCGCGCTCGAGGACGCCGACGCCGGCCGTGTTGATGTAGACGCCGTCACCCTTGTCGCGCTCGACCACCTTCGTGTCGCCCGCGACGACAGCAACGCCGGCGGCCCGAGCCGCGGCGCCCATCGAGGCGGCGATCCTCCGCAGGTCGGCCGTGGGAAATCCTTCCTCGACGATGAAGCCCGCGGTCAGGTAGAGCGGCCGGGCGCCCATCATCGCGAGGTCGTTGACGGTCCCGTTCACCGCCAGCTCGCCGATGTCGCCGCCGGGGAAGAAGAGCGGCTTGACGACGTAGGAGTCGGTCGTCAACGCGAGCCGGATCCCGTTCTCCGAGAACACCGCTGCATCGGCGAGCGGAGCGAGCAGCGGGTTGCCGAGCTCCTCGAGAAAGAGCGCTTCGACCAGCACGTGGCTCGATCTTCCGCCGGCCCCGTGCGCGAGCGTGATCAGCTCGTCCGTGAGCTTCGGCTTGCGGCGGCGCCGCTGCTCGATCTTCTCGAGCACCTCCTGCTCGCGACCGGTCACGAGACCGTTTCGAGCCGGCGCGAGAAACGGCCGTAGTTGTAGTAGGCCGCGCACGCTCCCTCGCTCGAGACCATGCAGGTTCCGATCGGCTTCTCCGGCGTGCACGCGGTGCCGAAGACCTTGCACTCCCACGGCTTGATCACGCCCTTCAGCACCTCGCCGCACTGGCAGGCCTTCGGATCGGCGACGCGCACGCCGGGAACGTCGTAGCGCAGCTCGGCGTCCCAGTCGGCGAACTCCTCCCGCAGCTTGAGGGCGCTCTGGGAGATGAAGCCGAGCCCTCGCCACTCGAAGGTCGTCCGCAGCTCCATCGTCTCCGCGATCGCCTCGAGCGCCCGCGCGTTCCCGCCTTCGCGAACCACGCGGGAGTACTGATTCTCGACCTCGGAACGCCCCTCGGCGAGCTGTACCATCACCATCAACGCCGCCTGGAGCACGTCGAGTGGCTCGAAGCCGGCCACGACGAGCGGCTTGCCGTGGTCGCGGGCGATGAACGCGTACGGCCTCGTCCCGATCACGGTCGAGACATGCCCGGGGCCGATGAAGCCGTCCAGCCGAAGGTCGGGCGAGGCAAGGATCGCGCGGATCGCGGGGATGATCGTGACGTGGTTCGCGAAGACGAAGAAGTTGCGGATCCCCTCCGCTCGCGCGCGAAGCAGCGTCAAGGCAGTCGACGGCGTCGTCGTCTCGAAGCCGATCGCGAAGAAGACGATCTCGCGGTCCGGGTGCTCGCGCGCGATCCGGAGCGCGTCGAGGGGCGAGTACACCATGCGCACGTCGGCGCCGCGCGCCTTGGCCTCGAGCAGCGATCCGTTGCCGCCGGGAACTCGCATCATGTCCCCGAATGTCGTGAAGATCACGTTCGGCCGCTCGGCGAGCGCAATCGCGTCGTCCACGCGTCCCATAGGGATCACGCACACGGGACAGCCGGGGCCGTGGATCAGGTCGACCGCGGGTGGGAGCAGGTTCTCGACCCCATGCTTGTAGATCGTGTGCGTGTGTCCGCCGCAGACCTCCATCAGCTTGTACTGCCTGCCCGGCTCGACGAGCCCGGCGATCTGCTCGGCGAGCTGCTTCGCCAACTCCGGGGACCGGTACTCGTCGACGTACTTCATTCCCGTTCCCCCACGACGTCGAGGAGCAGGTGGTAGATCGTCGCGTGCGCCTCCTGCACGCGCGGGACGTAGTCGCTCTCGACGACGAGCAGGTGGTCGAGCTCGAGCTCGCGCAGGCGGCCGCCGTCGCCGCC
>JBDSOJ010000177.1:0-4387 GCA_039914895.1 Gaiellaceae bacterium
CGCAGGTCTACCGCGCGCTGCTCGAGTCGGCCGCGTCCGAGCAGGGCGCCCGGATGACGGCGATGCGCAACGCCTCCAAGAACGCGGGCGAGCTGATCGACTCGCTGACGCTGCAGATGAACCGTGCTCGCCAGGCCGAGATCACCCAGGAGATCCTCGAGGTCGTGGCGGGAGCCGAAGCCCTCTCGTAAATCCCTCGCGTCAGGTCTTCGCGACTGGCCTCGTCCAGACGTGCGTCGTGTCGGTAGAGGTCACGTGGAACCCGGCGCCGACGTAGAGCGAGCGCGCCGCTTCCGTGCTGTAGCCGACCTTCAGGCGGCGCGCTCCTCGCTGCGCCAACCGGTCGAGACCCGCAGTGAGCAAGGCGCGGGCCAGTCCGCGTCGCTGATAAGGGGCTTCGACTCGCATCGGCTCCACGAGTCCGACGTCGGTCACGGGATCGAGCCAGAAGAGCGCGTAGCCGGCGATCTCGCCGTTGGTAGCCTCGAACGCCAGGTCGAGTGCCGGGTCGTACAGCGAGCATTGCCGAAGGCGAGCCTCGACCGCTTCGCCATTTCGTCTCCGCATGGGGTGCGGCCGGGACGCGTCCGACAAGCGGTCGACGAGCGCGAATCCCGCGGGCGGTTCGGCTACCCCCGGCCGATCCTCGGCATTCATCCAGGTGGTCCCGGAGTGGTCGCCGGCGACGAACCCAGCCTCGGCGAGCAGGCGCACAAGCTCGACGTCGTCGTCACGTGCGAGCACCTCGACCGTTTCGAGATCCAGTTCGGTGATCGCCTCGATTGCCCGGCTCCAGACATCGGAGAGCGGAACGTTCGAACTACCGGAGACGAGCATGGGGTCGCATCCCCAGGCTCGACCCCAATCGGTCAGCACGACGGCTGCGACCGGATCACCGTCGCGTACCCAGAAGAGTTGGTCGACCGCGTCGGACCGCCGAGGCGAGCGCCACCACCACTGCAGATCGGCCGCCTCCCAGAACCCCGCCTCCGCATCAGCTACGCGAGCTCGCTGAAGGAGCTCCGTCACGAGCCGCAGGTACTCGAGACCGGAGGCCCGCACCTCATGGACGCCCATCCAACCGATCCTACGGCCGGCAGACCGCCTGCATGGAGCCGCTGTCGTAACTCGGACTTAACAGCCCTCTCCGGCTGTCCGACTAGGATCGGGCCGATGGAAGCAGGGGTCGACCGCAGCCAAGACGAGCCCGACCGGTTCGCGCCTGCGATCGACGTCGCGACGCGGCTGCTCGACAACATCGAGACGGTCGTCTACGGCAAGCGCGAGGAGGTCAAGCTCGTCCTCTCCGCGCTGATGTGCGGCGGCCACGTCCTGCTCGAGGACGTGCCTGGGACGGCGAAGACGGTGCTCGCCCGCGCGATCGGCGGCAGCATCGACGGCGTCGCGATCACGCGGATTCAATGCACGCCCGACCTGCAACCGACCGACGTCACCGGCATGTCCATCTTCGACCAGAAGACCCGCGACTTCGAGTTCCGGCCGGGACCGATCTTCACGAACGTCCTGCTCGTCGACGAGATCAACCGGGCGACGCCGAAGACGCAATCGGCGCTGCTGGAGGCGATGGCCGAGGGCCAGGTCACGGTCGACGGCGAGACGCGCGAGCTGCCGAACCCCTTCTTCCTGCTCGCGACCGAGAACCCGATCGAATACGAAGGCACCTTTCCGCTTCCCGAGGCGCAGCTCGACCGCTTCCTCCTCCGCACCGCGCTCGGCTACCCGGGCGTGCTCGAGGAGCGGCGGATCCTCGAGGAGCAGCGCTACCGCCACCCGCTCGGCGATCTGCAACCGGCCGTCGATCTCGACGACATCCGCGTCCTCCGCGACGCCGCCCAGCACGTCTACGTCGACGACGTCCTCCACAACTGGATCGTCGACCTCGTCCGCGCGACCCGCGAGCTCGACGTCGTCTCGATCGGCAGCTCCGTGCGGGGCAGCCTCGCCGTCGAGCGCGTTGCGCGCGCCTGGGCGCTCCTGAACGGCCGCGGCTACGTCGTCCCCGAGGACGTCGAGCGCCTCTTCGTCCCCGTGCTCGTTCACCGCGTCGTCTTCACGCCGGCGCTCGTCGCCCGCGCGCGAGCCGCCGGCTGGCCAGCGGCGATCGAGGAGTTCCGTCAGGCGTGCCTCGAGCTCGCGCCCCGTCCCGGGTCCGACGAGGACCCGCTCTTCCACGAAAGGCCCGTCGAGCCCTCGGCCCGCGCGTGAGCGGCAGCAACCAGACCTTCCAACTCATCTCGCGCCGCCGGTTGATCGGCCTCACGCACGGGACGATGCGCAGCGTCCGGCGCGGGCGCGGCACCGAGGTCGCGGGCTCGCGGCCCTACCGGCCCGGCGACGACATCCGCTCGATCGACTGGGCGGCCTCGGCGCGCCTCTCGTCGGCACGCGGCGCCGACGAGTTCGTCGTCCGGGAGCGCTACGCCGACGAGGGCCCGCGGGTCGTGCTCGTCGCCGACCGGAGCCCCGAGCTCTCCTTCTTCTCGCCGCCGCTGCCCTGGCTCGACAAGGCCGAGGCGATGCAGCGGGTGACCGACATCGTCGTCGCGAGCGCCGCCGAGGCCGGCGGGTTCGTCGGGTACCTCGACCACGCCGACGGCGAGCCCTTCTGGCTGCCCCCGCGCGGCGAGCGCCGGCTGGCGTACCTGCGTGAGGACCGGGCGCGGGAGGCCGGCTGGGGCGCGCCGGTCGACGGCGTCGAGCGCTCGCTCGAGCACCTCTTCGAGCACCGGCGCAACGTCACCGCGGGCAGCTTCGTCTTCGTCCTCTCCGACTTCCTCGACCCGCCCTCGCGCGAGACCTGGCTCACAGCCGTCGAGCACCTCTGGGACATCGTCCCCGTCGTGATCCAGGATCCGGTCTGGGAGCAGAGCTTCCCCGACGTCAGCGGGATCGTCGTCCCGCTCCGCAACCCGCGCAGCGGTCGGATCACGCACGTTCGTCTGACGAAGCGAGAGGCCTCGGAGCGGCGCCGCGCGAACGAGGAGCGGCTGCTCGCGCTGCTCGACGAGCTGACGCTGCTCGACCTCGATCCGGTGCTGATCTCCTCGAGCGAGCCTGCCGACGTGCTCGGGGCCTTCCTCGACTGGAACGAGTTCCGCCGCGCGCGGCGCGGGGTGGTGGCGTAGGCGATGACCGGCCGCCGCCTCGCGATACTCGTCGTCCTCGCGCTCGTGGTGGTCATCGCCGCCGGCGCGGCCGTCCTGCTCCTCCGCGACGCCCGGAAGGACGAGTCGACCCTGCGACCGTTCCGCGCCCGCGCGACGCTCTCCGAACGGATCGTCGTGTTCGGCGACACCGTGCGGGCGCAGGTCGACCTTGCGGTCGACCTGCGCCACGTTGATCCGAGCTCGGTCAACGTCCGCGCTGCCTTCGCTCCCTGGCGCCGCGTCGGCCCGGTGCAGGTGACGCGAACCGATGCGGGCTCGAGCGCGCACATCCGGATGACGTACGTGCTCCGCTGCCTGAAGCAGGCGTGCGTGCCCGAGCGCGACACGCTGCCGTTCGAGTTCAAGCCGGCGCGGATCGAGTTCGTCAACCGCGGGGGCGGACGCGGCGCGCTGCGGGCGGCCTTTCCGCGCCTGACGGTGCACACCAGGATCTCCTCCGGGGACCTCGCGAACGCGGCTCCCTGGCGTCTCGACGTGACGAACGTGCCCGAGCCGTCGTACCGCACCTCACCCGCTCTGCTGCTGGTGCTGCTGATCGGTGGCAGCCTCGTCGTCTTCACGGGCGGCGGTGTGCTCGCATTCGCGGGCTGGCCGAGGAAGCACGTGGAGCCGGAGCCCGAGCCGGAGCCGGAGCCGGAGCTGCTGCCGACGCCGCTCGAGCAGGCCCTCGAGCTCCTGGAGGACGCGGCGCGAGCCAACGGCGCGGCGGATCAGCGCCGCTCGCTCGAGCTCGTCGCCGAGGTGCTCGGTGAGCGCGGGGAGGAGGACGGTCTCGCCGAGGCGGCCCGCGCCCTCGCCTGGTCGCCGACGGCGCCGGGGCCTGAGAAGACGAAGAGCCTCGCCGCTCGGGTCCGTGCGGCGCTCGAGGAGGAGCTGCGCCGGCTCGAGCAGGAGCGCCGGCGCGAGGACGACGAGCGGCGCAGCCGCGCGGAGGAGGCCCGTGCTCGGACTGGCTAGACGCTCGGCCGTGGACAGCCACGACACCGGTGCCTTCCGCGGGACCGGCCGACGGACGCTCGCGCTGCGGCTGCTCTTCGGCGGCGGCACGGTCGTCCTACTCGCGGCGGCCGTGCTCAGCGCGCGCCAGCTCGACCCGCGCGACCGCGGCCTGCTCCCCACGGGAACCACCGGCGTCGTCGTCCTGGATCTCTCACTGTCGATCCTCGATGACCAGTCCGGCGTCGTGCGGCGGACGCTCC
>JBDSOJ010000250.1:0-3072 GCA_039914895.1 Gaiellaceae bacterium
CCAGCTCGGCCGCGGCCGCCTCCACCTTCTCGGCTGTGCGCGACGCGAGCGTCAGCTCGAAGCCCTCGTCGCGAAGCATCCTCGCGATCGCGAGTCCGATGCCGGACGAGCCTCCGGTGATCAACGCTGACCGCACGAGTTTCGACTATCTCAGAAACGCGCAAGGAGACCGTGGCAGGACGGCGAAACCTGGCCGCAACAACAAGCTCCTCCTCTCCCCTGAGTGCGACGGCGGCTTCCCGGCCGCCGTCGCGTATATCCCGGCCGCATTCGCCTCCCGGCCGGCGGAGCCGCCTCTTGCGGAAAGCTCGCGGCGCTCCAGGAACGACGCGAGTGCGTATGTTGGGGGGCGTGTCGGCGAGCCTTACGTCTCTCGCGACGAGCGGTGGCTGCGCGGCCAAGTACCCCGCGGCGTGGCTCGAGGAGTTGTTGCGCGGCTTCGTGCCGGTCGAGGCGGAGAACCTGCTCGTCGGGCTCGCTCCCTCCGACGACGCCGCTGTCTACAAGCTCGACGACGAGCGCGCGCTCGTCTTCACCGTCGACTTCTTCCCGCCGCTCGTCGACGACCCGGCGCTGTTCGGTCGGATCGCGGCCACGAACGCGCTCAACGACATCTTCGCGATGGGCGGCTCGCCGCTGCTCGCGCTCTCGATCGCCGCCTTTCCGGAGAGCCTGTCGAACGAGACGCTCGCTGCGATCTTCGGCGGAGCCGACGAGCAGGTGCGCGCCGCCGGCGCTCTGCTCGCCGGCGGGCACACGCTGCGCGACGAGGAGCCCAAGTACGGGCTCGCGGTCGTCGGCACGGTGCACCCCGACGGCTTTTGGGCGAAGAGCGGCGCGCAGCCCGGCGACGCGCTCCTGCTGACGAAGCCGCTCGGCACCGGGCTGCTGCTGCACGCGGCCCGCGAGGGTCGGCGGCACGAGGAAGGGCTCGCGGCGGCCACCCACTCGATGACGGTGCTCAGCCGGGACGCTGCGGACACGCTGCGGCCGTTCGCGCCGAACGCGGTCACGGACGTCACCGGCTTCGGCCTCCTCGGGCATGCGCACGAGCTGGCCGAGCGGAGCGGCGTCCGGCTCGAGCTGGAGGCGGACGCGCTCCCGTTCTTCCCCGGCGCCCGCGAGCAGGCGGCGGCCGGAGTACGCACGGGCGGCGACCGGCGCAACCGCGAATTCGCGGCCCCGCACGTCGAGGCGGAAGGCTCTTCGGAGGAACTGCTCGCGCTTGCCTACGACCCGCAGACGTCAGGCGGCCTGCTCGTCGCGCTGCCCGCGGACAAGACCGCCGTGCTCGAAGCCGCTTTCGCCGAACGAGAGCTGTTCGTCGCCTGCGTCGGCCGGGTCGTCGCGGGCGCGGGTGTCATCCTTGCCTAGACTCCGCCCGTTGAGCCCGGCGGGGTACGCGCGACTCGCCCTCGCGTCAGCGGTCTCGCTCTACGTGATCGTGCTCACCGGCGCCGCGGTGCGCCTGACCGGCTCCGGGCTCGCGTGCGAGTCGTGGCCGGGATGTCAGGAAGGTGAATTCTTTCCGGCCGTCGGTGAGCACTCCTCGATCGAGTTCGGCAATCGCGTGATGGCGCTCTTCCCGATCGCGCTCTCGCTCGCGGCCTGGGTGTTCGCCTACCGCACTTCGGGTCTCGGCCGCTGGGTCCGGTGGCTCGCCGGTCTCACCTTCCTCGGCACGATCGCGCAGGCCCCGCTGGGACTGTTGACGATCCGGCTCGACCTGCACCCGCTGATGGTGGCGACGCACTTCTTGCTCGCGCTGGTCGTCCTCGCGACCGCGACGGTGGTGGCGGTTGAGGCGCGGGGGAACGCGCACGGGAGAGTCGAGTCGGCGGTGCCGCCGTGGCTCAGGCTCGTCGGTCTCGTCCTCGCCGGCGCCTGCGGAGTCCTCGTCGTGACGGGGACGCTCTCGACGGCGGCGGGACCGCATCCCGGCGACAGCGCCGAGATCCAGCGCTTCTGGAACCTGCTCGACGCGGTCTACATCCACGTCCGGGCGACGGCCGCGTTCGGGCTCTGCTTCCTGCTGCTGCTGGTCTGGCTCTTCCGCAACCGCGCCCGCGCCGGCGTGCTCGTGCCCGGAGCGCTGATCCTGCTCGGGCTGCTCGTCGTCCAGATGACCGTGGGGGAGCTCCAGTGGCGCAATCAGCTGCCGTGGTGGCTCGTCCTGATCCACGTCGCGCTGGCGGCGCTCGTGTGGGCCTGGACGGTGGCGTTCGTGACCGCTCTCTGGCGTACCCCGCGTACACTTGCGTAGATGAGCGAGCTGCGGATGGTCGCCCGGCCCGCGCTGCAGCGTCCCGTGCTGATCGCCGCGTTTCGCGGCTGGAACGACGGCGGTCAAGGGGCGACGCTCGCCGCCGGCTACCTCGCCCGAATCTGGGCGGCGGAGCGTTTCGCGGACATCGATCCCGAGGGCTTCATCGACTTCCAGTCGAACCGGCCGCACGTCTCGCTCGATGAGGGCTTGACGCGCCGGATCGAGTGGCCGGAGATCGCCTTCTTCCACGCGCGCATTCCGGAGACCGAGCGCGACGCGGTCCTGCTGCTGGGCGTCGAGCCCAGTCTGCGCTGGCAGACCTTCAGCAAGCTCGTCATCGACCTGGCGCGCGAGCTCGACGTCGATCTGCTCGTGACGCTCGGCTCCCTGCTTGCCGACGTGCCGCACACCCGAGCCGCCCCGGTGACCGGGGCAGCGAGCGACCCAGAGCTCGTCGCCAGCCTCGGGCTGCAGCACTCGCGTTACGAGGGGCCGACCGGGATCGTCGGCGTGCTCCAGGACGCCTGCCGGCGCGAGGGCGTCCGCGCCGCGAGTCTTTGGGCGGCGGTGCCGCACTACGTCTCGCTGGCGCCGAGCCCACGGGCCGCGCGCGCCCTCTGCGACCGGCTCGCACAGCTCCTCGACGTCCCCATCGACACGCGTGAGCTCGCCGAGGCCGAGCAGTCCTACTCGGAGCAGGTCACTGAGGCCGTGTCCTCCGACGAGGAGACCGCGGCGTATGTGGCCGAGCTCGAGCGGCGGACGGACGAGCTCGACCTCGAGGAGCACGAGGAGCTCCCGTCCGG
>JBDSOJ010000025.1:0-31112 GCA_039914895.1 Gaiellaceae bacterium
GACCAGGTTGGCGAACTGCGCGCCGCGCTCGCTCTCCCAGAGCGGGGGGATCTCGAGCTGTGCGAGCACCGCTCGGTAGAACTTGATGCTCGCCGCTGGATCGCGAACGCCGAGCTTGACGTAGTCGAAGACGACGCAGCCGATCCTGATCCGTCGCTAAATCGTTCGTACTCCGTTTCACACCCGTGACAGGTGTGCGCGTACGGTCGGTTGAGTGCTCGCGTGTTCCGTCACCCACGCGCTCGTCGGCCTCGAGCCGCGCCGCGTCGAGGTGGAGGCGCACATCGACCGCGGTCTCCCCGGCTTCGCGATCGTCGGCCTCGCCGACCGCGCGTGCGCCGAGGCGAAGCACCGGGTGCGGAGCGGGATCGGCTCCGCGCAGCTCGAGTGGCCGCTCAAGCGGATCACCGTCAACCTCGCGCCCGCGGGGCTGCGAAAGGAGGGCTCGGGCTTCGACCTCTCGATCGCCCTCGCGATCCTCGCAGCCTCGCGGCAGATCCCGGCCGAGCGGCTTGCGGAGCACGCAGCGATCGGCGAGCTCGCGCTTGACGGGCGAATCCGCCCCGTGCGCGGAGCGTTCGCGGTGGCGGAGGGGGCCCGACGCGCCGGGCTCGAGCGCATCCTCTGCGCTGCCGAGTCGGCCTGCGAGGCGGAGCTCGGCGGGGTCGAAGCGATCCCCGTGCGGCATCTCGCGGAGGCCGTCGCGTACCTCCGAGGCGAGTTGCGGCCACCTCCCGCCGAGCCGCCCGACGAGGAGGACGAGCCGGACTTCCCCGATCTCGCCGACGTGCGCGGCCAGGAACGCGCGCGGCGGGCGCTCGAGCTCGCGGCCACGGGTGGGCACAACCTCCTGCTCGCGGGCCCGCCCGGGACCGGCAAGACGATGCTCGGGCGGCGTCTGCCCTCGATCCTGCCGCCACTCGAGCCACGCGAGGCGCTCGAGGTGATGCGGATCCACTCGGTCGCCGGTGTGCTCCCGCCGGAACGGCCGCTGATCACGCGACGTCCCTTCCGCGCACCGCATCACAGCGCCTCGACCGCGGCGATCGTCGGAGGCGGACCCGGCCCGCGGCCGGGCGAGGCAAGTCTCGCGCACCGCGGCGTCCTGCTGCTCGACGAGCTGCCTGAGTTCCAGCGGCCGGCCTTGGAGGCGCTGCGGCAGCCGCTCGAGGATGGCTTCGTCTCGGTCGCGCGCGCTCAGGGGCAGGCGCTCTTCCCGGCGCGATTCCAGCTGATCGCGACCATGAACCTGTGCCCGTGCGCGGGGCGGGGCGATCCTGCAGTCGAGTGCTCCTGCTCCCCGCAGCGGCTCTCCGCGTTCCGCAACAAGCTCTCGCGGGCGTTGCTCGATCGCTTCGACCTCGTCGTGACGGTGCCGCGGCCGCGTGCCGAGGAGCTTGCGGCGGGTCCGGCGGAGTCGTCGGCACCGGTGCGTGAGCGTGTGCAGGTTGGACGTGCTCTGCTCGGCGACGCACCGCCGCGGCGGACTGCCGAGGCCGACGCGCTCCTCAGCCGCGCGGTCGAGCGACTGCCGCTCTCGGGACGCGGCCGTGCCCGGGTGGCGCGCGTCGCGCGAACGGTTGCTGCGCTTGCCGGCGCGGACGCCGTCCTGCCCGAGCATGTGGCCGAGGCGCTCGCATACCGCTCGCCGAAGGAGCTGGCCGCATGAACGAGCTCGCGCTCGCGTCATTCGCCGCGGCGAGCGACGCGCACCTCGTGGCCGAGCCCCGGAGCGCGCGATTCGCGGCGTTCAAAGCTCGGTTCGACGCGCACGCCGAGCTCGCTCGATTGAGCTCGCTCGGATTCCGTTTCCTCGCGGGCTCAGACCCCGGCTTCCCGGCGCTGCTGCGGGCGATTCACGATCCGCCGCCAGGGTTGTTCGTCCGCGGCGAAGCTGACGTGTCATTGCTGGCGCGCCCGGCGGTTGCGATCGTCGGCGCGCGCGCGTGCTCAGCATATGGCCGGCAGATCGCGCGCAGCCTCGGCCGCGACCTCGCCGCAGCGGGCCTGGTCGTCGTCAGCGGCCTGGCGCGTGGGGTGGACGGCGAAGCGCACCGCGGTGCGCTCGAGGTGGCCGGCTCCACGGTTGCAGTGCTCGGCTGCGGCATCGATCGCGACTACCCGGCCGCTCACCGTGAGCTCGCGCGGCAGGTGGCGGCAACCGGACTCGTCGTCGCAGAGTACGCGCCTGGGGTCGAGCCGGCGCCGTGGCGGTTCCCCGCGCGCAACCGGATTCTTGCCGGACTCTGCGCCGGGACGGTCGTCGTCGAAGCCCGCGAGCGCAGCGGTGCGTTGATCACCGCAGACTTCGCGCTCGAGGAGGGACGGGAGGTGTTCGCCGTGCCCGGCGAGATCACGTCGGCCCTCTCGGCAGGCTCGAACGCGCTGCTGCGCCTCGGCGCGACACCGCTGACGTGCGCACGCGACGTACTGGAGAGCTACGGGCTCGACGCGCCTGCCGCTGCCGCTCCCGATCTCGGCCCCACCGCGGCGGTCGCGTTCGAGCGGATCCGGGAAGCGCCACTCGGCGCGGACGAGCTCGCCCGGACGACAGGTCTCTCCGCCGGCGAGCTGGCCGTCGTCCTGACCGAGCTCGAGCTCGCGGGGGTTGTGAGCGAGGAGGACGGTGTTTACCGGGCTGCCAGCTAGCATCGGCGCGTGGCCGACTCGTTCTGGCTCTCCGAGGCCGCACCGACGCTGGCTTCTCGGCCGCTCGTGGGTGCACCCGACGTCGAGATCGTCGGCGGCGGCGTCACCGGCGTCTCTGCCGCGCTCACGCTGGCTCTACGTGGCAAGCGCGTGCGTCTCCACGAGGCGCGCGCGATCGCCTCCGGCGCCAGCGGCCGCAACGGCGGGTTTGCCCTCCGCGGCGGGGCGATGGCATACGACAGCGCGCGCGAGTGGCTCGGCCACGATGTCGCGGCGGAATACTGGCGGCTGACCGAGGCGTACGTCGAGCGGATGGGAGAGCTCGGCGCCGACGCGTTCCGGCGGACGGGCAGCCTCCGGCTCGCCGGCGACGACGAGCGCGACGAGCTGCGGGCCGAGTACGAGGCGCTGCGCGAGGACGGCTTCGCGGCGGAATGGCGCGACGAGCTGACGGCACCTCTGACAGGACGTTTCCCGGGCGCGCTGTTCCACCCCGGCGACGCGGTCCTGCAGCCCGCAAGGCTGGTGCGCAGGCTCGCGCTCGCCGCAGCGGAGGCCGGTGTCGAGATCCGTGAGCACGACCGCGTCCGGCACCTCGACGAGCTCGAGGCCGAGACAATCCTCGTCGCCACCGATGGCTATCCGAGCGGGTTGCTCGGCGAGCTCGAGGGCTTGATCATCCCGACCCGAGGCCAGATGATCGCGACCGAGCCGCTGTCGGAGTTGCTGTTCCCGCTACCGCACTACGGCCGCCACGGCTACGACTACTGGCACCAGAACGAGGAGGGACGGCTGATCGTCGGCGGCTTCCGCGACGCCGACATGGACTCCGAGTTCACCGCAGAGGAATCGACGACGGAGCGAATCCAGGGAGCGCTCGACGGGTTCGTCGAGGCATTGCTCGGCCGGATGCCGGCGATCACACACCGCTGGTCAGGCGTCTTCGGGCTCGTGCCCGACCTGATGCCGGTCGTCGGCCCGCATCCCGGACGCGATGGCCTGTGGGTCGCGGGCGGTTACTCGGGTCACGGCAACGTGCTCGGGCTGATGTGCGGCGACCTCGTTGCGCAGGCGATCGCCGGCGAGCCGCAGCCGTTGCTGGAGCGGATGGATCCAGCGCGACTCGTTGGCTAGCCATACCGGAGGGACGAGCTCACTCGCCGGCGTCCTGCTTGCGCCGGTCGAAGTGATCGGACACCAACATCCAGAAGACGCCTCCCACTGCGGCGGCGACGATCATCAACCACTTCATCTGAACCCCTCTCGTTCGGCGGCACTGCTGCTCCGGGTCTCAGCGGCCTTGCCGTGGCGCGACATCCCTCCCGCGCGGGATGCTCTGACTGGAAGCTAGAGCTCGAGCCGCATCAAGTCGAGCTCGTCCGCCTGCTCGAACGCAGCGATCGCGATCGCAAGATCCTGGATCGCGAGCCCGGTCGAGTCGAAGATCGTGATCTCCTCCTCCGATCTGCGGCCCTCGGCCTCGCCGATCAGCACCGCGCCCAGCTCGGTCACGTCCGCGTGTGAGATCGCACCGGCCTCGACAGCGGCCGCCAGCTCGCCGCCATGGCTCGCCTGCTCCCACTCGTCGCAATAGATCCGCGTCCGTTGGATCTCGGCGACCGCGATCTCCGCCTTCCCAGGCCCGTCAGCGCCCATCAGGCTGACGTGTTGGCCGGGACGCAACGAGCCTTCCGTCAGCAGGATCTCCTTCCCCGGCGTCACGGTGACGACGACGTCGGCGCCGAGCGCCTCTTCCTCGCTCGCGGCCACGCCGACACCGAGCGCGGCCGCAACGGCACGGGCCCGCTCGCGATCGACATCCCAGAGCGCGACCTCGCGGCCACGCGCCTTCAGGCTCGTCGCGGAGGCGCGGCCGTTGACGCCGGCGCCGATCACGGAGGCCGAACCCGGGCGGCCGAGCGTCTCGGCGGCGATCGCCGCCGCCGCCCCCGTCCGCAGTGCCGTCACCGCGCCTGCATCCAGCAGTGCCTGGACGAGCCCCGTCGACGCGTCGGAGAGCACGACGAGCCCGCTGACGGTCGGCAGTCCACGCGTCGGATTCCCCGGGAAAGAGGTCACCCACTTCAGCAGCGCGTGGCCGCCGCCGAGCGCCGGCATCGCCCGGAAGTCCCCGGCCGGATAGTTCGTGACGTAGAGCTTCGGCTGCATCGTCCATTCGCCCCGCGCGTGCGCGACGAACGCATTGCGCACGGCGTTGTACGCGCGCTCGGGTGCGACCGCCGTCTCGACGTCGCGCGCCGAGAAGAACGGCACCCTCGCGGTCACAGCGCCTTCAGAGCCGCGCCGACGTCCTCGAGCGCCTTCTTCGCGTCGGCGAACAGCATCGAGGTCTTCGGATCGTAGAAGAGCGGGTTGTCGATCCCAGCGAAACCTGGGCTGAGCGAGCGCTTGACGACGACGACGCTGGCTGCGCGGTCGACGTCGATGATCGGCATCCCGTAGATCGGGCTGCCGGGATCGGAGCGCGCGGCCGGGTTGACTACGTCGTTCGCGCCGAGGACGACGACGACATCCGTCTGCGGCAGCTCCGGGTTGATCTCGTCCATCTCCTTCAGCTGCTCGTAGGGCACGTTCGCCTCGGCGAGCAAGACGTTCATGTGCCCGGGCATCCGGCCGGCGACGGGATGGATGCCGTAGAGGACGCTGACGCCCTTTGCCTCGAGCTGCTCCGCGAGCGCGCGCACGTCGTGCTGCGCCTGGGCGACCGCCAGCCCGTAGCCGGGCACGAACACCACCTTCCGAGCGAAGTTGAGCATGATCGCGAGGTCCTCGGGCGTCGTCGAGCGGACGCTGCGCCCGTCCTCGAGCGCCGCCGGCCCGGCGCCCGCCTGCACCGATCCGAACGCCCCGAACAGGACGTTGCCGATCGAGCGGTTCATCGCCCGCCCCATCAGCAGCGTCAGCAGCGTGCCCGACGCGCCGACGAGCGCGCCGGCGACGATGAGCACGTTGTTGTGGAGGAGAAAGCCGGCCGCGGACGCAGCGAGACCGGTAAAGGCGTTCAAGAGCGAGATCACCACCGGCATGTCGGCACCGCCGATCGGCAGGACGAAGAGGACGCCGAAGACGAGTGCGGCCAGGATTAACGCCATGACGAGAACGTCGCCCTCGGTGCCGGCGACGATCAGCGCGCCGACCGCGAGCCCCGCCAGCAGCACCGCCCCGTTCACGAACTGCTGACCCGAGTAGACGATCGGCCGGCCGCTCAGCAGCTCCTGCAGCTTGGCGAAGGCGATCAGCGAGCCCGAGAACGAGATGCTGCCGATCAGCGCCGAGAGCAGGATCGGGACCGACTCGTCGACGGCGAGCTCGCCGGGCAACGGTGTCAGATTGTGGAACTCCGCCAGCGCGATCAGTGCGACCGCGCCACCGCCGACCCCGTTGAAGAGGGCGACCATCTGCGGCATCGCTGTCATCTTCACCGAGCGTGCGCCGACGACCCCGATCACGGCCCCGATCGCCATCGCGATCCCGATCCAGACGTAGTTCCCGAGCCCATCCTGCGCGAGCGTGACGGCGATCGCGAGCCCCATCCCTGCCGCGCCGAGCAGGTTCCCCTGTCGCGCGCGCTTGGGCGAGGAGAGAAAGCGAAGCGCCAGGATGAAGGTCACGATCGTGACCAGGTAGAGCAGATCCGTCGTGGTGCGACTCACTCCGGCCTCCGCGGCCCGCGCTGCTTGAACATCTCGAGCATCCGGTCGGTGACGACAAAGCCGCCGACGACGTTTGCGGTGCCGAGCGCGACCGCGCAGAAGCCGACGACCGTCGTCAGCCTGTCCGCCTCCGCCCGGCCCGCGACGAGGATCGCGCCGACGAGCACGATCCCGTGGATCGCGTTCGTGCCGGACATCAGCGGCGTGTGCAGCATCGTCGGCACCTTCGCGATCACCTCGATCCCGAGGAAGATCGCGAGCGCGAGGATCGTCAGCTCGAAAACGAGCGTTTCGTTCATCTACGCAGACACCCGGGGCCGGGCGACGCACGCGCCGGCGGTGATCTCGTCGTCGAAGTCGAGCGCGAGCTCGCCGCCCGGGGCGAGGTGGAGCAGCAGCGCCGTGACGTTGCGCGCGTAGAGCTGGCTCGCGTGGTAGGGCATCCGCGAGGCGAGGTCGGTATAGCCGACGATCGTGACGCCGCTACGCTCCACCTCGGCGCCGGGCTCGGTCAGCTCGCAGTTGCCGCCCGTCTCGGCTGCGAGGTCGACGATCACGGAGCCGAGCCGCATCTTCGCTACGGCGGTTGCCGGGATCAGGCGCGGCGCGGGACGGCCCGGCACGAGGGCGGTCGTGATCACGACGTCGAACTCCGGGATCCGTTCCTCGAGCGCTGCCTGCTGGCGCGCCTGCTCCTCCGCCGTCAGCTCGGCCGCATAACCGCCGCTCGTCTCCGCGCCCTGGACGCCGAGGCCAAGGTCAAGGAAGGACGCGCCGAGGCTCTCGACCTGCTCGCGCACCGCCGGACGGACGTCGAATCCGGAGACGACGGCGCCGAGGCGGCGGGCCGTGGCGATCGCCTGGAGGCCGGCGACGCCGGCACCGAGGACGAGCACCTTCGCCGGGGCGACCGTGCCGGCCGCGGTCATCAGCAGCGGAAAGAGGCGCGGCAGCCGGTCGGCGGCCGCGACGACCGCCTTGTAGCCCGCAACCGTGCTCTGCGACGAGAGCGCGTCCATCGACTGAGCCCGGGTGATGCGGGGGATCGACTCCATCGCGAACGCGACCACTCCACGCTCCGCGAGGCGTTCGATGCCCGCAACGTCCGTGAGGGGGGAGAGGAAGCCGACGAGGATCGTGCCCGGTGCGAGCTCGGCGACATCGCCCGTGCTCGGCGCGGCGACGCGAGCGACCGCATCTGCGCCGGTCAACAGCTCGGCTCGCGACACCACCTCGGCGCCGGCGGCCGCGTACTCGGAGTCCGGAAAGCCGGCGGCCAAGCCAGCTCCCTGCTCGACCGCGATCACAAAACCCGCGACGGCGAGGCGCCCGACCGAATCGGGCACGAGCGCCACCCGACGCTCACCGGCACCGGTCTCTTTCGGGACTGCGACCCTCACGGAGAGCGAACTCTACGGAGCGGCGCGCGTTGCCAGGAAGGGAACCGGAGCCGGCCCTGGAAAACCCGGACATCGTGGTCTCGTTGCTCGCCACCTTCTCCGCCGCGCTCGAGGCCCGAGATCCGTACCTGCGGGGCCACTCGACCAGGGTGACCGCCTTCGCCGAGGGGCTGGCGCGTCTGCTCGGCTGGCGCGGCAGCCGGCTTGAGGCGCTCCAGCTCGGGGGATCGCTGCACGACGTGGGGAAGATCTCCGTGGACGCGACAGTGCTGCGCAAGTCCGGGCCGCTGACCGAGGAGGAACTCGAGCAGATCCGGCGACACCCGGTCACCGGAGCGCGGCTCGTCGAGAGCTTCGCCGACTTCGAGCCGGCGCTGCCGTACGTCCTGCACCACCACGAGCGCTGGGATGGCTTCGGCTATCCACACGGGCTCAGCGGAAACGAGATTCCGGTCGAGGCACGGCTGCTCGGCGTGGCGGACGCCTTCGACGCGATGACATCCGCCCGCGCGTACCGGCCGGCGCTCAGCATCGAGCAGGCGCTCGTCGAGCTCGAGCGTTGCGCCGGCACCCAGTTCGATCCGGAGCTGGCGCAGACGTTCGTCGACGGCTGGCGGCAGGGCGAGATCGCCGCGTCGGGCCGGCCGGTCCGCATCGCGATCTAGCGCGCATCTGTCTTGCGGTCAGACCCACGTCTTTGCCAAAGCGGCGCTGCGACGCCGCGCGCGAGTGAGATGTATACCAGTTGTAAAGAGTTGGTTGTCGAGGTTTCGTTGAGCTTTGGGGCGGTACATGAACACCACGTTCACAACGAAAGGACTGGTTTTATGACCCATCTCCCCAAGCTCGACGAGCTCGACCGCGACGGCGCGATTCAGGAGACCGCCGCGAAGGTCGCGCCCGAAACGCGTTCGGCGTTCCTGAAGAAGGCGGGTGTCGGGCTCGGCGCCATCGCCGCGACAAGCGCCTTCGCCGGTGGGATCCCGAGCATCGCCAGGGGCCAGGCGGTGCCGCAGAGCGACATCGACATCCTCAACTTCGCGCTCACGCTCGAGTACCTCGAGGCTGCGTTCTATGCCCAGGCGAATGCGAACAAGATCTTCGCGGGCAAGAGGGAGCTCTTCCGCTTCAGCCAGGTCGTGGCCCAGCACGAGGCCGTGCACGTGAACTTCCTCAAGCGCGTGCTCGGCGCGAAGGCGGTCGCCAAGCCGAAGTTCGACTTCAAGGACACCGTCACGAACGCTGCCAAGTTCGCGGCGACGGCCCAGGTGCTCGAGGACACGGGCGTCCACGCCTACCTCGGCCAGGTGGCGAACATCAAGACGAAGGCCGTGCTGACCGGCGCCGGTCGCATCCTCCCGGTTGAGGCGCGGCACGCGGCGTGGATTCGCGACATCCGCTTCTCGGGTGGCACGACGTCCCCGACGACTCCGGCTCCGGCCGCGTTCGAGGACGGCTTCACGAAGGCGAAGATTCTCGCCGCCGTGACGGCCACCGGCTTCATCGTCGGCTGAGCCCGGCTAGAGCAACGTTCTGACGAGGGCGGCCTGCGGGCCGCCCTCGCTGCGTTCGTGGTTCCGACAAGCCCTCGCGATGGCGGTTCGGCTCATGCGCCGCGATACGAGCCGTGCTTGAGTCGTCGCATGCCTCGCGTCCTTGCTCTGGCAGTTGCCGCGATGGCAGCCTTCGTGCTCGTTGGGAGCGTCGTCTCGTCGGCGCAGGCTGCTGCGGCTGGCGCGACGAGCTTCTCGGGCACGACCTCCCAGCGCATGGCGATCACGTTTGAGCTCTCTGCCGGCTGGCGCTCGATCGGCAGGTTCCGCGTCACCTACCGCGCCGAGTGTGGCGGGGGGCGGCTCGTGGCATCGGCAAGCGCCTGACGTTCCGAGGCAAGGTTGTCGGCAGGAGGGCCGTCGGCACGGTTCGGGTCGACTATCAGTACGGCGGCCTGTTTCACTGCTCGGACGCGGGCGCTGCGCTGGACGGCGATCGGCTAGAGGTTTGATGTGGAATTGGCGCGCTGTTGGGCTGTTCCAGACCAAGCCAGCGTGGCTCGGCGTCCAAAGCGCAGGCTGGTTGCCTGTGTGAGGGCGACGAGACGGCCTGGGCACCGTGTCTGAGGCGGCCCCACAGACCCGCTCAGGTTTCACATCAAGCTCTAGAGCGAGGACCAGACCTCGAGCTTCTGCGTCGTCCGGCGGATCACCTCGTCGGTGAACTCGCGCGAACCGGCGTGGCCGCCGAGGTCGGCTGTCCTGCAGCCTTCCGCCACCGTCTCGAGCGTCGCCTCGCGGATCGCGCGTCCGGCCTGCTGCCCCTCCTCGTCCGCGTGCGTGAGTAGGGCCGCGCCGGCGAGGATCATCGCCATCGGGTTGGCGACGTCCTTACCGAAGAGTGAGGGGGCGGTGCCGTGGGCGGCCTCGGCCATCAGCGCTCGCGGGACGTACTGCTCGTCGAACGCGACGAGCATCGACTCTGAGCCGGCGATCGAGCCGAAGAGCGGCAGCACGAGGTCGGAGAGGATGTCGCCGTCGCGGTTCAGCGCCGGGATCACGAGCGGAGCGCCCGTCTGGGCGAGCAGGAGCGCGAACGTCGCGTCGATCAGCTGCGGCTCGTAGGGCACGTCCGGATGGCGGGCGGCCGCGGCGTCCATCTCCTCTTTCAGCATCCCCTCGTACGTTGGGCTGACCGTGTACTTCGGCCCGCCGAAGACCTTGGCGTTCATCCGCTCGGCCTGGCGAAAGGCGAACTCGGCGACGGCGCGGCAGATGCGGCGCTCGATCCGCTCCGTGCGGAACGCGACCTCGTCCATGCCCTCTCCCTCGCGCCACTCTTTCGCGCCGTAGGCGTCTCCGACCGCCATGCGAACGACCGAGATCGGCGCGTGCACACCGCCGAGCGGCACGACGCCGGGGATTCGCCGGCCGGTGCGGACGATCACCTGGCCGCCGATCTCCTCGCGCAGGATCCGATTCGGCGAGCCGACATCGTCGCGTGTCTCCGGGGTGATCGTCGCCGCCTTGAGCCCGAGGCCGTGCTCCCGGATTGCCTGCGCGGCCTCGTGCACGACCCGGTTCTTCGTCGCTCGGCGTGTCTCCAGCGAAAGGTCGAAGCGCGGGAACTCGAACGCGATCCCGATCACGTCCGGCTGGAGCGGCCGGAGCCCTTCCTCGAGCAGCTCCTGGCCGGTCTCGTCACCCTCGAGCACGACAATCGTCCGCGGATCCATCGGCGGCGGATGATACTCACGCGTCCTGGGTAACTCACGGTCATGGCGCGCAAAGGTGGCTGGAGGCGCGCGGGGTCGAGGGGACGGTTCCGCTACCACGACGCGCGGGGGAACCCGATCGACGACGCCGCGAAGGTCGAGCGGATCGCAGCGCTCGCGATCCCGCCCGCCTGGAAGGACGTCTGGATCGCGCCCCGAGCCGGGGCGAAGCTGCAGGCGACCGGTGTCGACAAGGCGGGACGGCGGCAGTACCTCTACCACCCCGACTTCCGCGCGCGGCAGGAGGCGGCCAAGTTCGACAGCCTCGTCCGCTTCGCGGAGGCGCTGCCCGGGCTACGGCTGGCGATGGGGGAGCACATGATGCACGACCCGTATGACCGCGAGCGCGTCTGCGCCGTCGCGATCCGGCTGATCAACATGGCGTGGTTTCGCGTCGGCTCCGATCGCTATGCAAGGAGCTCGCGGACGCACGGGGTGACGACGCTGACGCGCCGGCACGTCTCCGTCCGCGGGACCCGTGTCACCTTTCGCTTCCGGGCCAAGCACAAGGTGCAGGTGCCGACCTCGGTCGTCGACGTCGAGCTCGCGGGCGCGATCAGGGAGCTGCTGGCGCAGCCCGGGTCGGCGCGGCTGTTCCGCTACGGGCGTAACGGCGAGCCCTGCAATCTCACCGGCGCCGTCCTCAACGGCTACATCCGAGAGCACATGGACGAGGAGTTCACCGCCAAGGACTTCCGCACCTGGGGCGGCACCCTGACCGCTGCGATCGCACTGGCCGAGCACGGCATCGCCGAGACCGAAAGCGAAGCGAAACGGACGGTCGCGAGCGTGATGCGTTCCGTTGGCGAGCGGCTGGGAAACACCGCCGCAGTTGCTCGCACGTCGTACGTCAGCCCGGCCGTCCTCGAGCAGTATCTCGACGGACGAACGATCGAGGATTTTCGCCCGCGGCATTTGCGCGTCGTGAAGGCGCGCGATATCGGGCTCGATCCGGAAGAGAACGCGCTCCTCAGCCTGCTCCGTTCGTGGCGAATCAGACGTGCGAGCAGAGCGGCGTGATTGTCGTTCGTGTTTGCGGTACGGTTGACGCGAATTCATCCGGAACTCCAAGGAGGAATACCCGTGGCTCGCAAGACAGTGCTCGTCTCCGACATGTCCGGCGCCGAGATCCCCGAAGGCAAGGGTGCAACGGTTCGGATCACGTTCCACGACGCGCGCAAGGGTGTGCGCGAGCTCGACGTCACCGATGCCGAGGCCGAGCAGCTGGGCGGTCGCCAGGTCGCGCGCCGCGGTCGCCGGCCGAAGTCGGCACAGGCTTAGGGGCAATTAGCCGTCGCATGTTCGGGATCCGCGGGAGCGGATCCCGAACGCGCAGACCCCTGAAGGGGCCGCTTCGCGGCCCGCCATTAGCCGTCGCATGTTCGGGCTCCGCAGGGGCGGATCCCGAACGCGCCAACCCTTGGCTTAGCCGTCGCATGTTCGGGATCCGCGGGAGCGGATCCCGAACGCGCAGACCCCTGGCTTAGCCGTCGCATGATCGGGATCCGCAGGGGCGGATCCCGATCGCGCAAACCCCTGAAGGGGCCGCTTCGCGGCCCGCGCGCTCCTTGAGGGCACCGTTTTGCGGCCCAGGCGTTCCTTGAAATGGCCGCTTGGCGGTCACTCGCCATCCCAGTAGTCGAGCATCGGCTCGCCGAGTCGCGCCCGGAAGAGCCGGCCGTCGGCGGGGCTCGTCGCCGACCACTTCTCGCTGTCGGGGTACTCGATCACCTCGGGCGACAGGAGCGTCGAGAGCATGAGGACTCGCACCGGCTCGTCGCTCCGGTTGAGCATCTGATGCGCGCCTGCCTTCCCGCGCGGAAAGCAGGCGACGTCGCCCTCCGTCAGCTCGCGCTCACCCTCGGGCGTCCGTAGCGTCGGCCGCCCCCGGATCACGATCGCCCACTCCTCGTTCCCGTGGTGCGTGTGATAGGGCCAGAGCTTCTTGCCCGGCGGCACCTCGTACATGCTCCCGCCGATCAGCTCCGCGCCGATCCGCGCGCCAACGTGCGCGTCCTTGAAAGCGAAGTCCTCGTGCTCGACCTCGTCGTTCCACTCGTCGCCGTAGAGGTTGAACCCCTCCATCCGGGCCGAGTCTACGGATTTTCCTGCTCTTTGCCGAATTCGCGTCTGAGGGCCGTCAGCGACCCGGACTACCATGCTCGGATGGGTCTGGCTCTCGTCGTCGGGCCGGCGAAGGCCGGCAAGATCGCACGTCTCCTCGAGGGATACCTTGCGGCGATCGAGCGCGATCCGGTCCTGATCGTCCCGGGCGGAGCGGACGTGGAGCGGATCGAGCGCGACCTGCTCGCGCGCACCGGAGCGCTGCTGGCGGGATCGGTCGGGACGTTCGACGACGTCTTTCGCGAGCTTGCGCTCGGAGACCCGGGCGCGAAGCCGGTCGCGAGCGACGCCCAGCGCGCGCTCGTCGCTCGTCGCGCGCTCGCGCGCACGCCGCTGAACGGTCTGGGCCGATCGGCGCGTTTCGCCGGTTTTGCGGACTCGCTGCTCGCGGTTCTCGCCGAGCTGGAGTCGGGGCTCCTCGATCCGGGCCAGCTCGACGGCGATCTCGCCCTCCTCTATCGGTCCTACCGCGAGGAGCTCGACCGGCTCGGGCTCTGGGATCGCGACCTGCTGCGCCGTCACGCCGTCGAGCGCCTGCGCTCCGAGCTCGACGCCTGGGACGGCCGACCCGTGTTCGCGTACGGGTTCGAGGATCTGACCGGTGCGGAGTGGGGGCTGCTCGAGGCGCTCTCGGCTCGCGGCGAGGTGACCGTCTCGCTGCCCTACGAGCCGGCGCGCGCCGCGTTTGCATCGCTCCGGCGGACGCAGGAGGATCTGGCGGCGCTCGCGTCGGGTCGGATCGAGGACCTGCCTGCGCGCTCGGCCGACTACGGCCACGGCGCGCTCGCGCATCTCGAACGGCAGCTCTTCGTCGACGCCGCCCCGGTCGGTCCACCGCTCGACGGGGCGATCCGCTTCTTCGAGGGCGCCGGCGCAAGGGGGGCGCTCGAGCTCGTCGCCGAGGAGATCCGCGAGCTGGCGGCGGCAGACACGCCGCTCGAGGAGATCGCGCTCGTCGTTCCGTCGGTCGAACGCTGGCGGGCGCCGCTCGAGACCGTGCTCGGCACGCTCGGGATCCCGTTCGCGATCGAGGGTCGTATCCGTCTCGGCCAGACGCCGTTCGGTCAGGCGCTGCTCGCGCTGCTCCGCTTCGAATGGCAACAGGGCGGCCGCCGCGAGCTCTACTCCTTCCTCCGCTCGCCGTACTCCGGCTTCGTGCGCTCGAACGTCGACTTCCTCGAAGGGCGTCTGCGCGGCCGCGGCGTCGCGGTCCGCGAGAGCGTCGAGGAGGAGACGATCCGGCTGCGGGACGGGCAGCCGCTGCCGCCGCTCGAGACGCTCCGCGGGGCCGCCGGGCCGATCGAGGCGGTGCGGGCGCTCGCGATCTCGATGCTGCGGGGGGCGCACGGGCTCGACGCGCCGCCGGTCGGTGAGGCGAGCCGCGCTGACTTGCGTGCGTACGAGTCGCTGACGCGCATCCTCGACGAGCTCGACGGGTGGCGCGCCTTCGGCGGCGACCTCACGGCCGACGAGGTGCTGGGCGCGCTCGAGCACGCGGAGGTGCGCCTCGGCTCGGCCGGCGAGCGCGGGCGGGTCGCGGTCCTCGATCACGCCCGCGCGCGCACGCGCAGCTTTGCCGCCGTCTTCCTGCTCGGTCTCGAGGAGGGAACGCTGCCGCGGCGCGGCGCCGCCTCGCCTTTCCTCGACGACGACGCGCGCGGAGAGCTCGACCACCGTTCGGCGGCGCGGCTGACGCGGCCCGACCCCGTCGAGCGTGAGCGTTACCTCTTCTACACCGCCTGCACGCGGGCGACGGGCCGGCTGACGCTCGTCCGCGAGGCAGCCACGGACGAGGGCAGCCCGCGCGAGCCAAGTCCCTTCTGGGACGAGGTCGTGGCGTTGTTCGATCCAGAGGAGGTGCGCCGCTGGACGCGGCGTCGCCCGCTCTCCCGGCTGACCTGGGAGCTCGAGTCGGCGCCGACCGAGCGCGAGCGGTTGCGCGCGCTGGCGCTGCTGGCGGCCCGCGAGCCCGAGAACGCAGAGGCGATCGCGACCGCGAACGGCTGGGAGCGCCGCCTACGCAGGGCGCGCGGGGCGTTCACGCGCGAGACCACGCTCCGGCACCCGCGCGTGCTCGCGGAGCTCGCCGCGAAGACGCCGTTCAACGTCACCGAGCTGGAGCGGTTCGCCGACTGCTCCTCAGCCTGGTTTTTCGAGCGGCTGATCTCGCCGCGCCGGATCGACCGGAAGGTCGACGCGATGCTGCGCGGCTCGGTCGCGCACACCACGCTGCACCGCTTCTACGCCGGCCTGCCGCGGGAGCTCGGCAGCGACCGCGTCGTCGAGGAGCGGCTCGACGACGCGCTCGCCTTCCTCCGCGAGTGTCTCGACGGCGCGCTCCAGGGCGTCAGGATGGAGATGACAGAGCTCGAGCGCCGGGAGCTGGAGCAGAGCCTGCGCCGCGACCTCGAGCAGTTGATCCGCGACGAGGCGCGGTCGCCGCTGCCGCTCGTGCCGCGCAGGTTCGAGGTCGGGTTCGGCTCGGAGCGCTCGGCGCCGGAGCTGCAACGCGGCCTCGATCTCGGCGACGGGGTCACGCTCTCCGGGAAGATCGACCGGATCGACGTCGACCCTGGCAGCGCCCGCGGCATCGTCCAGGACTACAAGTCCGGGCGCACGGGTCACTCGGCGGCCGAGATCGAGAAAGAGCTGCGGCTCCAGATCCCGCTCTACATGCTCGTGCTCCGAGACCTCGTCGGGATCGAGCCGCTCGGCGGTCTCTACCGCCCACTCGCGGGCGAGCGGCGGGCGCGCGGGCTCCTCCGCGCCGAGGCCAAGGACGACGTCCTGCCCGGCTTCGCCGCGAACGACTACCTCGACGAGGATGCGTTCTGGACGCAGGTCGAAGGCGCCCGCGATCTGGCGCGCGGACTGGCGCAGCGGATCCGGTCGGGCGACGTGCGGCACGACCCGAAGGGGACGGACGGCTGTCCGGCCTGGTGCGACCTCTGGCGGATGTGCAGGGTTGGACGGGCATAGCCAAGTGCGCAGCGGCGTAGGCTCGCCGCGTGGGAGCGGAGGCGGCGCTGGCTTTGCCGGCGTCGGAGCGGGGAAACGCGCGACGAACGTCGAGCAGGCCGCGGCGATCGCGGCGCGCGGGCAGGTCTTCGTCTCGGCCGGCGCCGGCACGGGTAAGACGACGGTGCTCGTCGAGCGTTTCGTCGAGGCGGTCTGCGAGCGCGGAATCGATGTCGAGTCGATGCTCGTGATCACCTACACGGAGCGAGCCGCAGGCGAGCTGAAGGGGCGGATCCGGGCGCGGCTGCGCGAGCTCGGCCGCCACGATCTGGCGCGCACGCTCGACGGCGCCTGGATCTCGACCATTCACGGCTTCTGCCTGCGGCTGCTGAAGTCGCATCCGTTCGCGGCCGGGCTCGATCCGCGTTTCCGCGTCCTCGACGACAGCCAGGGCCGGGTCATCCGCGGCGAGGCGTTCGAGGCGGCGTTGAACGAGTTCTGTGCCGGCGACGATCCTAACCGCCTGCAGCTGCTCGCGACCTACGGTGCCGCCGGGCTGCGACGGATGCTGACGACGGTGTACGAGACGCTCCGCTCCGCCGGTCGGGGGCTCGAGCTCGAGCTGGGGGAGCGGGCAGACCTCCGCGTGCAGCTCGACGAGTTGGCCGAGGCCGCCCGCGCACTCGGCGCCGACCCCGGCGCGACCGAGGCGGCGCGCACGGCGGCGGTGCAGGCGGTGGTGCTCGCCGAGGGGCCACCGCTGCCCGAGCGCCTGCTCGACCTCGCTGGGTTGCGTGCCCGCGGCGAGCGCGCCGCGAGCTACGAGGAGGCGCGCAAGGCCGTCGAACAGGCTGCGCTCGACACGCTGGCGCTGCGCGACCGGGAGCTGCTGCAGGAGCTTCTGCACGGCTTCGCGTCCCAGTACGCCGCGGCGAAGGATCGGGAGTCGGCGCTCGATTTCGAGGACCTCCAGCTCCGCGCCCGCGACCTGCTGCGCGACGACGCGACGCTGCGCGAGCGCGAGCAGCTGCGCTTCCGCTCGATCATGGTCGACGAGTTCCAGGACACGAACAGACTCCAATGCGACCTCGTGGATCTGCTCACCGGCCGCGATACGGAGAGGTTCTTCGTCGGTGACGAGTTCCAGTCGATCTACGGCTTCCGGCACGCTGATGTGGAGGTCTTCCGCGAGCGGCGGGCCGGCGCTGAGACGCTGCTGCCGCTGACGCGCAACTACCGCTCACGCCCGGAGGTGCTCTCGGTCGTCAACCACCTCTTCGGCGCCGAGTTCGGCGAGGAGTTCCAGCCGCTCGCGGCGTCCGGCGAGTTTCCCGATCCGGTCTTCGGGACGCCGGTCGAGCTGCTCGTGACCGACAAGGCCGCCTACGCCGGCACCCGTGTGCACTGGCGGCGCGCCGAGGCGCGGAACGTTGCCCGGCGGGTGCACGAGCTCGTCGAGAGCGGCGTCGCGTCTGCCGGCGAGATCGTGCTCCTGTTCGCGGCCGGCACGGACGCGGAGTGGTACGAGCAGGAGCTGCGCGGCGCCGGTCTCGCCACGTACCGCGCCACCGGCCGTGGCTACTTCGGCCAGCAGCAGGTAGTCGACCTGCTCTCGTACCTGCGCCTGCTTCAGAATCGGTACGACGACGAGGCGCTCCTGAGCGTGCTGGCCTCCCCGTTCGTCGGCGCCTCGAACGACGCGCTCCTGCTGATCCGGCGGGCGGCGCGCGGGCCGATCTTCACCGGCCTCGAGCGCACGCTGCCGGCGGATCTGGACGAGAACGACGCGCGGCTGCTGCGTGCGTTCAAGCAGCGCTACGACCGGCTTGCGGACGCGGCGCCGCGGCTCTCGCTGGAGCGGCTCTGTGAGCGGATCGTCGCCGACCACGATTACGATCTCGCGGTCCTCGCGCAGTGGGACGGTCGGCGGCGCTACGCGAACCTGCGCAAGCTCGCACGGCTCGCGCGCTCGTACGAGGAGCTCCGCGGCCCGGACGTCGAAGGGTTCGTCCGCTTCGTCGAGGAGCAGGAGGCGGTCGGAGCCGCCGAGCGCGACGCGGTGGCGGAGGAGGAGGACGCTGACGCGGTGCGTCTGCTGACGATCCATGCGGCGAAGGGGCTCGAGTTCAAGGTCGTCGTCGTCGCCGATGCGGGTCGCGACCGGAACGCGCCTTCGACCGACGAGATCCTCTGCCTCGCCGACGGTCGCTTCGGCTTCCGCGTCGCCGACCCGGTGACGGGGAAACGGCACGGCGTGCTCGCCTACCACAGCGTCAAGGATGCCCGGGCGGCAGAGGACGAGGCGGAGCGGCTGCGGCTCTACTACGTCGCGATGACGCGCGCGATCGACCGCCTGATTGTCGCGGGGTCGATCGATACAGCATCGATCGACTCCGAGCCCAAGGCGGGGAAGACGCCGATCGGCTGGGTGCTGGGCCGGCTCGACTGCGCGGTGGAGCTGGCAGCCGCCGGCGAGGCGCCGCTCGAGCTCGAGCGTGAGGGGGCGCGCGTGCTCGTGCGGGTCGACCGGACGCCGCCGGCGGAGGTCCCCGTCGTCGAGCCGGACCCGGCAGTCGTCGACGATGCGACCGGGCAGCTCGCACTCTTCGCGGCCGGAGCCGAGCCGAAGCTGCCGCCGCTCGCCCCGGCGCTCGCCCCGATCCAAGCGCTGCCCGAGCCGCCGCTCCATGACGTCCGCCGGCTCTCCTTCAGCGCTCTCGCCCTCTTCGACCGCTGCTCGTATCGCTACTACGCCGAGCGTGTGGCCGGGATGCGGCCGACGCGCGCGCACGGCACGATCGCTGGGCCGGCGGGTCTCGTCGCGACCGAGATCGGCGACGCGGTGCACCGGCTGCTCGAGCTGGTCGACCTGGCCGCGCCGGCGGCGCCCGACGTCGAGCAGGTCCGCGCGTGGTACCCGGCGGTCACGGACGCGGAGCTGGAGCGAATCGCGGGCTTCGTCGAGGCGTACTGCGACTCGGAGCTGGCGCAGCGGATCGCAACGCTGCCGGGGGCACGGCCCGAGCGGCCGTTCGCGTTCGAGCACGACGGCGTGCTCCTGCACGGCCGGCTCGACGTCCTCCACGTCGACGGCCCCCGCGCGCTCGTGCTCGACTACAAGACGAACTCGCTCGCTGAGGGCACGCCGGGGGAGATCGTCCAGGCCGACTACCGCCTGCAACGGCTCGTGTACGCGCTCGCCGGCTTCCGAGCCAGGGTCGAGGAGGTTGAGATCGTCTACCACTTCCTCGAGCGGCCTGACGCTGTCGTCTCGACGACGTTCGGGCGTGCGGACATACCGGACCTCGAGGCGGAGCTCTCTGAGGCGATCGGCCGGATCCGGGCCGGTGAGTTCGTGCCGAGGCCGAGCGAGTTCGTCTGTGCCGGCTGCCCGGCCCTCGACGTCGTCTGTGCCGGGCCGAAGCTGCGCGGCGGACCGAGCCGGCCGCCCGTGCTCGCGGCCGCGGGTTGATGCGCGTCGCCGCTCTCTGTGACGTCCACGGGAACCTGCCCGCGCTCGAGGCGGTGCTGGCAGAGGTCGCGTCGCTCGACGTCGACCGAATCGTCTGTGGCGGTGACGTCGTCGCCGGCCCGTACCCGCAGGAGTGCCTCGATCGGCTCAGGGAAGCCGAAGCCGTGTTCGTCCGCGGCAACGCCGACCGCGAGTCGTCGCGGGCACCCGACGGCGCCTGGGAGTGGCTGTCGGCGCAGCTGGACGAAGCCGCCCACGAGTTCCTCCGAACGCTGCCGCTGTCGGTGTCGCTGGACGGCGTCCTCTACTGCCACGGCTCGCCACGGGACGACGACGAGATCCTGACCAAGGTGTCGCCCGACGCGCGTTTCCGGGCCGCGCTCGCAGGCGTCGAGCAACGGGTGGTGGTCGGCGGGCATACGCACGTCCAGTTCGAGCGCGTTGTCGGCGGGACTCGTTTCGTCAACGCGGGCAGCGTCGGGATTCCGTACGAGGGTCGGCAGGGCGCGTTCTGGGCCCTGCTCGACGGCGGCGAGGTCGGACATCGCCTCACGCCGTACGCGGTCGACGCCGCCGTCGCCGCGATCCGCACGACGACGTACCCGAACGCGGAGCAGCTTGTCGGCTGGCTGCTCGAGCCGGAGGATCCGGACGAGGTGTCCGCGCACTTCGAGAACGTTGCCTCGTAGCTTCCTCCACGAGGCGCGGCGGCCGGTCGGCCGGCGCCGGGACCGGATCAGGCCGATCATCGAGAGGCTCGCCCGCGAGCACGCCGACGCCAGGATTGCGCTCGAGTTCCGCAACCCGGTCGAGCTGCTGATCTCCGTGATGCTCTCGCCCCAGACGACCGACGTGAACGTGAACCGGGTCACGAAGACGCTGTTCGAGAAGTACCGGCAGCCCGAGGACTATCTCGCCGTGCCCCGCGAAGAGCTCGAGCAGGACGTCTACGCGACCGGCTTCTTTCGGCAGAAGGCAAAGTCGATCCAGGGAGCGATGCGCGTGCTGCTGGAGGAGTTCGGGGGCGAGGTGCCGCGCACGATCGACGAGCTGCTGCGGTTACCGGGGGTCGCGCGGAAGACGGCGAACGTCGTCGCCGCCGAGCTCGGCGATCCCCAGGGAGTCGTCGTCGACACCCACGTTCGCCGCCTCTCGCAGCGGCTCGGGCTGACGCGGCACGAGGACCCGGTCAAGATCGAGCGTGACCTCGTCAAGCTCGTGCCGCGCGGAGACTGGGGCCGCTTCCCTCACCTGCTGATCTGGCACGGCCGACGGGTGTGCGACGCGCGCCGGCCGCGCTGCGAGGACTGCGTGCTCGTCGACCTCTGTCCGTCCGCCCGCGTCGACGTCGACGAAGTCGACGCGGAGCTGTGACGCCCCTGTTGCAACTTTCTCGATAGCGTTCCGAGTGGGAGCTTGCTCCCCCATTGGGGGCCTCAGATTTGGTTTTGGGGCCGAGGTTGGTTCGCGCGCCGGCGCGGCTAGCGGGACGACAGCGCGACGAGGACGCCGCCGTCGTCGTCGTAGGCCGGGAAGACGTCCGCCGTGACGGGCTTGACCTGGCCGGAGCGCGAGCGCAGCTCGAGCTGCTCGCCCAGCCGGCGGACGCCCCACTCGAGCGCGAACGCGATCGGGCTCTTGCCCGCCTCGAACCCCGCCAACCGGAACGCATCGACGATGTCCTTGCCCATCAGATCCTGCTCACCGTAACCCGTCAGCTCGAAGACCCCTCGCCCCGCGGCGAGGATCCGGCCGCCGCGGTCGCACGCGACGAGGCCGGCCGTCGGCGGCGGGTAGTAGTCGTCGAGGATCTCGAAGAGGAACCCGAAGCCGCACCGCTCGCACGAGACGGCCTGGGGGAGAAGCCCCTGGCGGCCGTCGTCGTCGATCGACCGGTTCTTGCAGTTAGGACAGATGAAGAACGCCAAGCGCGGCAGTCTAGATGGGTGATTCCACGAAAACGTCCGTCTCGGGGCGTGGGCTGGCAGCTCTGGGCGTGGGATCAGGCCGTTGCCGATGCTGGTGGCATCGGTGACGGGCTGAGCACGCGAAGCGTGAGCGGCCCACACACGCCAGAACGCGCGGTGTCGTGGAATCACTCATCTAGGCCGGAGTCGTGTGCTCGCGCGGCGCGGTCAGAGCAGCTTCCGGATGGCCTTCCGCCTCGGCGAGGAAGCGTTCCGCATCGAGTGCCGCGGCGCAACCCGATCCGGCCGCCGTGATCGCCTGCCGGTAGACGTAGTCCTGCACGTCACCCGCTGCGAACACGCCGGGCAGGTTGGTCTCGGTCGTCTTCCCTTTCGTCACGAGGTACCCGTTCTCGTCGTGGTCGAGCGAGTCGAGGAACAGCTTCGTGGTCGGATCGTGGCCGATCGCGACGAAGAGACCGTCTGTCCGGTATTCCATCGTCTCGTCGGTCTCGACGTTGCGGAGCAGGACGCCCGTCAGCTTGCCGGTGTCGACGCCGAGAACCTCCTCGACGACGAACGGTGTCAGGATCTCGATCTTCTCGTGGCTCTTCACCCGGTCGACCATGATCTGCGACGCGCGGAACTCGCCGCGGCGGTGGACGAGGGTGACCTTCGTCGCAAACTTGGTCAGGTACAGCGACTCCTCCATGGCCGAGTCGCCGCCCCCGACGACGACGACCTCGCGATCGCGGTAAAACGCGGCGTCGCAGGTGGCGCAGTAGGTGACGCCGCGGCCGTGCAACGCGCGCTCCGACTCGAGACCGAGCTGGCGTGCCGTCGCCCCCGTCGCGACGATCACGGTCTGGCCGACGTACTCGTCGTCGCCGACGTAGACCCTGAAGGGACGGTCCGAGAGGTCGACTCGGGTGACGTCGTCGGTGATGAAGTCTGTGCCGAAGCGGGCGGCCTGGGCGCGGAACTCGGCCATCATCTCCGGCCCCATCACTCCGTCGCGGTAGCCCGGGTAGTTCTCGACCTCGCTGGTGATCATCAGCTGGCCACCCCAGTTGAACCCCTCGATCACAAGCGGCCGCAGGTTGGCGCGGGCGGCGTACAGCGCGGCCGTATAGCCGGCCGGGCCGCCGCCGATGATGATCACGTCACGAACGTCGCTCAAGTCTCGCTCCCTCTCCAGGTCCGGGGTGTATGCCCCTCACGATAGAGAACGAGTCAGAAGGTCGAGATGTTCCGCGCCGGAAGGCTTAGAATCGGTCGACGTCAGGCAGAAAGGGCGGTATGACGACAACGACGGTCAGCCTCGACGGCCTGCGTGATCTCGCAGGCTTCCGCGCCGAGAACGGCTGCGCGGTCTCCCTCTACGTCGACTTGGATCCGGCGCTCTCGCCGACGACCCGCGACACGACGACGCGCGTGCACGCCATGCTCGACGCGGCCGCGAAGTCGCACGGGGCGACGCGCCCCGATCTCTCCCATGAGGTCAGAGCGGGGCTGAAGTCGGACCTCGAGCGGCTCGCGGAGTACTTCGAGGAGGAGTTCGACCGCGACGGAGCGCACGGGCTCGCAGTGTTCACGGCCAGTCTGGACAACGTCTGGCGCGTGCTGGCGCTGCCATGGAAGGTCGCTGATGCGGCGCGCGTCTCCGACGACTTCCTGCTCAGCCCGCTCGTGCCGCTGATCGGGCGCGGCAACGGCGTGATCGTCGCAGTCGTCGGCCGCGAGCAGGGTCGTTTGCTCGCGCTCCGCGGCGGCAGGATCGTGGCGGTCGCAGATCGCACCGAGGAAACGCAGGGCCGCCACGACCAGGGTGGCCGGTCACAGGCGCGTTACCAGCGGCACATCGGGAACCTTGACCTGGAGCACTACAAGATCGTCGCCGAAGAGCTCGAACGCCGGTTCCGCGCGCTCGGCCGGCCTCGCCTCGTCGTCGTCGCAGGCGACGAGACACGCGCCGAGTTCGCCGACGTCCTCTCGTCCGAGCTCGAGGAAGCTGTGATCGGCTGGACGAGCGCCGATGCGCATGCGTCCGACTCGGAGCTGGGCGAGATCGTGCAGCCGTTCGTCGACGAATGGCGTGCCGGTCAGGAGGAGGACGTCGTCGAGCGCTGGGGGGAAGAGGTCGGCAAGAACGCGCTCGGGGCCTCGGGCTGGGCGGAGACGCTCGAAGCGGCGTCCGACGGCCGGATCGAGGTGCTGTTGCACCAGGCAGGGGTGCAACGGGACGCCTACCGCTGCCCCGCGTGCAGCCGCGCGGCCGCCGTTGCGACCACATGTCCGCTCGACGGGACGACGATGGAGCACCGCGACGACGGTCTCGACCTCGCGGTTCGTCTGACGCTCGCCTACGGTGGCGATCTGCTCGCCGTCACGCGCCGCCAGGATCTCGACCCCGTCGAGGGGATCGGCGCGATCCTGCGTTTCTAGGGCTACGCCGCGTCGATCGCGCGCAACTGCTCGCCGGGCTCGACGGTCGTCGGGTCGACGTCGTCCGTGGCTCGTTCGAGACGATCCTCGAATCGTTCGAGCCATCGCTGCGATTCGCCGTATTTGCCCTGCGCGTTGCCGATGTGCTTGCCGATCACGTCGAAGTCGGTCTTGAAGCGCGCGAAGTCCTTGGACAGCTGGCCGCAGTAGGCCATGACCTCGTGGGCCTGCCGCTCGATCTGCAGTCCCCGGAGGCCGAAGACGATCATCGTCAGGTATGCGTGGAACGTCGTCGGCGAGACCGGGAAGACCCGGCGGCCGAGCGCGTACTGCTGCAGCTCGCCCGTTCCGCCGCACGCGATCTCGTAGTAGACCGACTCGGCGGGCAAGTACATGAAGGCGAAGTCGTACGTCCCTTCGCCCGGCCGAATGTACTTCGTTGCGATTGCGTCGACATGCACCTTGACGTCGCGGCTCAGGGCGCGCTGGGCGAGGAGACGCTGTTCGTCATCCTCCGCATCGAGCACCCGGTGAACGTTCTCCAACGGGAACTTTGCGTCGACCGGCAGCAGCTTCTCGACCCGCACGACAGCATCGACGCGCTCCCCGCCCGCGAAGCCGTACTGAAGCTCATACGCGTTGGTCGGCAGGATGTCGGCGAGGAGGTTTGCGAGCAGCAGCTCACCGAAGCCGCCGCGCGCCTTCGGTGGCCGCAGCGCCTGCTCGAGCCGCTTCAGGTCGTTCGCTCGCTCCAGCATGCTCTTCGTGCCCTGCTCGACCCGAGCGAGCTTCTCGGCGATCTGGGTCGCAGTCTCGCCGGCGCTCTTCTGGGTCGTGAGCAGACGGCCATCGAGCCCCTCGAAGCGCCGGTCGACGCGGGCGTCGAGCTCTCCAAGTCTGCGGTCGAGCCGCGACTCGATCTCACCGAGCGTCCCGCCGAGCTGATCCAGCGACCCGCCGAGCTGTCCGCGTAAGGATCGGCCGACCAGCAGGCCGCCGACCGCGAGTGCGGCGATTGCGAGGAGTATGAGTGCGAGCGAGACGACCATGGCCGAGGAACGGTAGAGATCGCGTCGGACAGCGCGCCCGAATCGGTACGATCGCTCGCCGATGGCCCGGAAAGATCGCGTCCCCAACCCACCCAAGCGTCCGCAGGCGCCGCAGCGGCGCACGACGCCTTCGGCGCCACGCGACTCCGACCGGCAGCGCCGGCTGCTGTACATCCTCGCCGCCACCGGTCTGGTCGGGATCGCGATCGTGCTCGGCGTCATCTTCCTCGCAGGCGGAGGGGGTGACGACGATCTCGCCGCGACGATGCAGGGCGCAGGCTGTCAGCTGAAGACGATGCCGGCGGCGGTCGGCGACCACAGCGTCGAGCTCGACGCCACCTCGAACCCGAAATGGAACACCGACCCGCCCACGAGCGGTCCGCACAACCCGACGCCCGCCGTCTACGGAGAGTACGACGAGCCGCTGCAGATCGCGCAGGTTGTGCACAACCTGGAGCACGGCGCAGTCTTCGTCCTCTACGGGCCGACGGTGCCGGATGCGACCGTGCAGCAGTTGCGCGATTTCTACAACGGGGACACGACCGGCATGCTGGTCTCGCCGTATCCGAAGCTTGGGGCGAAGATCGCGCTCGGTGCCTGGACCGTTCCGGACGAATTCGAGCCCGGTGGCACGAACGGGACCGCCTATCTCGCCACCTGCACGGCCTTCGACGAGGGCGCGTTCTCGAGCTTCCGTGACGAGCTCCGCTTCCGCGGGCCGGAGCGCTTCCCGGCGGACTCGTTACAGCCGGGTACCGCCTAGCCCACCCGCCGGGGTGGCGGAACTGGCAGACGCGGCCGACTTAAAATCGGCCGGCCTCGCGGCCGTGCGGGTTCGACTCCCGCCCCCGGCATTTCGGCGCAAGAAGGCCGGGACGCCGGAGCGTCCCAGCCTTCGCGCTAAGACCCCTGCAGGGTCGCTTCGCTCCCAGGCTCACTGGACCTTCCAGGATGGCTCCTGCGTACACTCCCGCGGTGGCAAAGATCGAGGAAACCGCGGCGCACGCGCACCTCGAGTGGGACACGCCGCTCTTCGAGACCGCGATCGCGCAGTTCGAGCTGGCGCTGCCGTACGCGGACATCTCGGACGCTGTCGCCGAGCGCCTCCGCTACCCCGAGCGGGCGGTCATGCTCTCGATTCCGGTCAAGCTCGACGACGGTCGGCGGGTCGTCTTCGCCGGCTATCGCGTCCAGCACTCGTCCGTACTGGGGCCGACCAAGGGAGGGATCCGCTACGACCCCGAGGTGACGCTCGGCGAGTGCGCGGCGCTCGCCGTCTGGATGACCTGGAAGTGCGCGCTGCTCCGGCTTCCCTACGGTGGCGCGAAGGGCGGCGTTCGCTGCAATCCACGCGAGCTGTCGCAACGTGAGATCCAAGGGTTGACGCGCCGCTTCACCTCCGAGCTGCTGCCGGTGATCGGCCCGCAGGAGGACATCCCGGCGCCCGACATGGCGACGAACGAGCAGACGATGGCCTGGATGATGGACACGTACTCGATGCAGGTGGGGTACGCCGTGCCGGAGATCGTCACCGGAAAGCCGATCTCGATCGGCGGCTCCGTCTTCCGCCACGAGGCGACCGGCGCGGGCGTCGTGATGGTGATCGCGCGCGCGTGCGAGCGTCTCGGCTGGAAGCTCGCCGAGCAGAGCTGCGTCGTCCAGGGCTTCGGCAACGTCGGCGGGATCGCGGCTCACGAGCTGGCCGACCGCGGCGCGACGGTGACGGCGGTCTCGGACGTGTCGGGCGGTGTCCACGACCCCGACGGCCTCGACGTGCACGCGATGAGCGACTACGCGCGGGAGCACGGATCGCTCGAGGACTGGCCGACCGGCACGCGGATCACGAACGAGCAGCTGCTCGAGCTACCCTGCGACGTCCTCGTCCTCGCCGCCCGCGAAGACCAGGTCACGGAGGAGAACGCGCCGCGGATCCGGGCGAGGTTGATCGCCGAGGGCGCGAACGGCCCCACCTCGCTCGAGGGCGATGCAATCCTCGCGGAGCGCGGGATCCCGATCCTCCCCGACATCCTCACGAACGCCGGCGGCGTCACCGTCTCGTACTTCGAGTGGGTGCAGGATCTCGGCCGGCTCTTCTGGGGCCGGGACGAGATCCGCGAGAAGCTGGCGGAGAAGCTGGACGACGCGTCCGATCGCGTCTGGGAGATCTCGCTGGAGCGCGAGGTCACGCTCCGCACCGCCGCGCTCGTCGCCGGGATCCGCGAGGTTGCGGCGGCGCTCGACGCGCGCGGCCTCTATCCATAATGCGCTAGTGCCCTGTCCAGCAATCCATGTCGACTCCGCGCTCGCGATCACGCGCCGCCAGACGCTACCCCCGCCCTTGGCAAGGCGTCCAGCCTTGGCGGCGGACGAGGGCAGCCTCTGGCTTGGTGCTCACGACCGTGGAGCACGCCGGCATTACTGGACAGGGCACTGATGGACAGAGTTCGCGATGCGATGGTCGTCGAACCTCCTCAGCTCGACGGCGGCGCGAGCGCGCAGGAGGCCGGCGAGGCGCTGAACCGGCCGGAGGTGCGGGCGGTCTTCGTCAGCGACGACGGCCGCTTCCTTGGCGTCGTGACGCGGAAGACGCTCGTGCGGGAGATCGTTGCGGCCGGCCGCGACCCGCGCGGGACGCCGTTGCGCGAGATCGTCGAGGTGCCGCTGAACACGATCGGCTCCGAGCTGCCGCTCGACGAGGCGTTCCGCTTCCTCGAGGAGCAGGACCTCGAACGGGTGCCGGTGCTCGAGGACGGCCGGCTCGTCGGCGTCCTCTCCCGGGCTGTGCTGCAGCGGCGGCTGGCCGAGGACGAGCCGCCGGCCGACGCCGAGCTCTAGCTCCGCTTCTGGTCGCCGGCCTCGCGCTCGCGCTGCCGCCGCTCATCTTCTTTGCGTGCGATGTAGGCCCGCGCTTGACGAACTCTCTCGTGCTGATCAGTGAAGTCAGTCTTCTTCCGCTTCTTCGCCATCGTCCTCCAGTGTGACGATTCGGTTTGTGTTGACCACCATGTCGGCCAGGAAGCCGAGCGCAAGATTGACGGCCTGTTCGTCGGGCACTGCCACGCTCTCAGCGTGCCGAAGCTTGCACCCTTCTGCAAGTGTCCTTCTTCGTCAGCAGCAGGTGTATGCGCCTGGCGGCGCTGCTCCCTCCTCCGGCTCGGGGAGCTCCGCTGCGGCGAGCGCGGCGCCGTGGAGGATGTCCCGCTCGCTCGCCTCGATCGCGTCGAGATCGTAGAAGTCGAGCAACTCGGACAGGATCGCGGCGCCCGCGACGATCACCGGCGCCCGGCCCGGCTCGACGATCCGGGTGCGCTCCTCGACCGTCATCGAGACGAGCCGCGCGGTCTGTTCGGTGACCGCGGCCCGGGAGATCGTGTGGCCGTGGATCCGCTCCGGGTCGTAGCGCTCGAGCCCGAGGTCCAGCGTCGCGATCGTCGTCACGGTTCCCGCGACGCCGACCGCACGGTGGGGCCGCGCCTCAGGCAGCAGGTGGTGGACGTGCGCGCGGATCGCTGAGACGTCCTCGCCGAAGCGCTCGGTCAGGCGGACGCAGCCGACGTCGATGCTCTCGCGCACCCCGGTGCCGACGACCTGCACCTCGGTCGAGCCGCCGCCGATATCGACGACCAGCGTTCCCGGCGCGAGTGTCCCGATTCCGCGCAGCGTCAGCGCCGCCTCCTCGTCGCCGCTCAGCAGCCGCGTCGTGAATCCGTAGCTCCACTCGATCTCGCCCAGGAACGCCTCGCCGTTCTCGGCGTCGCGGACAGCGCTCGTCGCGATGCAGAGCGTTCGCTCGGCGCCGAGCGCCTCGAGCTCCCGCCGGTAGGTCGAGAGGACGTTGCGGACACGGGCGATCGGAACGGGGAGGAGGCGGCGTCGCTCGTCGACGCCCTCGCCGAGCCGGGTGATCTCGAGTCGGCGCACGACCTCCTCGAGCGTGCCGTTCGCGTCGGCGACCAGAAGGCGCGTCGAGTTCGTCCCCAGGTCGACCGCTGCCACTCTCATTTGCGCGGATAGACGGAGGTGACGCGTCCGACCGAGGCCCGGACGTCGTCGATCGCGCTCCTGAGCACGTTCAGCCGCGCGCGCGAGCGGCGGAGCTCCGAGAGCTCGGAGTCGAGCCGCGAGCCGCTCTCCGCAGCCAGTGCGAGGTGCCGCTCGATCTCGCCGCTCGCCCGCTCGATCCGCTCGAGCTCGCCCGTGACGGCGGCGCTGACAATCTTGAAGGCGCGGAAGGCTTCGAGCCCCTTCAGCGTTACAAAGATCGCAGAGGCGACGACCGACACGATCGCGACGGCGAGCGCGAGCCAGAAAAGAGGCATTGCGTCGATGCTAGCAACGGTGTTTCAATGGGACTGATGCCGCGCGTCAGGAATTTCCTGGCGAGACGTGACGCCGTCGCGCAGCTCGCCGTCGTCGTCGGGGCGTTCGCCGCCTACGAGGTGGCTCGGCATGCGATGGAGCCGAACTGGGCGCAGGCGCTCGTGAACGCGCGCCGGATCGTGTCGGCCGAGCAGGTGCTCGGCCTCGCCTGGGAGCAGTCGCTGCAACGGGCGTTCCTCGCGCTTCCCGATCTGATGCACGCGCTCAACATCTTCTACTTCGTCGGCCACTTTGTCTTCACCGGCATCTTCTTCGTCTGGCTCTACCGACGCTCGTCGACCGGCTTCCGCAGCTTCCGGGACGCCTTTCTCGTCGCCACCGCGATCTCCGTGGTCGTGCACTGGCTCTTCCCGACAGCGCCGCCCCGGCTCGCGGGCGTCGGGCTCGAGGACACGCTGCTGATCTTCTCCGGGATCGACATCGGCTCGCCCACGTCGTCGGCGTACTCGAACCCGGTCGCGGCCGTGCCGTCGCTCCACGCTGCCTACGCGCTCGGCGTCGGCATCGGCGTGTTCCGGTACGCCCGCTCGCACCTGGTGCGGCTGGCCGGGGCGATCTACCCGCCGCTTGTGATCCTGACGATCGTCGTCACCGGCAACCACTTCGTGCTCGACGCGGTCGGCGGGATCGCGGTGATCGGGGCCGGCTTCCTCGGCGCCCGCTGGTGGCGCGGGCGGGGAACGCGCGAGCGCGACTCGCGCGTCTGCGCCGCATGAGCGGGATCCGGACCTCGTTCACCGAACTCGTGGGGGTGGAGCACCCCGTCGTCTCGGCCGGCATGGCGGGCGGCGCTGCCGGAGGGGAGCTCGCAGGCGCCGTGTCGGAGGCGGGCGGCCTCGGCATCGTCGGCGCATCCTTGCTCGAATCCGACCGGCTGCGCGAGGAGGTCGCGCGGGCTCGCGAGCTGACGGCGAAGCCGATCGGCGTCAACCTGCTCCTGTTCGGCAACGAGCACCTACTCGGGCCGGTGCTCGAGCTGCAGCCGGCCGTGCTCTCGACCGCCTGGCCTCGCGACGACCAGGACCTCGCCGCGATCTTCGCGCAGGCGCATGCCCGCGGCATCCAGGTGATGCACATGGTCGCGACGCTGCCGGACGCGGTCGCCGCAGTCGAGGCGGGCGCGGACATGATCGTCGCGCAGGGAGGCGAGGGCGGCGGCCATGTTGGCGAGATGGGGACGACGGTGCTCGTCCGGCAGGTCGTGAAGGCCGTCGCGCCCGTTCCGGTGCTCGCCGCCGGCGGCTACGCCGACGGGGCCGGGCTCGCGTCGGCGCTCGCCCTCGGTGCGGACGGGATCCTGATGGGCACCAGGTTCATCGCGACCGCGGAGTGCGCGATGGCGGAGTCCGACAAGGAGGGTGTAGTGGCGAGCGATGGCCACGACACGGTCGTCACCTCGGTGCACGACACGTTCAGCGGCCGCGACTGGCCGGGCGCGTGGTCGCGCGGGCCGCGGAACCGGTTCGTCGAGGAGTGGCTCGGCCGCGAGCCGGAGCTGCGGCGCCGGCGGAACGAGGTTCGCAAACGGCTCGCGGCCGCGGCAGAGCGCGGCGACCGCGACTACTGGCTGATGTGGTTCGGCCAGTCCGCGGGCCTCGTCGACGCAGTCCGGCCCGCCGGCGAGATCGTGCGGGAAGTGGTCGCCGAGGCCGAAGAAATCCTGCGCGGCCTCTCGCGCGCCGTCGAGACGTCGGCTACAATGAACGCCGCGTCGCGGGGTGGAGCAGTCAGGTAGCTCGCCGGGCTCATAACCCGGAGGTCGCAGGTTCAAATCCTGCCCCCGCTA
>JBDSOJ010000061.1:0-13931 GCA_039914895.1 Gaiellaceae bacterium
CGCGGTGCGGCTGAACGGGATCACGTCGCTGGCGCTGACCAAGCTCGACGTCCTCTCGGCCTTCGACGAGCTGGAGGTGTGCGTCGCCTACCGGCTCCCGGACGGCTCGGAGACACGCGACTTTCCCCCCCACCAGAGCGACTTCCACCACGCGAGCCCGGTCTTCGAGCAAGTGCCTGGCTGGGCGGAGCCGCTCGACGAGTGCGCGACCCTGGACGACCTTCCCGTCGCCGCGCGCGCCTACGTCGAGCTGGTCGAGCGGGAGCTCGGCGTCACGGTCGAGCTGGTCGGCACCGGCGCCGCCCGCGAGCAGGTGCTCGCGAAGTCCTAGTGGTCTGTCCGGCAACGTTCGCCGGGTCCCTGACCCACGATCACGCGGCGCCGGAGACCGCCATCGCCCTTGACAAGGGCCACCGGCCATGCCTGCGGGCGATGACGGCCTCCGACTTGGTGCTCGTGACCCAGGAACCGGGCAACGCTCCCGGTCAGACCACTTAGCTCAGCCGTTCTCCCAGGGATCGACGTAGACGTTGTCGACCCGCCACGTGCCGCTGCCGAAGAGAGATCCCCGAGGCGTGAAGCGAAGCGCGAGCTCCGACGTGAGCCCGTTCAGGGTCAGCGCCTTGACCGCACCGACGAGCTAGCCGGGGCCGCTGACACCAGAGGAACGAGCGCTCGTCGGGACGCACACGGTGATCGGCGAGGAGATGCTCGACAAGATCGGCGCCGCCCTCGGCAAGGTCGACGGCGCCCTCGACAAGGTCGACGGCGCCCTCGACAAGGTCGGCCGCCTCGTCCACTCCTGCCACGAGCGCTACGACGGCGGCGGGTATCCGGACGGCCTCGCCGGCGAGCAGATCCCGCTCGTGGCGCGGATCGTCTGCTGTTGCGACGCCTACAACGCGATCACCACCGACCGCCCCTACCGCGCCGGCCGCTCGGCCGAGGAGGCGATGGCGGAGCTGCGCCGCTGCGCCGGCTCGCACTTGGACCCGGACGTTGTCGACGCGCTCGCGCGCTCGTCTAGCTAGACGAGCGCGATCACGGCCACGATCGCCGCCACGGCCGGGATCGTCGTCCCCACGACGATCCGGTTCATCAGCGCGGGTCGAAGGTCGTAGACGCGCGCCAGGATCAGCACGTGAAACGCGGTCGGCATTCCGGCGAGCAGATAGAAGACACCAGGCACGCTCGCGCCGAACAGCGCGCCGGTACCGAGCAGCGCCAGCGGGCCGCCGACAAGACGGATCGCGACGGCCCCGGCGGCGCGGCGCAGCGCTTCCGGCGGGCGCTGCGCCCGCGTGAGCGTGAGCGAGAGGCCAAGCAGGAAGAAGCCGTACGGGCCGATCACCGCACCGACGATGTCCTGCGCGGTGTCCGTGCCGGGGACACTCACCCCGGCGGCCCGGAGGACGAGTGCCAGCCAGAACGCATGCAGCGGCGGGTTCGCGAACACTGCGCTGAGCGGTCGGCGGCGCGGGACGTCGACCTCGCGCCGTCCGTGCAGCCGAGCGATCGCCGTCGAGATCGACGACGCCGGCACGAGCCACGAAAGCCTGTCGTAGAGAACGGCGAGCGCGAGCCCGTCGGCGCCGTAGGCGAGCTGCGCGAGCGGGAAGCCGACGAACCCCGTGTTGCCGAAGCCCGCCGCCAGCGTGAGCGCGCCCCGCTCGTCGCGCTCGTCGGAAACGAGGCGCGCGTAGCCGTAGCCGCCGAGCCCGACGAGCCAGTTGGCGAGGATGGCGGCGCCGAGCGCACGGCCGAGACCCTCGTCGAGGTCGAGGGTCAGGAAGGTGACGAAGACGAGCACCGGCGAGAACGTCCAGAAGAAGGCGACCCACACCGCGTCGCGCAGCCTCGTCGGCGCCCCTGCGAGCTGAGCCGCCGCACCCGCGAGGAGGAACAGGAGCAGCAGGAGGCTCTGGGCGAGCACTCCCTGAGGCTACTGCGCTACTCGGTACCGGCCGGGCCGAACGCGGCACGGACGAGGCGCAGGTTCTCGACGGCGGCGCCGATGTCGCCCGGATTGACGTCGTCGCCGCGCTCGACGGCGTCGGCGATCTCCCGCGCGGCCCGGTAAGCGGTCGCAAGCCCGTCGTCGACCTCGTTGACCGCGAGTGTCTCCTCGATCAGGTCGCAGGCCTCGGCCAGCGATCCGGCCGGATCGTCGGCGAATGCCGAATCGTGCTCGGCCCAGCGCGTCTCCCACTCGTGCAGGTCGAGCCCCGGTTCGCTGCTGCTCATGCGACGGTCATGCGCCGCGACGCCGAGCCCGAAACGCGCGGAGTAGACTCGACCGCCGTGAAGGTGCTCCTAGTTGGGTCGGGCGGACGTGAGCACGCACTCGCGTGGAAGCTCGCCCAGGTGCCCGGGACCGCGCTGCACGCGGCGCCCGGAAATCCCGGAATCGCAGCGCTCGGCGACTGCCATCCGGTTCGCGCCGACGACGCCGAGGCCCTGCTCGGCCTCGCGCACAGCCTCGATGTCGATCTCGCCGTAATCGGGCCGGAGGCGCCGCTCGTCGCAGGCGTCGCCGACGCTCTGCGCCGGAACGGGATCGCCGTGTTCGGCCCCGGCCGGGCGGCTGCCCGGATCGAGGGATCGAAGACCTTTGCCAAGCAGGTGATGGCGGCGGCGGGCGTTCCGACCGCAGAGGCGCTGGCTGTCGCGCGTCCGCCGTGCGTCGTCAAGGTCGACGGCCTTGCTGCGGGTAAGGGCGTCTTCGTCTGCGAGACGGCCGAGCAGCTCGACGAGGGGCTGCGCGCCGCCTCGGCCTTCGACGGGCCGATCGTGATCGAGGAGCTTCTCGCCGGCGACGAGATCTCCGTCTTCGCGCTCTCCGACGGGCAGCGGGTGATGCCGCTCGCGGCCGCGCAGGACTTCAAGCGGATCGGCGACGGTGACGCCGGTCCGAACACGGGCGGGATGGGCTCGTTCTCGCCCGTTGCTGGTTTCGGCGCCGACGAGGTCGCACGGCTGGTGGAGCAGATTCATCGGCCTGTCGTCGAGGAGCTCGCTCGGCGCGGAGCGCCCTTCGTCGGGGTGCTCTTCGCCGGTCTGATGCTGACGGAGTCCGGGCCGAAGGTGCTCGAGTTCAACGCCCGCTTCGGCGACCCGGAGACACAGTCGATCCTGCCACGGCTCGATGGCGACCTCCTCGGCGTGCTCGTGGCGGCGGCGGGCGGCGATCTCTCCGGGGGAGGACTCGCCGTCTCGGACGACGCCGCGGTCACGGTCGTGCTCGCCGCGGCAGGCTATCCCGAGCGATCCGACGCGGGCACGCCGATCCAGGGCGTCGCGAACGCAGAGGCGTCAGGCGCGCTCGTCTTCCACGCGGGCACCGCGCTGCGCGGCGACCGGCTCGTCACGAACGGCGGCCGCATCCTCGCCGTCACAGGAACGGGCGCGACCGTGGCGGAGGCCCGCGAGCAGGCCTACGCCGGCTGCGAGCGAATCGGCTTCGAGGGGATGCAATACCGACGCGATATCGCGCTCGACACCACCGTCGCGCCCGGCTGATCGACCGGAACGGGCGGTAAACTCGCTCGAGTGATCTCGCGCTACTCCCGCCCGGCCATGTCGGCGATCTGGTCGGACGAGGCGAAGCTCCGGCGCTGGCTCGACGTCGAGCTGGCCGCGCTCGAGGGCTGGGCCGAAGTGGGCCTCGTCCCGCGCGAGACGGTCGAGCGGATTCGAGAGCAGGCTGAGCCGCCGAGCCCCGAGCACGTCGCCGAGATCGAGGCGCGCACGCACCACGACGTCGCAGCCTTCGTCGACGCCGTGGCGGAGCAACTCGGCGAGGACGGACGGTGGTTCCACTACGGCCTGACCTCATCGGACGTGCTCGACACCGCCCTCTCGCTCCAGATCCGGGAGGCGGGAGCACTCGTGCTCGAGGGGATCGAGCGCTCGCTCTCGGCCGTGGTAGGTCGCGCGGAGGAGCACCGCGACACGATCACGATCGGACGCACGCACGGCGTCCACGCCGAGCCGACGACGTTCGGGCTCAAGCTCGCCGGCTGGGCCTTCGCGCTCGAGCGCGACCGCACGCGCGTCGCGCGGGCGCTCGAGGGAATGCGAGTGGGCAAGCTCTCAGGCGCGGTCGGCACGTACTCGGCCGCCGATCCCGAGGTCGAGCGTGTCGCCTGCGAGAGGCTCGGGCTCGAGCCGGCGCCGAGCTCGACGCAGATCCTGCAGCGCGACCGGCACGCTGAGGTGCTGAACGCGCTCGCGCTGCTCGCAGCGTCGCTGGAGCGGTTCGCGCTCGAGCTCCGGCATCTCGCGCGGACCGAGGTGCGAGAGGTCGAGGAGCCGTTCGGCAGCGGCCAGAAAGGCTCGTCGGCGATGCCACACAAACGGAACCCGATCGTCTCGGAGCGCATCTGCGGATTGGCTCGTGTTGTCCGGGGCAGCGCGGTCGTGGGGCTCGAGAACGTCGCGCTCTGGCACGAGCGCGACATCTCGCACTCCTCTGCGGAGCGAATCGTCCTCCCCGATGCCTTCCTCGCAGTCGACTACATGCTCGACCGCTTCGCCTGGCTGCTCGAGGGGCTGGTGGTCCGTACCGAGCGGATGCGCGAGAACCTCGACGCGAGCCACCGCCTCTACTTCAGCCAGCGGCTACTGCTCGCGCTCGTCGAGTCGGGGCTTCCTCGCGACGAGGCGTACCGGCTCGTGCAGCGCCACGCGATGCGCGCGTGGGACGACGGGCTCGACTTTCCCGAGCTCGTCGAGGCGGACGCGGAGATCGCGGACCGCGTCGACCTGGAGGCCGTCCTCGACCTCGACGCCTACACCCGCAACATCGGTGTCGTCTTCGATCGGCTGCGCGCCCTGCGCTCGGAGCACGTTCATGCCTGAGGCGGCGGTGCTGCTCGCGAGCGGCAAGGTGCGGGAGCTCTACGCGCTGGACGGGGAGCGGCTGCTGCTCGTCACGTCCGACCGGATCTCGACGTTCGACGTGATCCTGCCGACCGAGATCCCGGACAAGGGCCGCCTCCTCACCGGGCTCTCCGCCTTCTGGTTCGCGCGCACGGCCCACATCGTCCCGAACCACCTGCTCGCGCTGCGCGAGGACGGCCGCTCGCTCGAGTGCCGCCGGCTCGAGATGCTGCCGGTCGAGGTGGTCGTGCGGGGCTACCTGTCCGGATCGGGCTGGAAGGACTATCGCGAGACCGGTTCCGTCTGCGGGCACGCGCTGCCTGCGGGGCTCGTCGAATCGGATCGGCTGCCCGAGCCGATCGTCACCCCGGCGGCAAAGGCCGTCTCCGGGCACGACGAGAACATCGATGCACGAGCCGCGGCCCAGCTGGTCGGCGCGGGACGTTGGGCCGAGGTCGAGGCCGTCGCGCTCGCCTTGTACGCCTTCGCCGCCGAGCACGCCGAGGCACGCGGGATCATCCTCGCCGACACGAAGTTCGAGCTCGGCGTGAACCAGGCGGGGACGCTCGTCCTCGCAGACGAGGCGCTGACCCCCGACTCCTCCCGCTTCTGGCGGGCCGCCGGGTACGCACCCGGCGGTTCACAGCCGTCCTTCGACAAGCAGTACGTCCGCGACTACTGCGAGCGTCTCGGCTGGAACAAGACCGCTCCCGGCCCGGAGGTGCCCGCTGACGTCGTCGTGGGGACTCGTGCCCGCTACGTCGAGGCGTTCGAGTTGTTGACGGGGCTCGCGTTCGACGACTACCTCGCCGACCCACAGGTGGTGCTGCTGTGAGGGTGACCGTCCTGGTCAGGCCGAAGCAGGGGATCCTCGACCCGCAGGGGGAGGCGGTGCAGGAGTCGCTGCGCAAGCTCGGCTTCGCCGTGGGCGGGGCTCGAGTCGGCCGGCTCGTCGACCTCGAGGTCGACGCCCCGAGCGCGCAGGAGGCCAAGGCCCAGGTGGAGCGCATGTGCCAGGAGCTGCTCGCCAATCCGCTGATCGAGAGCTTCGAGGTCGAGGTCGGAGGCGCGTGAACGGCAGGCCGAAGCTCGCGGTGCTCGTGTTCCCCGGCTCGAACGACGATCGGGACGCGGCCTGGGCGCTTGGTGCTCTCGGGGCGGACGCCGAGCTCGTCTGGCACGCGGAGACCGAGCTGCCGCGCCGCACCGGCGGCGTCGTACTCCCGGGCGGCTTCTCCTACGGCGACTACCTCCGCTGCGGCGCGATCGCGCGCTTCGCCCCCGTCCTCGAGGCGGTTCGGGACTTCTCCGCTGCCGGCGGCCCGGTGCTCGGAATCTGCAACGGCTTCCAGATCCTCTGCGAGGCGGGCCTCCTGCCGGGCGTGTTGCGGCGCAACCGCGACCTCGAGTTCGTCTGCCGGGACGTGCGGCTGCGCGTGGATCGGGCCGACACCCCGTTCACCGCCCGCTGCGAGCTCGGGCAGGAGCTGACGATTCCGGTGAAGCACGGGGAGGGCAGCTGGTACGCGGACGAGGAGCTGTACGGCGAGCTGGAGGCCGCGGGCCAGCTGGTGCTGCGCTACGCGGAGGATTGCAACGGCTCGGTCGGCGACGTCGCGGGCGTCTGCAACGAGGCGCGGAACGTCTTCGGCCTGATGCCGCACCCCGAGCACGCGGTCGATCCGCTGCTCGGCTCGGGTGACGGCGCGCTGCTGCTCGCCGCACTCGTCGACGCCGCCCGCGAGCGGACGCTCACCACCGTCTGAGGAGACGCAGAGGTTCAGAGCCGCAACGCCTCCTCAAGGCCGGGGTGCTTGGAGAGCGACGCCCGCAGCTTCTCCAGGTCGCGCAGCCGCAGGGTTACCGGTCCGCGCCGCGCGACGCCGTCGGTGGCATAGGCGAAGCGGACAAGCCGCTCGCCCCTCGCGTTCTCGAGCAACTGCACCACCGACGAGAATCGCTTCTCGCCCGCCCGCTGCGGGAGCCGCAGCTCCTCGACGAGCCTCGCCGGCCCCCAGGGCGTCGTCGCCTTCGTCGCGCCAGCCATGGCAGCCACGCTACGCGGCCGCCTGCGACAAGAGACACACGACTTTGCAACAAAACCGGATCAATCGTTCCACCGTTGACTCCACATGCCGCGAGCGACCTGGACCGGCACGATCCCGTTCGGGCTCGTCAGCGTCCCGGTGCGGATTGATAGCGCGATCGACGAGTCCGATCGAGGGCATCACGACGATCGAGATCTCCGACGTCGTCCCCTACGAGGCGGCGAAGCGCGAGCCGGAAACACTCACCATTGCTTGCGCCGTGCCTTGATCGGCGGGGTGCTCGTGAGGTGGAAGGCGCGGCAGCGGCCGCAGCGGTAGGGCCGCTTGAACGTGAAGCCACCGAAGCGCTTCACCATCCCGGCGATCGCGTGTTGCGCGTCGCGTACCGTCGCATACCGCGCCTTCGTGCAGGTCTTCCGCTTCACGGCCACGACCCTTCGATCGACAACCGGGCGCCGGGACATGAGCCGTTTCGACGGTCTTAGGCCTGCTTGTCGAGGCCGCTGACACCCCACGTGTCCGAGAGCAGGTAGCCCTCAGGGAACGGATCGTCAGGGTCGACGTACAGCTGTGTCACACCCGTGATGAAGGCGCTGCCCCGGATCGCGGTCACGATCGCCTCACGCTCGCCGACGCGGCTTTCGGCGACGATCCGGCCGTCGAAGGTGGAGCCGATCACAGAGGCATGCGTCATCGCGTCGCCGACGCCCATCAGGCCGCGCGCGTGGAGGGCGGCCAGTCGCGCCGAAAGACCGGTGCCTGTCGCGGAGCGGTCGAGCCGTCCGGGCGCGACGACGACGGCGTTCCGGGTCACCTTCCCGACGCCCCGCCAGGGCTCTGCGAGCTGGACGATGCTGACGCCGGCGATCGCCGGGTTCTCGGGGTGGGCGCACGGAAGCTGCTCGCGTGCGGCGGCACGGATCCGCTCGCCGGTGAGCGCGAGGTCGCGCGCCTCGTGCGGCTCGATCTCGAAGCCGAGCGCGTGGGCATCCGCGATCGCGTACCACATGCCGCCGTAGGCGACATCGACGGCGATCGTGCCGAGCCCCTCCACCTCGAGCGGCGCGTCGAGCCGGTCGGCGAAGCAGGGCACGTTCGTGAACTCGACGCTTTCGCAGCGGCCATCCCGGCAGGCGGCGCGCGCTTCGACGACGCCGCCCGGCGCCTCCAGCCGCACGACCGTCTCGGGCTCGCTCATCGCCACCATGCCGGTCTCGAGCAGGACGGTCGTCGTGCAGATCGTGTTCGAGCCGGACATGGCCGGATACTCGGTCGGCTCCATGATGATGAAGCCGGCGTCGCAGTCCGGACGCGTCGCCGGCACGACGAGGTTCGCGTGGCAGGCGACACTCCCACGCGGCTCGCGCAGCAAGAGCTTCCGCAGCGAGTCGCCCTCGCGCTCCAGCGTCTGCATCTGCTCGAACACGCTCGCCCCGGCCGGCGGCAGCACGCCGCCGACAACGACGTTGCCGATCTCGCCGCCCGCGTGGCAGCCAACGACGGTGATCATCCGTCTGGAGCGCATGAATCCTCGTCGGTCAGAGCTTGCGAATCGCGTCGCCGGTCGAGACCGTGCCGGGCTCGATCACCTTGGCGTTCAGGCCGCGCAGCCGTAGGTGCCGATGCGTCTTCGTGTTCACGAACCGGTGGGCGTCGCCGCCAAAACGGGCGTGGAACTTGGCGCAGCCGGTGTGCGGATCGGCGGTCACCTCGATCACCGCTGAGCCGAACACCAGCCGCGTGCCCGGCGGGAGGTTCGCAGCGGACAGGTCGAGGTCGACGTAGAGCTGGTCGCCGGCGAGCGCCCAGCGGTCACGGTCTCCCGCGGCGACGAGGTCGATCACGCGCGCGTTCATCAGCGTCAGCTGTGCGTTCGGATTGGCCGAGCGGTCGGGCATGCGTCTGCTTCCGCGCACACTCCAGTTGTCGCCGACCAGACCTTCGCGGAGGTCGAGTACAGCCTGCTCGAGTAGCTCGCGCTCCCCTTCCGCGGGCCGTCGTGCGATCAGCTCGACAGTGCCCTCGTCCGCCGGGGCACCCCGGATCACGTCGAGGCCCGCCCCGAGCTCCTCCGTCGTCAGGTGTCTCGCGACATCCATGGCCATGCCGCGTTTCTATCACGCGACGGCGGGCCGTCCGAGGACGGCCGCGCACTTCTGGGCGAGCTGCTCGATCGCGGCGCGCTCCTCGCTGTCGAACTCGTGGGGATCGCCGAAGCCGAGGTTGAGTGCTCCCAGAAGCGCCCCGTCGGAGCCCCGAAGGGGCAGCGTTGCACAAGCGTGATCCTCGTCGTCGAGCCGGAGAAGGCCCGGATGGTCGCAGCGGAGGTGCTCGTTCGACGCGATGAAGAGCGCATCGCCTCGCCGGAGCACCTCGGCCAGCGGATAGGGCGCGTTGATCGAGAACGCAAGCCGGACGGGATGCTCGGAGTAGCGGGTCACGCGAGCGACCTCGACGGCGTTGCCATCAGGCGATGGCACCGCCACGAAAGCTGCATCCGCGCCCAGCCGCACGAGCTCCTCCTTGACCGCGAGCACGGCGTGGTCCGCCGGCGACTTGTCCGCGCGGGAATAGATTCGCTCGAGCACCTCGAGCAGCTCGTCGTCTGCGTCCACGGCCACAAGGGTAAGGGCCGTCGGCGCCTTCCGCCAGGTGCGGCTACTTCCCGCTGCGCTCGATCAGCTCGACCCTGTATCCGTCCGGATCGCGGACGAAGGCGATGAACGACCCACCCTCGCGCACCTGGTACTTGGGCCGCTCCGGCTCGATGCTCTGCTCGGCCAGCGCGGCGAGCGTCGCGTCGATGTCATCGACCGTGATCGCGATGTGGCCGTAGCCGGTGCCGACCTCGTAGGACTCGACGCCGTGGTTGTAGGTCAGCTCGAGCCGGTCGCCGTCGCCCGGCAAGCCCATGAAGACGTTGATCGCCTCCTCCCGGATCGGCATGCGGGCTCGTTCCTCGAAGCCGAGCGCCGAGTAGAAGGCGACCGAGCGGTCGATCTCGGCGATCCGATAGCAGGTGTGGATGAGCTCCATGCGTGCGATCCTCCATCTCTCGTGGCGATTTTGGAGCAAGAGTACGCGGCCCGGCGCGAGCGCCTTGCGGCACTGCTCGAGGAGAGCGGCCTCGACGCCCTCTTCGTCCCGCCCTCCTCCGACCTCGAGTACCTGACGGGGATCGAGCGCGACCTGCCCACTTTCGGGAACCTCTCCTACGCGCACGGCTGGGTCGCCGGTGCCTTCCTCAAGCCCGGGCGCGAGCCGGTGTACGTGCTGCCGCGGATGGTCGTCGAGTTTCATCTCGATGGGATGCCGCCGCCGGGCGCGATCGTCGTGCGGGAGGATGGAGACGGACGCGCGTCGTTCGCCGAGGCGGTGCGAGAGCTGGGCTCGCCGACACGGATCGCGCTCGGTCAGCGCGCCTGGGCGGAGACGGCGATCGAGCTGCTCGCGCTGGTGCCGGACGCGCAGCTCTCCGAGGGCTCGTCGCTCGTGAACGAGTTGCGGCGCGTCAAGTCCGGGCCGGAGCTCGAGCTGATGGCGCACGCCTGCCTGATCGCGCGCGAGACGATGGACGCGGTGGCGCCGCACGTCGTCCCCGGCGTCTCGATGACCGAACTCGTCGAGCAGGTCGAGCACGAGCTGCGCGTCCGCGGTTCCCGCTGCCCCTCGTTTCCGACGCACATCTTCACGTGGGGCGAGCGCCGGCTTGACTCGGACGGGCCGGACGCGCTCGAGGCGCTGCGCGAAAGCGAGGTCGTGCTCTTCGACTTCGGCGCCGTCTGGGAGGGGTACTGCTCCGACTTCGGCCGCACAGTCGCCTGCGGCGAGCTGCCCGCCGGCTACGCGGAAGCACACGCGACGATGCTCGAGGCTCAGGAGGCAGGACGCAGGGCGGCCAGGCCGGGCGCGCCCGCACGCGAGGTCAACGCGGCCTGTCGCGCCCCGATCGAGGCAGCGGGGCTCGGCGACGGCTTCCGGCACCGGATGGGTCACGGGATCGGCCTCGACGTGCACGAGCGGCCGTTCCTCTCGGTCGAGGACGAGACGGCGCTCGAGGCCGGGATGACCTTCACCGACGAGCCCTCGATCCTGCTCGACGGCCGCTTCGGCGTCCGCGTCGAGGACGTGATCGCAGTCACCGAGAGCGGCGGCCGAGTCCTGTAGCCCGGATCCCCCTGCGCGACGATCTGCTCCAGCTCGCACCGACCTACCGCAGGTGGGCGATCTGCTGACCGCCTACCTCGGCTCTAGATCTTCCGCGACGAGTGCGTAGAGGATGCCGTCGACCCAGCCGTCACCGTGGCGGTAGGCCTTTCGCTTCACGCCCTCGCGGACGAAACCCGAGCGCTCGGCGTGCCACTGGGCCCGTTCGTTGAAGCCGTAGACCTCCAGCTCGATCCGGTGGAAGCCGCGCTCGAAGATCAAGTGACGCTGGAACAGACGAGCGGCGGCGTCGGCGACCCGGCGGCCGCGAAAGTCAGGATGCACGGCGAGCCCGCCGATGTGGACGATTCCACTGCGCCGGTTCGCGAGCTCCCACCCCATCGCGCCGGCCGGCTCCTCCTCGAGCTCGACCACGATCACTCCGCCGGCCTCCGGGTCCTGCACGAGCTTCGCCAGCACGCCGTCCCGATCGTACGAGCCGGCGGCAGCGAGGAAAGGCCGCACGTCCTCGTCCGAGTAGAGCTCGACGAGGAAGTCGACGTCGTCCTCGCGCGCGGGGCGGATCGAGACGCTCACAGCTTGGCGGCGACGGTCTCGCGGCGCGGCATCCGGACGGCGCCGGAGGCGAGCGCGATCCCGCCCAGGATCAGGACGAGCCCGCCGATCGTCGCTGCCGTGATCCCCTCGTCGAGAAGCAACGCGCCGTAGACGAGCGCGAAGCCCGGGATCAGGTAGGCGACGAGCGACAGGCGCGCTGAGCCGTGCAGGGCGAGCATCCGGAAGAGAACGAGCTGCGCGAATGCCGTCCCGAGCAGCGAGAGCGCGAGCACGGAGGCTGTCGCCTCGAGCGAGGGGACGCTGCCCGGAAGCTGGAAGAGCGCGAACGGGAGCAGAATCAGCCCACCGACGAGCATCGAGCCGGCCGCCAGGATCGGCCCGGCCGTGCCGGAGACCGCGCGCTGTCCATAGACGCCGGCACCCGCGTACGAGAGCGAGGAGAGCACGACGGCCAGCGCGCCGAGGATCGCGAGGTTGCCGCCGTCGGGGTGGATCCCGGTGACGACGGCGACGCCGGCGATCCCGATCGCGAGCCCGAACGTGCGGAGCCGCGTGAGCCGCTCGTGCGGCAGGAACCGGAGCACGAGCAGCGCGTTGAAGATCGGCACCGACGCCTGCACCACCGCCGCGAGCCCGGAGTCGATGTGCTGCTCTCCCCACGCGATCAGCCAGAACGGCAGCGCGGCGTTGAGGACGCCGAGGACGAGGCAATGCCGCCACGCCGCGCGGAGCTCCTCGAACGCACGCTGCCGGCCGAAGCGCCAGACGACGTAGCCGATCAGGACGGCGGCGGCGAGGAGGGTCCGCGCCGCCATCAGCGGCGCCGGCTCGATCTCGTCGACGGCGACCTTGATGAACAGGTACGACGCCCCCCAGACGGCCGCGAGCAGGATCAGCATCGGCCAGTACCGGGTCATCGTTTGACGGTACCCGTCCCGAGCGCCACGCCCGCCAGCACGAGCGCGAGACCCGCTAGCGCGAGCGCCGTGATCCCCTCGCCCAGGAAGACCGCGCCGTAGCCGAGCGCAAGCGAGGGGACGAGGTAAGTGACGAGCACGGCCTTCGAGGCACCCGCACCCGCGATCAGCCCGAAATAGAGGAGGTAGGCGCCGCCGGTAGCGGCGACGCCGAGGTAGAGCACCGACAGCGTCGCCGCCCAGCTGAGCGAGCCCGCTCCCCCCACTCCGAACGGGAGCACGAAGAGCGTCGCCCAGACGAGCGTTCCGAACGCGACGAGCGGGAAGGGCAGGCCGGCGAAGCGCCTGCCTGCGTAGAGCCCACCGATCGCGTAACAGGCCGAAGCCGCGACGATGGCGAGACCGCCGGCGAGCGCCCGCTCGCCACCGGAGAGCTCGAAGCCCGCGAGCAGGACGACGCCGGCGAAGCCGACCACGATCCCGGCGAGCCGCAGGCCGGTCGCGCGCTGGCTCGAGTCGTAGGCGATCGCGAAGACCGCGGTGAACAGCGGCGCCGAGGCGTTGAAGATCGAGGCGAGGCCGGAATCGATGTATTGCTGGCCCCAGGCGATCAGAAAGAAGGGCACGGCCGTGTTGACGAGCCCGAGCAGCGCGAGCGGCAACGCGTAGGGCCGCAGCGCCGAAAGGCTGCCGCGAGTCACGGCGAGGTAGACAGCGAGCGCCACCGCCCCGGAGACCATCCGCAGCAGGATCAGCGTCGCCGGCTCGAGGTCGCGGAGCGCGATCCGGGTGAACATGAACGCCGACCCCCAGATCGCCGCCAGCCCCACGAGCATCAGGAGGTGCCGCCGACTCATCCCTCTCTCCAACGCGGCTGCTGTCGTCGGGCTTCCCGTCTACACTGAACCACCTGACCGAGGTCGCCGCTCAGCCCATCCAATCGCCGCCTGTGCATCGCTCGCTCGGCCTCACGGACGGGGAGCTCGACCGCATCGTCGACCTGCTCGGGCGCGAGCCGAACCACTTCGAACTGGCGGTGTTCTCGCTCCTCTGGTCGGAGCACTGCGGCTACAAGCATTCGGCCCTCCTGCTGAAACGGCTTCCCTCCTCAGGTAAACGCGTGCTGCAGGGCCCCGGTGAGAACGCCGGCGTAATCGACCTCGGCGACGGGGAGGCGGTCTGCTTCAAGGTCGAGAGCCACAACCACCCGTCCGCGGTCGAGCCGTTCCAGGGAGCCGCGACCGGCGTCGGCGGGATCCTGCGCGACATCATCGCGATGGGCGCGCGGCCGATCGCGCTCCTCGACGGGCTGCGCTTCGCGCCCGGCGATCCGCGCTTCGACCGCGCCGTCGCCGGGATC
>JBDSOJ010000062.1:0-10367 GCA_039914895.1 Gaiellaceae bacterium
GTTCTGGATCGTCGTGTAGCGGCAGCGTCCGCGCGGTTTGACCACGATCTCGACGACGGCAGAGTGGAGCGAGTCGGACGAGTAGATCGGGGCGGTGCAGCCCTCGACGTAGTGCACGTAGGCGTCCTCGTCGACGATGATCAGCGTCCGCTCGAACTGGCCCATGTTCTCGGCGTTGATCCGGAAGTAGGCCTGGAGCGGCAGCTCGATCTTGACGCCGGGCGGCACGTAGATGAAGGAGCCGCCCGACCAGACCGCGGAGTTCAGCGCCGCAAACTTGTTGTCGTTCTGAGGGATGATCGTCCCCATGTACTGCTTGACGATGTCCTCGTGCTCGCGGAGCGCCGAGTCCATGTCGAGGAAGATGACGCCCTTGGCCTCGAGGTCGGCCTGGAGCTTGTGGTAGACGACCTCCGACTCGTACTGGGCGCCGACCCCGGCGAGGTACTTCTTCTCCGCCTCGGGGATGCCGAGCTTGTCCCAGGTGTCGAGGATGTCGGCCGGCAGGTCCTCCCAGCGCGAGGCCTGCTTCTCGGTCGGCTTGATGTAGTAGTAGATGTTCTCGAAGTCGATCTCGCCGACGTTGCCGCCCCAGCTCGGCAGCGGCCGGGCGAGGAAGTAGTCGAGCGACTTGTGCCGGAACTTGCGCATCCAGTCAGGCTCCTGCTTGTGCTCCGCGATCGCCTCGACGACCTCGTGCGACAGGCCGCGGCCCGACTTGAAGAAGTAGTTCTCGGCCTCGTCGGAGTTCGAGAAGCCGTACGCGTACTCCTCGCGGATCCCCTGGACGACGTCGGTCTCCGTCTCGGTCATGCCGCCACCTCCGCTTCCTTCGGGATGAAGGCGTCGTAGCCCTCGGCCTCGAGCTTGTGCGCAAGCTCCTGCCCGCCGCTCGAGACGATCCTGCCGTCGACGAAGACGTGGACGTGGTCGGGCGTGACGTAGTTGAGGATCCGCTGGTAGTGCATGATCAGGAGCGCCCCCATCTCGGACCCGACGAGCTCGTTGACGCCGCCCGCGACGATCCGCAGCGCGTCGATGTCGAGCCCGGAGTCGGTCTCGTCGAGCACCGCGATCTTCGGCCGGAGCAGCGCCATCTGCAGGATCTCGACGCGCTTCTTCTCGCCGCCGGAAAAGCCGTCGTTCAAGTAACGGGAGGCGAGCTCGCGCGGCACCTTCAGGCGCTCCATAGCGGCGAGGATCTCGGTGCGGAACTCCTTGACCGGGATCGGGTCGTCCTTGCCCGCGCGCGCCTTGCGGATCGCGTTGATCGCGCTGCGGAGGAAGTTGGTCACCGTCACGCCCGGGATCGCGTGCGGGTACTGAAAGGCGAGGAAGAGGCCCTTCTGCGCGCGCTCGTCGGCACCCGCGCCGACGATGTCCTCGCCGTCGAGCAGGATCTGCCCTTCGGTGATCTCGTAGGAGGGGTGACCCATCAGCGCGTAGGCGAGGGTCGACTTGCCCGAGCCGTTCGGGCCCATGATCGCGTGCTTCTCGTTCAGATCGACCTCGAGGTCGACGCCCTTGACGATCTCGGTCCCATCCTCGAGCGCGACGTGCAGGTTCTTGATCTCCAGAAACGCCAAGCTTGTGATCCCTCTTTCCCAGGATTCGTGCGGCTTTCAGCGCCGCTTCGTAACTCCATGGTAGCCGATCGCCGCCGCCGCCAGAGGCGCCGCGAGCGCTGCGATCCCCCGGATCTTACCCGGGCGGAGCCGGGCCGTGCTCCACGCGCTCGACTTGCGGGCCGCCTGGTCGAAACGGCCGTGCGCCCCGGGGTCGGCCGGCAGCGTCTGCCAGAGGTTGTCGGGCGAGTGGATGGGCTTGGACTCGCCGGTCGTCTGACCCCTTCCAGCCGTTCCGGAGCAGCACGAGGTCGCCGGCGCGCGGCGAGAGCTTCTGCCCCCAGAGCAGCTGTCTGCGCCGCCCAGGTCACCGGCAGCTCCCGCTGAGGGCGCTCGGCGCAGTGCAGGATCGCCGCCGCGACGACCTCCGGCTGATAGATCGGCGGCACGGGCTGGGGTTGCAAGCCGAGCTTCTGCCGCGCGCGGTCGAACTGCGGCGTATTGAGCCCGCCCGGGAGGATCAGGCTGATGTCGACGCCGCTCCGGTACCTCTCCTGCTCGACCCGGGCCGCTTCGAAGTAGACGCGGCCCGCCGCCTTCGAGAGAACGTGCCACCGCTCGCACGCAGGTGCGGCAACGCCGCGCGGTAGGCGTGCACGCGGCCGAGGAAGTTGGCGTCCATGACGCGGTGCAGCTCGTCCGCCTCGAGCTGCTCGGCCTCGGCGTACACGGTCACCATCACCGTGGCCACGAAGGTGTCGATCCGACCGAAGCGCTCGACCGCGCGCTCGCACAGTCGCTCGGCGTCGTCCGCGCTCGTCGCGTCGGCGGGAACTGCGAGCGCCTCGCCGCCGCGTGCCTCGATCTCGGCCACCGCACTCGCGAGCGCCTCGGCGTTCCGGGCCGAGACGACGACCTTCGCACCGCGCTCACCTGCCGCCCGCGCCGTCGCGCGGCCGATACCGCTCGAACCGCCGGCGATCACGATCACCTGCTCGGAGACGAACCTCTTCACTCCTCTTCGTCCCCGGGTTTAGGGCCGGACAAACAGTGGTACAGTCCGACCCATGCCTTTCGGAATCGGTGTCACCGAGCTCGTCATCCTGCTGGTCGCCCTGCTCGTCATCTTCGGCCCCAAGCGGCTGCCCGAGATGGGCCGCTCGCTCGGCAAGGGTATGCGTGAGTTCAAGGACTCGATCTCGGGCAAGGACGACGACGACGAAGCCGTGCACCACCGGCTCTCGCAAGAGCTCCCGCCCGCCGAGGAGCACGCGGTTGCCGAAGAGCACCCGGTCGCCGAGAAGCCGGTGGCCGAGGAGCACCCGGTCGCGCAGCAGCAACAGGCGCGCGAGCGCGAAGTCTCCTAGCCTCCGCGGCGCGGTGCTCTCAACACCATGGCTCTAAAGCGTCTGCCGCGGCGCCTGCAGCACGGCGAGGAGGCAACGCTCGTCGAGCATCTCGGTGAGCTGCGATCGCGGATCTTCATCGCCCTGCTCGCGATCGTTCCCGTCTTCATCGTCGCGTTCATCTTTCACGAGACGTTGATCGACGTCCTGACACGGCCGCTTCCGGACGACAAGAAGCTGATCACGCTCGGCGTCACGGAGCCCTTCACGACAGCGGTGAAGGTGTGCCTGGCCGCCGCGGTCGCAGTGACGCTGCCGCTCCTGCTCTACCAGCTGTGGTCGTTCCTCGCCCCCGCGATCGAGCAGGGCATCCAGCGAACCGTTGCCGTCTTCACGACGTTCGCGACGATCCTGTTCGCCGGCGGGATCGCGTTCTCGTACTTCATCGTGCTCCCCCGCGCGCTCGACTTCCTGACCTCGTTCGGCGACGAGTTCTTCCAGGTCGAGGTGCGGGCGAGCTACTACTTCTCGTTCGTCAAGCTCACCCTGCTCGCCAGCGGACTCGCGTTCCAGATGCCGATCTTCATCCTCGCGCTCGTGCGCCTGCGGATCCTCAGCGCGGACAAACTGCGGCGCAACCGGCGAATCGGGTTTGCGCTGATGATCGTCTTCGCGGTGCTGTTGCCGACGGTCGACCCGGTGTCGCTGGCGCTCGAGGTGGCGCCGTTGATCATCCTGTTCGAGCTCTCGATCCAGCTCGCAGCGATCATGGAGAAGCGTTGGGACATCGCCGACCAGAAATCCAGGTGGAGCACGGAGTGAGGGTTCTCTCCGCCGACTGGGTGCTGCCGGTGGAGGGCGACCCGCTCGAGAACGGGGCGATCAGGATCGAGGACGGCGTGATTGCGGCCGTCGGAACGGCAGCGGAGCTCGGCGTCGGCGAGCGCTTTCCCGAGTCGGCGATCGTCCCGGGGTTCGTCAACGCGCACACCCACCTCGAGTACGCCGTCTACGCGGGCTTCGGCGACGGGCTCTCGTTCGGGCCGTGGATCGTGCTGCACATGGCGCGCAAGTCCCGGCTGGCGCCGGCCGACATGGAGGCGATCGCACGCCTCGGCGCCGCCGAGTGCCTCCGCTCCGGGATCACCACCGTCGGCGACCTCGCGTTCTCGGGCGCCAGCGCGCATGCCTGCGCCGAGCTGGGCCTGCGCGCGATCGTCTACCTCGAGGTCTTCGGCCGCGACGGCTCCGAGGCGATGCGCACATTCGCGGAGAAGCGCGCGTACGTCGAGGAATCGCTCTCGGACCGCGTCCGGCTCGGTGTCTCCCCGCACGCGCCGTACACGTGCTCGGACGAGGTCTATCGCGCCTGTTCGGAGCTGACGCTTCCGCTCGCGACCCACCTGAACGAGAGCCAGGACGAGCTCGACTGGCTGCTGCGCGGCGAAGGGCCGTGGCAGCATCTCGCCGACGTGCTGCCGCCGCCCGGCGGCGAGAGCGGAATCCGCCGGCTCGCTGCCGCGGGCCTGCTGAACGAGACCATGGTCGCGGCACACTGCGTCAAGATCGACGAGGAGGAACTCGGCCTGCTGGCCCAGCACGGGGTCGGCGTCGCGCACTGCCCGCGCTCGAACGCCCTGCTCGGCTGCGGGATCGCGCCGCTCGACGAGCTCCGCGGCGCCGGCCTCCGCGTCGCAGTCGGCACCGACGGCGTCTCCTCCGTTCCCTCGCACGACTTCTTCGAGGAGCTGCGTACGGTGATCTCTCTGGCTCGCGCCCGTGGCGAGCGTGCCGACGCGATCTCGGCGACGGAGGCGCTCGAGCTGGCGACGCTCGGCGGCGCCCGTGCGCTCGGCCTCGAGGCAGCGACCGGCTCGCTCGTCCCCGGCAAACGCGCAGACGTCGCGGTCGTCTCCCTGTCGGGCTCGCCGTATCTACCATGGGAGGATCCCGCGGCAGCCGTCGTCTACGGAGGCTCACCCGATCGCATCGCGGCTACCCTGGTCGACGGCCAGACGAGGTACGAGAGAGGAAGAACGGAATGGCACGAGCTGATCGACGCAACGTCCGCAGCGCGCGCTCGCATGCTGAGAACCGCCCCCGCAAGCGCGACAGCGATCTCGTAGCACTCGAGGACACGATGTTCTTCACGCGGCTGCGTCGCCACGCGAAATGGATGTTCGTGTTCCTCGCGCTCGTCTTCGGGGTCGGTTTCGTCGCGTTCGGGATCGGCTCCGACCAGGGAACGGGGATCGGCGACCTCCTCCGCGACGGCGGCGGGACGAGCGGCAACCTCTCCGTCGGCGACGCCCGCGAGGAGCTGAAGCAGAACCCGAAGAGCGCGGAGGCCAAGCGCGACCTCGCGACCGCGTTGCAGGAGGACGGCCAGACCGACGAGGCGATCACCGTCCTCAGCGAGTACGTCGAGCAGCGTCCGAAGGATCAAGAGTCGCTCTTCGAGCTGGCCGGTCTCCATCTCGGCCGCGCGAACACGCTCGCGCGCGAGGCGCAGCTCGCGCAGCTGCGCGCCAGCTATCTCACCTTCGGCTCGACGTTCTCCGTCCCGCTCGAGCTCGGTAACGGGGCGACTCTGGGGCCGGACCCGATCGACGAGGCGATCTCGACCCAGGCCTCGCGTGAGGTCAGCGAGGCGTACGGGAAGGCGCAGACCTCGTACCAGAGTGCCGAGGGGGCCTACGACAGGCTGGCCGTGCTCGCGCCGCGCGACCCCAACGTCCAGTTCGAGCTCGCCCAGGTGGCGCAGCAGAGCGGCGACGTGACGAAGGCGATCACCGCGTACGAGCGCTTCATCGAGCTGGCGCCGGACGATCCGAACGCCGCGCTGATCAAGCAGCAGATCGTGCAGCTGAAGGCGTCGCAGGCGCCTCCCCCGTCCGGTTAGACTCACCCCGACCAGGGAAGCACGCGCAGACGATCCTGTGGACGAGACCGGGAGTCACGAATCCATGAACTTCGACGTCAAGACCGAGAAGCTGAGCGACGACCAGTACGTGATCTCCCTCACGGGCGAGGTCGACCTGTACACCGCGCCAGAGTTCAAGCAGCAGCTGCTCGAGGTGATCGAGCAGGGCGGCCGCGACGTCGTCGTCGACCTCAGCGGCACGACCTTCATCGACTCGACCACGCTCGGCGTGCTCGTCGGCGGAGTGAAGCGGCTGCGCACGAACGAGGGGCAGCTCTCGCTCGTCTGCAGCGACCGGAACATCACCAAGATCTTCGAGATCACCGGACTCGACCGGGTCTTCACGATCCATCCGACGCGCGAGGCGGCGGTCGGCGCGGGCTCGACCGCGACGGGGTCCAGCAGCTAGGTGAGGCAGCGCGGGCTCTCCGGCGCCTGCGCGGTCCTGCTCGCGGCTCTGGCCGCGACGGGCTGCGGCTCCGACGGGCTCTCCGAAGCCGGGAATGCCGGCCTCGGCAAGGAGCTCTTCCTCGGCGAAGGCCGGTGCGGTTCCTGCCATGTGCTCGCCGACGCCGGCTCGAAGGGCGTGATCGGGCCGAACCTCGACGACGCGTTCCGACAGTCGCGCGCGGACGGGCTCGGCGAGGCGACGATCCGGTCGGTCGTCCGCAACCAGATCGAGTTTCCGATCGAGACGCCGAACACGGGCTCACCCGGGATGCCTGCGAATCTCGTCACCGGCGAGGATGCGGATTCGGTCGCCGCGTACGTGGCGTCGGTTGCGGGCCTGCCGCCGCGCGGCGGCGACAGCGAGGCCGGCGCCACCACGACGACGACTGGTGGCGAAGGTGAAGGCGGCGGCGAGGCGGACGGCGAGGCGATCTTCGCCGAGGCCGGTTGCGGCGGCTGCCACGTCCTCGAGGCCGCCGGCACGAGCGGAAACGTCGGCCCGAACCTCGACGAGTCGAAGCCTTCGCAGGCGCTCGTGGTCGACCGTGTCACGAACGGCCAAGGCGCGATGCCGGCCTTCAAGGACTCGTACTCGCCGGAGCAGATCGCAGCAGTCGCCGACTACGTCGTCGCCAGCACCGGCGGGTAATCGTCCAACGCGGCCGTGTCCCGCACGGACGTGTCGGGCACGGCTACCGCTCGAGGTCGACGACGACGTGCGTAATCGGCACGTCGAAGCGGTCGCGGGCGGCGCCGACGACGTTCCGCTCGAGCCAGTTCGAGCGACCCTCGGGATGCGTCGAGATCACGATCTCGTTCGCGCCGAAGGTCCGAAGCGCGTCCTCGATCGCCTGCAGCGGATCGCCGTCGCCAACCTCTCCGCGCGCCTGCACGCCGGCCTCGCGCAGTCGCGCCAGGCTCGCATCGAGCCGCTGCTGCGCCGCCGCGCGCGCACCGTCCTCGTCCGACGCCCAGGTGCGGACCTGCGAGTTGAGCGCGGGACAGACGACGAGGATCTGCTCGCTGACGCCCTCGGCCTTCCGCCGCAGAATCGTCAGCAGCTCGTCACCGCCGACAGTCTCGTTCGCGATCACGAGGATGTGCCGCTCGTTCCGTGCACCCCCGCGGGCCGGCACGTCCGGTCGCAGCGCCGGCTCGTTCGACCGCGAGCGCAGCCAGAGCACGAGCACCGCAGCGGTCAGCCCGACGAAGACGCCGACCCCCAGCCACGTCGCGATCGAGGCGGCGGCGACGATCAGCGCGAAGTACCCGACCGTCAGCAGCAGGAAGCGATACGCCTCTGCCTCACTGCGGAACGGATTGCGCGCCATCGCGTCAGAGCAGGTAGATCGTCGCGTACACCACGATCCACATCACGTCGACGAAGTGCCAGTAGATCCCGGGGATCTCGACCCCGTGATGGTGCTCCGGGGTGAAGTGGCCGCGGAACGCACGCACGGTGGCGACCGTCAGCAGCGTCAGCCCGATGAAGACATGAGCGCCGTGCAGGCCTGTGAGCCCGAAGAAGATCGTCCCGAACGCGCCGTCCGAGGGGTTGAAGCCGATCCGCGCGTACTCGAGCATCTGCGTCACCAGGAACGCGAGCCCCATCAGCAGCGTCAGCAGGAGCCCGGCCTTCATCCCGGCCCGGTTGCCGCGCTTGATCGACTGCAGCGCCCAGTGCATGGTGAAGCTCGACGTCAGAAGCACCGCGGTGTTCACGCCGGCGACGAAGACCGGCAGGTGGAACGGCGGCAACGGCCAGGGCTGCGCATCGGGATTGACGACGCGGACAAAGAAGTAGGCCGTGAAGAACGCACCGAAGAGCATCGCCTCCGAGGCGATGAAGAGGAACATGCCGAGCACGGTCGAGCTGACCCGCGAGCTCTGGTTGGCGATCGGCGGCCCGTGGTGTCCAGCAGGAGAGTGTTGCTCGGCGTGCGCGCTCATGCCTTCACCTCGCTGCCGACGCTGCTCGGCTCGACGACCACGTGCTCGACCGGCACCTTCGCCTCGGTCGTGAGCCGGCCGACGAGATCGCGGCGCAGCCAGGTCGAGCCACGCTGCTCGGGGAAGGTCGAGACGAGAATCGCGTCGATCCGCTCGTCGCGGACGGCGTGCATCGCGGCTGTGAACGGATCCGGATGCGCCACCTGGCCGTGCACCTCGATTCCCTCCGCGCGCAACTCCGTCAACACCTTGCGCAGCCGGCGTTCCGCCTCGGGATGAGAGCCCTGGTTCGGGTCGCTCTGCGGCGAGATGATCAGGAAGGTCGTCTGCCCGCCGCCGCTCGCCTTCTCGCGGATGCGATCGAGCAGCTCGTCGCCGAGCACGGTCTCGTTCGCGACTACGAGGATGTTCTGCGCGCCGACGCGAGCCGCAACGTCCGAGACGACGTGCTCGACCGGGATCGCGCCGGCCGCCTTGCGGATCTCGTCCAGCAGGCTGCGACGGCGCCACCCCGACTTGGCGTCGGGATGGGTGGAGACGATCAGCTCGTCCGGCTCCTCGATCGCGATCGCATCCTTGACGGCGGCCAGCGGATCGTTGTCGACGACGTGACCCGTGGCCGCGATCCCCGCCGCACGAAAGCTCGCGAGCGTCCGGTCGAGCCGCCGCCCCGCCGCCGCGCGGCGCGTGTTGTCGTACACCACGTAGCCCTCGCGCGGCGCGTTCACGGGCGCGATCACGACCACGAGCGCATCCGAGTCGCCGGCCTTCGCGCGAACAGCGTCGAGCAGCTCGTCCCCGGTCAGCGTCTCGTTCGCGACGACAAGGAGCTTCCGCCGCTCTTCGCTCATCGCACGACCTCGTCCTGATGTGCGGGCTCCGGCTGCTCCACATGGGCGCCGCCGCGCAACACCGCATGGCGCGCGCCGGGAACCCCGTATTCGTACGGGCTCCCAACGACCTGCGGGATCTCGTCGAAGTTGAACACCGGCGGCGGTGAGGTGACCTGCCACTCGAGCGTCAGCGCGCGCCAGGGGTTCGACCCGGCCGGCTCGCCGCGGGTCCAGCTGACGATCACGTTGTAGAAGAAGACGATCGTCGACGCTCCGAGCAGGAACGAGAAGATCGAGATGATCATGTTCCAGTCGCCGAACTGCTCCGAGTAGTCGGCCACCCGGCGCGGCATCCCCTGGAGCCCCACCCAGTGCATTGGGAAGAACGTGCCGTTGAAACCGATGAAGGTGAGCCAGAAGTGGGTCTTTCCGAGCCGCTCGTTGTACATCCGGCCGGTCATCTTCGGGAACCAGTAGTAGATCCCGGCGAAGATCGTGAAGACGGAGCCGCCGAAGAGCACGTAGTGGATGTGCGCGACGATGAAGTAGGTGTCCGAGGCGGCGATGTCGATCGGCACCGCGGCGAGGAAGATGCCCGAGAGACCTCCGAGCACGAACATGGAGATAAAGCCGAGCGCGAACAGCATCGGCGTGCGGAAATGGAGCTTCCCCTCCCACATCGTCGCGAGCCAGGAGAAGATCTTGATCCCCGTCGGCACCGCAATGATCATCGACGTGACCATCATCGGCACGCGCAGCCACGGCGCCAGCCCGGCCACGAACATGTGGTGCGCCCAGACCGAGAAGCCGAGCACGAGGATCGCCATCAGCGAGAGCGCCATCAGCCGGTAGCCGAACACCGGCTTGCGGCTCATCACCGCCAGCACCTCGGAGATGATCCCGAAGCCGGGCAGCATCATGATGTAGACGGCCGGGTGCGAGTAGAACCAGAAGATGTGCTGGTAGCCGAGCACGTAGCCGCCCTCGGACACGTTGAAGAAGTTCGTGTGCAGGACGCGGTCGAAGAGCGCGAAGAACTGGGAGCCGGCGATGAACGGCGTCGCGATCACAACAAGCAGCGAGGTCGTGAAGTTCGCCCAAACGAGCAGCGGCATACGCCAGAACGTCATCCCGGGGGCACGCATCGTGATGATCGTGACCAGGAAGTTGAGCGCGGTCATGATCGACGAGGCGCCCGCCCACTGGACGCCCATCTGGAAGAAGATGTTGCCCACCGTGCCCTCGACCGCAAGTGGCGCGTAGCCCGTCCAGCCGGCGCCGAACGCGCCGCCGGGAGCGA